>NZ_MTAV01000110.1:53504-53624 GCF_002154695.1 Nostoc sp. T09
TTATTACCGCTACCAATGACAAACCCTGTTAATACATCCGCGATTGTGACTGCAACCACCACTAATAAGGGTGTTCTGGCGATATTTTGCCAATCTTCGTCTTTGCGCACGGCGTTGACT
>NZ_MTAV01000110.1:53634-65996 GCF_002154695.1 Nostoc sp. T09
CCACACGCTACCATCATTGGTCCTGTTTCAATGAGGAACATACGCCAGTATTTAAGTGTCCCTCGGAATTGATCAGCTGCTTTCATCATGCTGCTAGCTAAAGTTACAAAAAATTTTCTCTGATGAGAGCGTTGCCTAAACATTTGAGCAATTTCCCAATTGATAATTAACCTCCGATAGCTCTGTCATCCAGAACCTATCATTTCATCTATCTGTGCGCGATCGCCAGATTTTTAGATTTTTAAGTGCGATTTCCCATCGCCAGGTATTTTTTGCCAATCCACATATCCATAAAACTTTCCACCTCCGAATAACTGATGAATTTGATATGCACGCGAAACTTATTTGTCGTGATGCTTGGCGACAAACTAATATCACGTAGATTTTGTCAAAATTAATTTGACTTCAATCATTAGTGAATTTACGGTGGTAAATGCGAAATCTCAGGGGAAGTACTTAATCAAAATTTAACTGAACTATCTTCCCATACCCTGGAGCTTTTTGTTCAAGCTTAGTTTAATACCTGATCCCAGTAATTCAAATAAGCAATAGTACCCATTAGTATATATGAATATCTTGTAAACTGCTACTAAGAGGGGTGATTAAAAATCCGCAAATCCTCTCAGTGGCAATATGTCATCCATCCGAAGAACTAAGTTAAATCTTTGAAAAAGCTTTATCAAATCCTTAAAATTGCAATTTATTAAGTTTTTATTTATTCTCTCTAAAGAAACAAAAATAAACATGAGCCTAGATTCGCAAAAACCGCTGGATACAGAAGAACCGATGTTTTCACATATTCCCGTGTTGAGTCGGGAGCTAATTGAAGGTTTAGCAGTGCATTCCGGTGGACATTATTTAGATGCAACAGTAGGGGGTGGTGGTCATAGTCGCCTACTGTTAGAAGCCGCGTTGAATGTGCAAGTAACAGCTATAGATCAAGATGCGGATGCTTTAGCCGCCGCCCAAAAGTATTTAGTTGCATATCAAAACCAGGTTAACTTCATTCGCAGTAACTTTGCCGCTTATGAATTTTCACAGGGGACTTTTGATGGTATAGTCGCCGATTTAGGAGTTAGCTCTTACCATTTGGATACACCAGAGCGCGGTTTTAGCTTCCGCCACACCGCCAGTTTAGATATGCGCATGGATCTAAGACAATCATTAACTGCGGCTGATGTGATTAATGACTGGGATGAAGCAGAATTAGCAGAAATCTTTTTTAAATACGGTGAGGAAAGATTATCGCGGCGCATTGCCAGACGTATTGTCGAAAGACGGCCGTTGCATACTACTGTGGAATTAGCAGAAGCGATCGCATCCTGTGTTCCTCCTAAATACCGTTATGGGAGAATTCACCCAGCTACCCGCGTTTTTCAAGCTCTGCGAATTGTAGTCAACGACGAGCTAAAATCCTTGGAAACCTTCTTGGATAAGGCACCAAACGCTCTTATTCCTGGTGGCAGAATTGCAATGATCAGTTTTCACAGCCTAGAAGACCGCATAGTGAAGCATAGCTTAAGAAATTCACCATTATTGCGAGTTATAACCAAAAAACCGATCACAGCCCAAGAAGAAGAAATTGCCCAAAATCCGCGATCGCGCTCTGCCAAGCTCAGGATAGCAGAGAGGAAGGAGTGAAGGGAAGCAGGGGAGCAGGGAGCAGGGGCAATACGGTTCGGTTAAGGGGAAAAGGGAAAAGGGGAAAGGTTTAAATTCACCCTTAACCCTTTTTCCCTTGCCCTTTGCCCAAACTACAAGGGAAATGAAAAGTGCTTATCCGAACTGTATTGGGAGCAGGGGGACAAGGAGGACAAGATTTATTTGATATTGGGGTGTGGGAGTGAATCAGTTATCCAATGAGAAGATTTATCAGGAAGTTGGTAGCATAGTTGCAAATTTTGAACTGTATAAATGTGAGGAATGCGCTACTGCTGTGATGCAGTGGTTAAGAGAGAATAGTATTTCTGGAAGAATTATTAAAATTCAAACGCGATTAGGTGAGGATTATATAATTAGTAAACGTCTAGAAAAGCTATTAATAAACGATTCAATTACACTGAATGGGATTCATTACGGTGTGGAGGTTAAAGAAAGAGTATTTGATAATTTGTCAACGGAGGGATTGACTCTTAGGAATTGGCTCAATGATTTTGAATGCTCCAGTGGTGAATTTATTGTTGATTATTTGGATGAGATTTAGAACGAAATAATTATGGAAATGAGGTTTGAGGAAATGAGCAAATTATTTGAGATTTTATCAAAAATTAAAACTAAGCCAGGAATGTATATTGGATGTACTTCTGTCAGTGATTTGTTTCATTTTATAGTTGGTTTTAAAACTGCTTTGAGAGAATTAGGGGTTGAAGCAACTATGGAAGAAATGGATTTTTATCGGGAGTTTCAACCTTGGATACAAAAAAAATATCATGTATCAACTTCTAATTCTTGGGCTAAGATAATTATGCTTCATTGTGGAAGCGAACAAGAGGGTTTTCATGCCTTCTACAGGTTGTTGGATGAATTTCAAGATAGGAATAAAAGTTTAGACAGGCATGAGTTGGGTGAAATAGCTTCTGATGAAAATACACAGATTCCAGCGTGATTGTTTTTAGCCTAGAGGACTAGTATTTTATTTTTAAAATACACGTAGGGCACCCAACACTTAAGCTTTAAGAGTAGGTCATTTTTTTAAATATCAAACCGGATTTCTATAGACTCTTGACTATTTTAAATTACCCACTGAAGGCTGATTTGTTTTGGCAATTCGATGTGGAAGGTGGAGCCTTCACCGAGGTTGCTGGTGACGCTAATTGTACCTTGCATCATCTGTACTAATGATTTGGTAATTGCTAGCCCTAAACCCATACCCTCATACTTACGACTATTACTTTGATCGACTTGCCGAAATTGCTCAAAAATACACTCTAGGTAATCTGGAGCAATACCTATGCCTGTATCTTGAACTGCGATCGCAATTCTCTCACTAGAAATTTCCCAAGCTTTGACTTTAACGCCACCGGTGGCTGTGAATTTGATGGCGTTTGACAACAGCTTGACTAAAACCTGCCTGAGGCGATCGCTGTCGTTTACTATCAAGGGACAAGTAAGATTGACATCTACTTGCAAATCTAATAACTTTTCCTCGGCTAGGGAACGATGTTCAGCTACGGTTGTCAAAACCAAATCCGCTAAATTAAACTCTTCTGCTTGCAACGACAAATTACCAGCTTCGACATTAGCAAAGTCAAGCATATCTTCAATAATGGATAGCAAATGATTGCCATTATTGAGAATGCGTTGCACCATCTCTATTTGTTGCTCAGATAAGGTGGAGCTACGCTGACGCAACAAGACTTGTGATAAACCCAAAATTACATTCAGGGGAGTGCGGAGTTCATGGGAAGTTGTAGCCAAAAATTGGGACTTTAACTCTGCTGCTTCTAAAAGTTGCAAGTTTTGCAGCTGAATTTGCTGGCGGATTTGTTCAAGTTCGTGATTTTGCTCTAAGAGAATTTCGTTTTGTCTGGCTAACCGTTCTTCACGCTCCTCTAAGACTTGCAGCATGATGGTATTGTTAATTGCGATCGCTGCTACCTCACCCAATGCATCCAGAAGGTTTTGTGAAACAGCATTAAAAGCATGGGGATTTTCCCAGTTACCAATTGCCAGTACTCCCAATCGTTCTGCTTGTGCTGATTTAATAGCTACAGCATACATTGAAGCGGGTGTGAATGCTGAGAAGACTGGGACGCAAGGAAACAAAGAGCATGAGGGAAAGTCATCAACAACACACTCTATATCTTCTCTAGTTCCTTGAAATAGCTGGGCTACACCAGTGGCAAATACCTGAGTGAGTAAACCTGACTTAGTATTAAAATTCTCATCAGAGGAAATTGATTCACCTCGCCAGCCCCAGAGAAGATCTCCAGATTCTAGACTGCCATTGAGTTTGAGAAAAGGTAATTTTTCTGATCCTATTCCTGCTGTGGTGGTTAATTCCAGCTGTTGAGCTTGGGCATTATATAACGCGATCAGACAGAATTGAGCGCTATCAATGGTATTACACACTTCCCTAACTATCACTTCTAATAGATCCGGTAAATGGGTAAGCCGCTGGTTTGTAATGTTAGTAAGTAGCTGGAGTATCCCCAGTTGTTGCGGTAGTTGGGGGGAGATTGATTCTTTCCCCATATCGGTGTGCTGTCCAGTTAAAATCATGATTACCTGACGGCGATTTGTTCCCATATCCGTCGGTGTTGCTCTTCATTAGCGATTTTATTCTCCAAACTGTTCCCAAAAATTTTCCCTCTACTTTTGGCACAATTTGAAGAATATCTACTCCGCAGACACACAACGGCTGATCCTTAAAAATTTCTGCTTAATATCTCCTGGCTACTAATAATTGCATTTGTATGCCAGATTTTTTGAGTATTTAATTGCTTACTATTCTGCTTAATTCATCGGAGTTTACCAATAGGATTTTTAAAGTTTTTTCTATTGCAATTATTTTATCAACTTCTTTCGATGCATACACTATTTTTTTCTCGGTAAATTTACTGGATTTTTGCTTTATTTTTCTTTATCTTATCTCTAAAGCCACTTTAGTTTATGTAATATATTTAGCTGTAAAGATATTTAAATTCTTTATCAATGTCAACTGTATTTGCATTTACATATCTATACATATAAACTGATATAGTAGAAATTCAAGTTATCTAATAAAAAATCTCATTTTTTATATTATTTACTAAATTAAATAGAATATTTTCTTATTAGGAGTATGACAACTTTTTCTAAACTTCTTGCCATACAAGGCTTTCAGAAAAAATCATTAAAACTATACATAATAAATTTAATTTATTATTTAGATTAATAAAAATTCAATGCTTACTACTAGCAATCCAATTTGAATATTTTTACAATCATAAAAATATAATTCTAAAATTTATATAATTACACTTTATTAGTAAATAATGCTTTAAGAGAAATAAATTATATTATTTAAATAATAAAACTTACATGAGTAATTTTTTTAATAGCATTTTTAAATATAAATAAATATAAGGATTACACAATTAAATAATTTATAACTTCAATTTCTATGTTTTGAATTAGCAACAATATTTGCTAAGACAACTATTTTTTATTCATTGTTTTAAACTATTCTCTATGAAAAAACTGCCTCACTTACTGTGAAGCCAATAATAGTATCTATGAGCAGATTTCTACTTTGCACGTAAGGCTAACTTGAGTTAGGTGCCGATGTATTTAATTTATCTGCCTCAATTGAGACTGAGCTTTTTTTAACATAAAACATTAGGTGGGGGTCAAGACCTATAGGGGGTATTACACCCTGCCTAATTAAATAACGCTATAATCCGCTTTACATAAAGGATTTATAGCTAAAGCGATCGCGGAATAGAGGAATCAAGGTATAAATTTATATATTTTCTTTATTATTACCTTTCGCGCTTTTGGGGTTTAACTTCACAACTCTCATTAAAATTCCCTGTAAGCTACAGCAGCGTTACTAAAACTACCAGAGCAAACCTTAATATATGTGGATTCCATAGGCGATCGCTCTTTTAACCAAAACAGAATGAGATTGTATTGCCATATTCAAGTATCACCTTAGCTGATTTATGACGACCGCTGGGAACAAATCAGGCACCAAATAACAGAAGATGAAGAATTTGCCAAACAGTTGCAGATGCAAACTCCTTCTATCCTCCAGCCGGAACTAGGGAATCGAAACCTTAGGAATGATTCGATTTCATCTGGATGAGTCAAAGAAGAAGAATTCAGAATCCAATTAGTGGGGGCTTGATACCCCTAAGTCATCCACCACTCGCACACTCGTCATTCTGACTCCAGGCTCCTGACTCCTGACTACTTCTTGGTCAGTACAAAAGTTTTTATGATGCCCGCTTTTGGCGATTTCGCATCCGTTCGGGGCTACCGGTGGGAATCGCAGCTATTAAATGCTGTGTATACTCTTCTTTAGGCTCATGATAAATACTTTCTGCTGTACCTTGTTCGACGATTTGACCGCGATTCATGACCAAAATGCGATCGCTCATAAATTTCACTACGCTTAAGTCGTGAGAAATAAATATGTAAGTTAATTTAAAATCATCCTGCAATTCTTTCAGCAAATTCAAAACTTGCGCTTGCACTGAGACATCCAGTGCTGAAACCGATTCATCGCAGATGATAAATTTGGGATTTAATGCCAAAGAACGGGCGATACAAACCCGTTGGCGTTGCCCGCCAGAAAACTGATGAGGATAGCGGTTGATAGCGTCTGCACTCAATCCCACCCGTTCTAAAAGTTCAACTACACGTTCTCGTCGTTGTTGCTTTGTCTTACCTACAGAGTGAATTACCAAAGGTTCCATGATTGCGTCCCCAACCTTCATGCGTGGATCGAGGGAGCTAAAAGGATTTTGGAAGACTATTTGCATTTCCCGCCGTAGTTTCTGCAACGGTTCGCCTTTGAGGGTAGTAATATCTTGTCCCTCGAATATAATCTGCCCATTCATCGGTTCAATTAAGCGCAGCAGAGTTCTGCCGAGAGTGGTTTTACCACAACCTGATTCTCCTACCAATCCAACTGTTTCCCCTGGTTTAACATCAAAGGAAACGTCATTCACTGCCATAGTGTAGCGTTTTGTGCCTCCAAACAAGCCTTTAACAGGAAAACCAACCTTGAGATTGCGGATTTGCAATAGAGGTTGCTTTTCGTTGAGGTCTGCTAATCTTTTAACTATCTGTTCGGTGGTAACTTCTGGGGGTGCTGAGGGTTCTTTGGCTTGAATTACTAATTGTCCGGTTGGAGTTTCCTCTACATTCATGTAGTCGGAAACTGTCAGGAGTTTTTGGGGATGGCGGTTAAGTGTCGGGCGACAAGCGACTAAACCTTTAGTATATGGATGTTGAGGATTGCTAAAAATTTCCGCTGCTGTATTATATTCAACAATTTTGCCTCGATACATCACCGCTACTCGGTCAGCAATTTCCGAAATTAGTCCCAAGTCGTGGGTGATGAAAATCATTGCCATCTCGCGGCGCTGCTGCAATTCTCGCATCAATTCCAGAATTGTCGCTTGTACCGTTACATCTAAGGCTGTGGTTGGTTCATCAGCAATCAATAACAATGGGTTACAAGAAATTGCCATTGCGATCATCACCCGCTGCAACTGTCCCCCAGAAAGTTGATGCGGGTAGCGTTCGAGCATGGATTCTTTATGCTGCTTTACTAACTGCGCCAGTTTTTGCTCATTAGGTTTAGGTGAATTTGGGTTAGTTTGGTTCCAGGTGTCGAGATATTGCTGTGCTATCCGATCATCGCTGGGAAGAAGTTTGACTTCTTGCAAACCTGCGATCGCAATTTTACGCGCTTCATTTGCTGACACCTTCTGATGTCGCATAATTGCTTCTGTTAGCTGAAACCCAATGTCATAAACCGGATTGAGTGAACTCATTGGTTCTTGAAAAATCATGGCGATGTCGCCGCCTCGATATAGCTGCATTTGCTCAGGCGGTAACTCGGCTAGATTAATTGGTGTGCCATTCTCCTGATGACGAAACCAGATTTCCCCACCACTAACTCTACCGGGACTTTGCAACAAACCCATTACTGCTAGGGATGTTACTGATTTACCACTTCCCGACTCTCCCACTATTCCTAAAGTTTCACCCCGATGCAGTTGAAAAGAGATTCCATCAACGGCTTTGAGGATGTTGCCATCACTGGAAAATTCAACTTGGAGATTGCGAACCTCTAGGATAGTTTCTCTCATGGGAATTGTGATGAATTTTTATTAAATAGTTATTTGGAGTTTAACAGTGATTTTAAGTGCTGAGTTTGAGTTGTACTTAAAGAGAATAAATTAGGACTTACGCACTGAAGCCTGAAACCCTGATCCCCCCTAACCCTCCTTTTTGAGGGGGAAACCTCTAAAGTCCCCTTTTTAAGGGGGTTGGGGGATCTGAGTGCATAAGTTCTGTAAATAAAAATATAACGGATGTAGGGGATGGTTTATCTTTGCGCCTCAAAAAAACTCATCTCTTACATCCGTTATCAATTATCTAAAACTTTTCAGCAGCAATTGCTGTTAGAAGGGAATATCATCGATATTCGGTTCTTCTTCTTTGACTGCTGGATAAGTAGTCCGCTCAAAATTTGTCGGTTGAGGCACAGGTTCAGGGTTGCTCACTTTGGGAATGACGCCAGCAGTACTAGTAGCTGGGGTAGGCGCAGGACGTGCTGACTCATAACTAGCGTTAGTCTTTTGAGGAGTGGAAGCTACAGGGGAAGATGGTGGACGTGAGGTTGTTTCCGTAACTGATGGATTTCTAGCCACCGATGGCGATGAACTAAGATCGAAACTGCCTCCTACGTTTTGAATTTGCTGCACTGTCAATTCAGCACGTTTTTCTTTGAAACCTTCTGGACGATCAATAGTATTCATCCCTAATCGTCCTACCAAAACGACGCGATCGCCTTGATGGTAGTTTTGCTGAATGTCTGTGGCTAAATTCCCCCAACCTACAACTTTCAAGGTAGCTGGTGCATCTTCTGCTTTTTGGGAATTGGGAAACTGCACAAGCATTTCCGTGACTGCTAAGTTATCCGCTGTATAGCGTAGTTGCGGTTCTTGTACGATTTCCGCCATCAAAACGCAGCTATTCATTAAAATCCTCCTGATAATCGCAAGTGCTGGCTCTTAAGTGGGGTTTTGATATGTAGCGCTAATTACTCTCTATATCTATTTTTAACTTTTACATTTCTAATAAGTAGTTGGACAAAATTAAATTTATTCGTGAAGGCAGGGAACAGGGAACAGGGAACAAGAAGAAAATCTGTGTAATTGATTCTGTTTAATTACTTATGCATTCTTTTTTTTGAGTAGGACTTACGCACTGCTGTTGAGTCAGTTTTAGCATAAAAGCCAAGCGATGGATGCTTTCGCACCCTTCGCTTGACTAAAGCAAGCATTGAATTCTACAACTGAGTAGTATAATTGTACCACTATAAATGTGGTTCAAAACAGTCAATCACGAAAAAATTCCACAACCAAGCATGAAAATTAATATCCATGTCCAATTTCGTTACAGTTTACGTTTGGACATGAACCGGAAAAACCCCCAAAGCAATCAACCGCGCTGGGAGGTCGCGCAAGATAGGTAAGCGCAGAAAAGCAGGTGGTTGGAAAGTTTGATCTGTTGTGAGAATTTTGGCAAATATCAGTTTTTGGATCGAGGTCTGAAATCCTTGAATGATCCGTGTGGGTAATTCTCTTTGGCGCTGAACTTTTGCTAAGTCCTTGAGTTCTAAATTTTGGTTCTTAAGTGGTTTAGCGATCGCATTAGCTGTGACGACAGCATCTTGAATTGCGTAGTTAATGCCAACACCACCCACTGGAGACATTACATGAGCAGCGTCACCAATGAGTAGCAATCCTGGACGATACCAACGTTTGACGCGGCTAGATTCAACTGAGAGAAAGGCGACTTGTGACCAATCATGTAAATTGGCAATCCGCTCGCTTAACTCTGGTACAACTTCGACCACCGATTTTTTTAATTCTTCTAAACCAGCAGCGCGTAGTTGTTGATAGCCGCCTTTGGGGATGACATAGGCAAGTTGCCACTCATCGCCCCGATCGAGCATGGCAATGAGGTGTCCTTGAGCAATGCGTCCCATTCCGCCCTCTGCGTCTTCTGCCTTGCGGGGTAGACGAAACCAAAGAACATCCATTGGTGGAGAAGTTTCAATTGATTCAAATCCACCTAGTTGCCTTAGCTTAGAGTGGCGACCATCTGCACCAACGCTAAGTTTTGCTCGCACTTCATGCCAACCGCCACCTCCCCGATAACGTACACCGTGAACTACCCCATCTTCCACAATTAATTCTTGGACATTCGCTCCCATAACCAACTGAAAATTGGAATATTTGTGCGCTTCTTGGGTAATAAACTCCAAGAATTTCACTTGAGGAAGCATTGTAATGTATGGATACTTAGTTTTCAGGTGACTAAAATCTGCCAAAGTGACGCTATCTTCGGCAGTTTGAATCCGAATTTGGCGCATTTTGGCATGAGGTAGTTGCAGCAAGCGATCGCTTAAGCCTAACTCCTCCATAATTTCCATAACTGATGGGTGAATTGTGTCACCGCGAAAATCGCGATCGAAGTCTTTGTGCGCTTCTAATAGCATCACAGGTATGCCTTGACGTGCTAGCAACAATGCCAGCACAGCCCCAGCTGGACCGCCACCAACAATGCAACAATCGGTAGTTTTTACATCTACAATGTCATGGGCAGGATTAACTGTTGCCTCCGGAGGAGCAGTTTCGGATATCGAGTTAGTCATAACAACACCCTCAGAAAGTCCTAGAATCAAGATTAGTTTCCTTTTGATACTGAAAGCTGTTTTTTTAACTTTTCGTATTCAGGTGTAATGTGTAAGATTAACGCTAAACTGTCATCTGTCATTTGTCCTTTGTTTCCAGTTAATGACTAATGACCAATGACTAATAACTCATAACCAATGAGAATCATTAATACTCGTGTCTCAAGTTGTCTTAGAAAATATTTATAAAAGTTTTCCCCCTCGCAAAGGGGAAAGTATCGCCTCGCCGTCCCAATCGTCCTTATCCTCTGGTAAGAAAACTGATGCACAGCGAGAGCGTGCAGACAATATTAATGTCCTGCGGCGCATTAACCTGACGATCGCCGATGGGGAGTTTATGGTACTGGTGGGGCCTTCTGGCTGTGGTAAAAGTACCTTACTGCGGTTAATAGCTGGTTTAGAAGTGATGACAGGCGGCAATATTTGGGTGGGCGATCGCTTGATCAATGACCTTCCTCCCAAGGAACGAGACATCGCAATGGTGTTTCAAAATTACGCCCTTTATCCCCATATGTCGGTGTATGACAACATTGCCTTTGGACTCCGTCGCCGCTTTGGATATGCGGAGCAGGGAAGCCAGGAAGCAGGGGAAGCAGAGGGACAAATCACCTCATCTCAATATTTTCAACACTTGGCTGAGAATCTCTTTGTGGGGATGACGCGATCGCTACCTAAAGGACTCCGCTATATTTCTGACAAAGAACGGGAAGTAGATGTGCAGGTGCGGAATGTTGCGCAAATGTTGCAAATTGAAGCCTTACTCAATCGCTTACCCAAACAGCTATCTGGGGGGCAAAGGCAGAGAGTTGCATTAGGAAGAGCGATCGCCCGTAATCCCCAAGTGTTTTTAATGGATGAGCCGCTTTCTAATTTAGATGCCAAATTGCGTGCGGAAACCCGCGCTCAAATTGTCAAATTACAGCGCCAGTTGGGGACAACCACAATTTACGTCACCCATGACCAAACAGAAGCAATGACAATGGGTGATCGCATTGCAATCATGAATCTAGGGCAAATTCAACAAGTTGCTTCTCCCTTAGAACTTTACAACCGCCCTATTAATCGGTTTGTTGCAGAATTCATTGGTTCGCCACCCATGAATTTCATTCCTGTGGAGTTTCATGCTCCCTTATTAATTACCCATTCCCAGTTTCGTCTTACCCTCCCACAAATTTGGGGAACTGCTCTACAAAAATATGATGGGCAAACTCTAATTTTAGGCGTTCGCCCAGAACACTTGAGCTTAAGTGTACCCGCTACGAAAAATTTACCTGTCCTAGTAGATTTAGTAGAAAACTTAGGTAACGATAGTTTTCTCAGCGTCACAATTGCTGATTCTGATTCTTCTAGGAACACAGTTGATTACCTACAAGTACGAGTCCCACCAGAAAGATCAGTGAGTGTTGGCGATCAATTGTGGTTATCATTAATTACAGATAAAATTCACTTTTTTGACCCCGCAACCGATTTAGCAATATTTCCTAAAAATTCATCTCCAGCCTTACCATTTGACAAATAATTATAAATAAAACTCTCACCACAAAGGTGAGAGTTTTATTGGGGCAATTGTTTTGTAACCTCTAGTTTATCAGAGTAATTTAGAAGTAAGTAAAAGGGCGGGTAATACCGCTTTTAATCTTCTTACTTCAGCAAGATTAAACTCTTACATAGTGATCAGGAACCCAGCGTCTACCATGTCGTGTTTGTTCCCAATGCCCAGGAATCAACTTTTGGTGGACAACTGGACGTGGACGGACAACAACATTGTTTTTATGGATAATTGGTCTAACAATGATTTGCGCTGCCGATGCTTGTGATGGTAAGGAGGCTATTGCAAGAGGTAATACCATTTCACCTTAATAATGATACAAATACGCGCTTCAGGGTTTAGCAATGCTCATTGGTGTCAACTTAAGAAGATAAAGCCCAAATTTGTTGGGTG
>NZ_MTAV01000009.1 GCF_002154695.1 Nostoc sp. T09
GTTGGAGTGGGTGTTGGCGTTGGGGTGGGTGTTGGTGTTGGGGTAGGTGTCGGTACAGGTACAGGTATGGGTGTCGGTGTTGGGGTAGGGGCTGGTGTAGGGGTTGGCGTCGGGGTTGGCGTCGGTGTCGGTATGGGAGTGGAAGCAAACTCAATGTTGCCCGATATTTTAGTCGGATCTATTTGATTTCCTACAGAAATCAGCTTGTTAGCACCTGCATTTTGTAAATCAAACTTACCGTTGTTGCGTAGAACGTTACCCCCAGGATTATCGGCACTGCCCAAATCGGGAAGGGCATTTGCAATCACTGTGAGACCGTCATCAGTATTTTTTTCACTGATATTATTACGTAGAATGGGACGCGCAGTACCAGAGATAACAATCCCAGAGCGATTTTCGGAAATTTTGTTATCCACAATGATGGGTGATGCAGCATCACTAATAGCAATACCATAACCTGTTTTGAAGAAGGTATTAGCTTTAATTTGCCCTTTGGAATTTTTAGCTATTGAAACACCGTTAGCAGCATTCTCAGAGAAAACATTGCCGAGGATAACTGGATTTGCATCACCAGTAGCAAAAACTCCTTCGCGCTTGGAATTAGTGAAGGTATTATTAGCAACGGTAGGTGTACTTGATTCAACCCAAACAGCAGAACCACGGCTAGCTGGATTTGTGACACTTACTCCCCTGAGTTCTGCACCATTGAGTAGCACAAAGGTAACATTTTGTCCAGCAAATGTACGGCTGAGGTAGTTACCACTACCTTCAATTACAACACTGCTGCCTTTGTTGGCCTCATTACCTACGACTATTATGTCAGATGGAACGGTTAGGGGGAAGACTTCACCAGTAGTAGCATTGTAATTACCGTCTGCCAGTTGAATTTTGCTGCCTGGAGTAGCAACCTTGAGGGCTTGAGCAATTGTTTTGAAAGGAGCTTGTTGGCTACCAGCATTGGTATCACTGCCAGACCCTGGATTTACGTAAAAATTTTGCGCCATATTTATACTGCGAAAAAAGACATAGATATCCTAGCGCTAACCATTGAAGTAGGTAGCAATTGCTAAAGTTTAAATCGCAACATTGACTTCCACAGTAGTATGATACATTCCGCAAAAATCGAGAAGAATATTTGCTTGATATTGAACGCAAGCAAAAGATTCCTTCGGCAGAGCCGTTCTGGTAGCTCTAGGAGGAAGCAAGCTACGCATAGCGTCTTTGATAGGAGAAGACTAAGGTAGAGAATGTAGCAATCTCCAAACCTTCAACGATTGCTACCCTGCGGGAAGCCATGAAGAAAGCAGATTTACCTGTGGAGAAAAACAAAAGCGATCGCATCCTTGCTCAAGCCCCGGCTTTATCCGTGAGGAAATGCTGACTCCTTCTTAGTAATGACATTTCATAAGTAATTTGCTAGGTATGATAAGAGACATAAAAAAGCTGAGACTGCAAAAAATAGAGCCTCAGCAACGAAATTGATTGTATTTAAAAAAGTACTGCCAGCGATATTCCAAATCTATTAAGCTAATTATGTATCCTAGCTTTGATTCTAGATTCTGTGGCTATGTTTTCAGTACTAAAGTATTCTTTGGCATGATAGAAATCAGTGCTAGATTCATTGTTCTCATTTATGCCATTCACCAACAAACCTAAGACGTTGTGACCAGAGCGCTCTAACATCTCTTTAGCATGATTAGCACTGTTAAAATCAATAACTCCAGGACGAGCTACTAACAAAATCCCATCAGTCATGTGGCTCAAAGTCAAAGCATCAGCAGCTAGCAGCAGTGGTGGAGCATCAATAATTACAAAATCATATTGACTGGAAAAGTCTTGAATTAATGATGCCATACGTTTGGAATCTAACAAAGCCAGTGGATTAGGAGGTCTAACGCCAGCAGTTAAGACATCAAGATTATCTATGACGTTACAGGCAGCAGTTTTAAATTCAGCCTCACCAACAAGTACCTCGCTCAAACCAGCTGCATTGGTTATTTGCCAGAGATGGTGCTGAGAAGGAACTCGCATATCTGCATCAATTAGTAAAACTCGACGTCCCAATTGAGCGATCGCGGCTGCTAAGTTAGCCGAAACTGTAGACTTGCCTTCTTTAGGAACTGCACTACTTACCACGATAGTTTTTAAGACCTTATCTGAACTCAAAAATCTCAGATTGGCCTGAATCATGCGATAAATTTCGCTAGTTAAGGAGTGAGGCGTATCTATGACAGCAATTTCTGGATTAATTAAATCTGTCTCTCGATTACGGGAACGAAGCTTTTTAGTAGACGAGGGAACTATCCCCAATAAGGTATATCCAAATATCTCTCGAATTTGTTTAAGTGTTTTGAGAGATCTGTCTCTGGTTTCTAGAAAGACAACAGCAGTAGTCGCTAAAAAGGCTCCTAACAAAATACCTAGCACTAAAACAAAAGGTTTTAGCCCTAATGCTGGCTTGGTAGGAACTAAACCTTTAGCAATAATCCGGGCGTTGGGTGTATTATTATTTTCCGCTACCTGTAATTCTTGAACCTTTTTCAATAGGGTCTGGTAGGTAGATTGGGCAACTTCTAGCCTCCGTTGTAGCTCGCGTTGTTGTTGTTCCAACTGAGGTATGATTTTCACCCGTTGCTCGTAGGTAGAGCGAGAATTGTACAAAGAACTAAGTTTTTGAGCTAAACCTTGGCGCTGAACTTCAGATTGCAGAAAATCTCTGATCAGGTTTTGTTTGGTTTCTCCAATCTGTAATGATTGTGGTTGAATATTGACTTGAGTACCACCATTCTGCCCAACTTCCTGTTTTAGGAGAGCTTGGAGGTTAGCTTTCTTAGCTACTAGGTTAACAATTACAGGGTTCTCATCTTGGAAACGGCTGCGTTCAGTAGCTAACTGACGATCTACCTCTTGAAGTTGTGTGAGAATTGCCTGTACTCCAGGTGACTGACTAAGAGTACTCGCAGATAGTGCTTCTTGCGAACTTAGAGCTACTTTCTGGCGAAGTTCTCTAGTTTGAGCAGTGGCTTGGTCTAAATCAGCTTTTGCCGTATTAATCCCGTTATCTAAATTTCCAATAATTGCAACTGCTGACCTTGTCTCTTCAACCAAGTCCACAATATTATACTTTTGTTTAAATATGCGTAGCGCTGCTTCTGCTTCCTGAACAGCATTTTTAGTGTTAGGAAGCTGCTTGGCCATAAATTTCCGAGTAGCTTCAGCTTCGCCACGATTTGTGAGAATATCATTCTCTAGATAGAGATTCATAATTGTGTTGACTACCGCCGCAGCCTCTTCAGGATTTGGGCTGTTATAGCTAACTAGCAACACATCTGTACCACCAATAATTTTTAGATTTATGGCTTTTTTCAGTGATTCAACTGTTAACGGTTCGCCTATAGCATTCTTAAGTTGTAGTTCGTCTATTGTCCTTTGCAACAAAATAGGCGAAGAAATCACTTCTATTTGAGTACTTATAGGATTCTGAGTTGAAACTAAAGGCTTCAAATCACCCGAACCCCCTCCTTCAGAGTCACTAGGCAAGAGATTAGTTCCGACTACGTTAAAAGAGGGAGTTTTAAATAGTAATTTGCCTTCTGCTTGATAAGTTGGCTTCAGAAATGTTGTCGCTACAGCGCTGAGAGCTACTGTACTCGCAAAGATAGTGACAGCAGGTATCCATTGCCGTTTCACTATCGATAAGTAACGACCCAAGTCGAAATCAATAGATTCTCTAGATTCCATAGCTCTTCCTAAAGATAGAATTTTCAAAAGTGCCAGTTTCAGGCAATAGACAAAAAATTTACTTACTTAAAGTTGTCATGAAGCATTACTATTGAAATTAATAATACTATTCAACAGTAGTATATACTAATTAGATTAAAAAACTATGAAGTTATCTACAAGGCTTGTGTTATATCGATAAAAATACTGAATTTAGCGTCTAGGGGCACGATCAAAAGCTCTAGCGATCGCATTCCATGCCAATTTAGGTTTGAGATTTGCATCTAGTGCTAAAGGCCTGACAGCAGCGCCATCATCACGAGGTTCAAATTCTGCAAGCCATGTATAGCGATCGCTAATTCCCCAACTGATTACAGCGATGACCGCTGGTTCTTGCAATACTGTCCCAAGATAATCTTCATAAGTTGCTGCCACAAAGCGATCGCGTGCACGAATATCTAAAGGTAATTTTTTGTCTATAACATCCAACTCTGTAATCATAATTTTCAACCCCATGTCAGCAACACGACTGAGGAAAGTCTGTAACTTTTTAGGGTTAAACTTCTTTCCATTAGCTTCTAAGTGAGATTGAATACCTAGAGCATGAATTGGTACTCCCCGCGATTTCAAACGCTCTAGTAACTTTAAAACAGCATTTCTTTTGGCTTCTTGTTTTGGAGTGTCATATTCTATTCCATAGTCGTTGTAAACCAATAACGCTTTGGGATCTACTTCCGCAGCTAAGCGAAAAGCATATTCTATATAATCTTTCCCTAAATACTTCAGCCAAGGTGTATTTCGCAAACCATCAGATCTTCCATCCTGCGGATCAATAGCCTCATTTACTACGTCCCAAGAATGCATTTGTCCAGCATAATGACCGACAACTTTCTGAATATGTTGCGTCAACAACGGCTGGGCATTTTGATGATTAACTGTCTCCTTAAACCAAGAAGGCAAAGACAGATGCCATACTAAAGTATGCCCCCGCAGTAACATACCTTGTTTGCGAGCAAAGCTTGCAAACCAATCACCTCTAGTAAAATCAAATCTATCCCCTGAGGGACGTATAAGATTCCACTTCAAAAATCCTGCCACTAACATGGCACAATCTCGGGCAACAACCTTGGCTAGTGCCGGATCGGATTGTAAATTTAAGGTGCCACAATCTGCTCCATAGATTAACCCCTTACTAGCAGCACGCTGTTTTAAAGGAGTTTGCCCAACTACGCTGAAGTCTCTTCTTAAAGGAGTAACAGCTTGAATCTGCTGATGGGGATGTATTGCTTTGCTGATTGTCACAGCACCTATGCTGGCCGCAGTTCCCAAGCCTAAGTAGAGAAAACTTCGCCTATTGAGCAACTCATTGTTTGCCATTGCCAATCATCTCCTAGATGAGCTAAGTCTGTCGATTTTCCCGTCAGTTATTTTTCTTAACTACAGAGCCTCAAGTCTTATTGGAACTATATTGCTCCCACTTGTGCAATCGATTATTAGCTTGGAAACAAACCAGTAGGTCTACAAGAAATGCTGTGACGGCAATGGGAAAAAAGATTAATGCCTTATGCAAGGATAGATTTAGGAGGCTCTTAAATCGACGCAATAGCAACCATTCAGGGATAGCCCATCCATTCTTTTGGGATACTGTTGATTGAATTAGCTTGCTTACCCATGAAGGGTCTTGCTCGTTTCTAGACTTGATGATTGAACCAGCATCTTGCTGCTTGTTGCAGTTTGACTGTAAATCGTTATAGATAAACGTGTTGATTGTATTGGCTAAAATCAACCATTGCTCGTGTCGGAGTAAGCGACGTATATCAGTGTAAGCTTCAAAAACATGAGATGCAGAATTAGCACGCACCACCCGCTCTGGAACTTCCGGTGAAGTCAACAAATCGGTGACGACCATTTTCCAGAGGAAGCCGTCTTCAACTTCAATACCTTTGGGCATCCAAATTCTGCGTAATACAGAAGCGCGAGTACAGTAAAGCTGTCCGCAGATCCATACTGATTTAGCTCCAGATACTCGCGAAACGGAAAGAGACAATTGGTCTATGAGGCTTTTTTTCTCCTTCAGTGCTACGTCCTTAACCAGAGTGTCTACAGATACCCAGGCATCGGGGTTGACTTCCAGCGTCTCAACCATTGAGTGGAGAGTGGTAGGAGCAAGAAACTGAATGTCAGCATCCATCAGAAACAGGTAGTCAGCACTGGGATCGGAAAACTTATGGACGTAATGATTCCAGGCATTCGGCTTCCCTGCTTCTTTAACTTCGCAAACACTCCAAGATACAGAGGAGTTAGCCGCAGACTTCACCAAATTTTCCAATGTACCACTAGCGATCGCGGCTGTCTCATCACTACAACCATTAGGCACTACCACAACTTCGACTGCTGTGTTGGTATCAACCTCGTTAAATATACTCTGTTTAAATAGAGATTGCAGCGTGGTGCTAATGCAGTTTGCCTCATTATAGGCAAGTATACCAATACTAATTTTCAATTTCCTACCCTCTTAATTTTAGCAAAATTATAATTATTGATGATTAGTTAAACTTCAATGTTCCAAAGCGCTGTTTCAGTACCAGCCAAATAAATGTAGGATTACCCAAAATATATCGCTTCCACAAACGGCTAGGCTCAACAATCAGGCGAAACAACCACTCTAGACCTGTCTTTTGCATCCAAACTGGCGCTCTTCTGACCAGATCAGCAACTAGCTCAAAGCTCACTCCAATCCCAATAGAAATTGGCACTTGTAACTCTAAATAATTGTGAGCTATCCATTTTTCTTGTTTGGGTGCGCCCAAGCCGACAAAGAGAATATCGGGAGATGCAGCTTTAATTTTAGAGTTTATCGATTCTAATTCTTCTGGTTGGTACTCAAATCCATAGGGGGGGCAATAAGTTCCCACAATTGACAAATTAGGATGCCTATCTTTCAGCTTTTGTTTAGCTTGTTCAGCGGCTCCAGGACGACCACCTAATAAAAATACTTTTAATCCTTTTTCTGCTGCAATAGCACAGAGTTTTTCAAACAAATCTGTACCATTAACTCTACCTTTAAGGGGAGTTTGCAAAAACTTAGCTGCCCATAACAAAGACACTCCATCTGGCACAACTAAGAAAGCTTGGCGATAAATTTCTCGGAAAAAAGCATCTTTTTGTAAGGACAAAATATGCATAGCATTAGGAGTCACAACATATTCTGGTTTACCTTTTGAGAGCGCATGATTAACAATTTTGGTAACAACTTCATTAAAACTATATTTATCTATTTCTGTGCCACAAATATTAATTCTCATGCACTACTTCCTCCGTTTGATGAAATTGTGATAATGAATAATAGATTTCAGCTAAATGATGGCAATAATTTCTAATATCAAATTGTTCAACATTTTTTCTAGCAACTTTTCCTAGAGAGAGCCTTAAGTTCTCATCAGCAATCAACAACTGCATTGCTTGCGATAACTGTTGAATATTGCCAGGAGTAACTAACAGACCGTTTTGTTTTGCAATTACCAATTCTGGTATACCTCCTACAGGCGTTGCAATTATGGGTAAACCCCAGCCCATAGCTTCTAATATGGCCATTGGTAGACCTTCGTTATAGGAAGGCAAAATAAACATATCTGCTTTGGATAACAATTCATCTCTTTGTTGAGAATTAATCCAGCCTAGAAAAGTTACCTGTTCTGCTAGGTTGAGATTGGCTGCTAGCTGTTGTGCTTTGGCGATCTCTCCATCTCCTGCCAGAATTAACTGAGTGGATTGTTTTTGACTATCCGGTAATTTGGCGAACGCCTCGATTAGATCAAAGGCCCCTTTGCGTTGACCCACTCGCCCGCAAAATACCAGATTAATCTTAGTAGAGTTTTGACGATTGGGAACCTGAGCTGGTAGTTCGGTGGGATTAGGCATAACAATCACTTGTTTTGGATTTAACCCCAAATTGTCTACATAGTAATCTTGCCAGGTTTTTGAAAGTACAATAAATCCTTGACAGTGACGGAATACCCAGCTTACGGCTTGCTGTGCCCATTGAGGCAGCTTGTTATAAGTTAAATGGAATTCGGCTCCATGAGCGTGCATTAATACAGGCTTACCGAATACTAAAGCCAAAATTACCAAAATAGCTTTGCGTAAAAGGCTACCTCCATCAGAAAGATGAATATGTACAAGAGCGATTTTTTGGCTTAACAGACTCCACAGTAAATTTGCTAGAGCTTTACCAAACACTGTGACTCTGTGTAAAATCGAACCCTCATCATGGCTGGTAATATGCTGAATTTTAATATTAGGAGCAATATATTGAATTAACAATTTTTCAACAGTAGCTATTCCTCCGTTCTGTTTAAGACTTGCACCTATCATTAATATTTTGAATTGATTCATAGATCAAACAACCATTTGTGATGACTTTTTCGGTGACATTAACACTGAAAGTCCGGCTGCAACATAAAGCACCCAAGAAATATTGTTTTGCACCATAAATGTCGTTTCAGTCATGTTGGCTAAAAAGATGTATATGATGAAAATTCCCGGCCACAACCCATCAAAAGTTTTGCTGTAGGAAACCCAGAGTAATGAGCGCAAGAAGCTGAATATAAAACCTAACGCACATACTAATAAACCCAAAAGCCCTACGGTTAACCAAATATCTAACCATCCGTTGTGAGCATAGGGTGCTTTCCAACCTACTGCGTACCAGACATTAGCAGCTTCGCTGTTCTCGCCAAGCCAAAAAGCACCATAGCCATAACCTAGCCAAGGCTTTTTCCAAATCATGTCCAACACAGCTAACCATAAATCTGTACGACCGCTGAGGTTGGAACCTTTGCCGAAAGAAGCCAGTATGCTATCAGAGTTTGTTTGCAGAAGGACAAATAAGCTGGAAACTATTGTACCAAACAAGCATAAGGTAGGAATCATCATATCTAATCGCAAGCGTAATGCTCGAAAGAAAAAGAATGCGATCATCATGTTCCCAAAATTCAACATCGATGAAGTCGATCTTGTAAGTATCAGAAATATTACTGATAAGCCAAATCCCAACCATAAAGGTAAAGATTTTTCTTTCTTGTCAAGAGCAAGCAGCAAGAAGACCAATGAACTCAGCATCATGATGATGCCACAGGAATTTTTATGAGGATAAATACCTCGCCAAGCTCCGGCATGTATCCCACCCATGATTCCATATCTTGGCAATGCCACAACGAATGTTAAACTTAAGATGACTGCTAAACCGAATGTCCAAGCCAACAACTCAAGTTGTTCTTTTAGGGTATAGCGTGTAGCTAAATAAATTCCGAATAAGCTAGTTCCTACTAATCCAATAGTCCTAGTTTGTGTAATGCTTGGGTCATAAGACCAAAATATAGAGAATACTGCAATTGCAACTAAACTCCAGATAAATTTATCTTTGCTGAGTAAATAAACTACTTTTTTCCAGCGAGCAATCAGCAGTAGCAGAGTAACTGCATAAATAAAAATGAACAGCACCCGAACCGGGATAGGATTAAAAGCCTCTTCTAATGCCTCTCCCTCACTTTGACCACCTGTTAAAATCCCCACTAGTGGCCCGCCTGAGTAATGCAACAGGGACAAAACCGTAAATGCTCGCTCGGCAAATCCTAAAAGTTTTCTCATATCTTGAAGGCAGAGGCTTATTTATGCGGACATTTGGATTGCTTTTTGGTAAACATCAACTGTCTGAGCAGCAATATTTGACCAGTTTAAGTCTTCTTGCGAGCGAGATAGGGCCGCAATTTGCATTTTTTGCTGCAACTGGCGATCGCTCAATAGATCAATAATCGCATCAGCAAGTGCTTGAACATCGCCAGGCGGAACTAAAAGGCCATCTTCTTGATGTCGAACTATCTCTTTTAAGCCACCTACTTCCGATGCAATTACAGGTGTTCCCATTCCATAGGATAACGCTGCTACACCACTTTGAGAGGCTTCGATATAAGGCAAAATTGTGACTGTGCTGCGTTCAAATAATTTAACTACATCTTCGTAAGAAATATAATTATTCATAACTTCATAGCGTTGCTCGTCATAGCCATGAGGAAAATATTGATTAATGTTTTCACCTCTGCCAGCAATAATCAGCTTTACCTCTGGAAAACGTTCAGCAACTAGTGGCATAGCTTGCAGCAAATATTTTAAGCCTTTATATGGCCAAATTCGCCCAAAAAATAGCAAAGTATATGGCTCGCGCAATAGGTTTTTCTTATGGCTGCGGCGCTGATATAAACTACCAAGTTCACCATGCGGTAGCACATTAATTTGTTGTTCAGATATGCCAAATTTCTGATTTAATGTTTGTTTATGTAGCTGAGTATGGACAATCAATTGTTGCGATCGATGGAAAGAAATAGGTCGAGTGTACTCAGAAGCAAATACTGTTTCACCATCACCTGGGTGGCTAAAAACATCATGAATAGTTGTCACCAGAGGAGGAGTTTTATTTAGCAAAATAGTTAATAGATACCAAATGTCATATGCTTCTTGAACATGCAGAACATCAGGTTTGACTTCTCGAATTAGACGCATCATTTCCCACATAGAAAGTATATTCTTGGGATTGCGCATGGATGGTTTTTTAAACCTCAGCACAGGAATACGCTCATCAAGAACACCTTTACAAGCAGAAGAACTTTTCTCTTGTTGAATTAAGATTAAATCTACATAGTTCACTAAACTATTGGCCAATTCAATAGTGTAATCATCAAAGCAAAAATTTAGTAGTGCAACTCTAAGAGCCATTAGATTTACAAGGTTTTAAAACGCGTAGGTGGTTAAAGTCCAGTATTCTGTATTTAATTTAATTATTAATCAAGATTTAAGGCTATAGGAGAAAATCTTCTATTTTGAATTATTTTTCAGCATATTTACCTTGTCTTGAGATTTTTTGCCACACCTTATAAAACCCTCCAAATTGATGAACAGTGCCTAAGCCCATAAATAACCCATAAACAGATATTGATATAATCAAAGTTAATAAAAAAGCTGTATTAGTCTTCTTAAGGATTAAAAATACAATTGTCATTAAGCTGCTAATTAGCAGTGGTTGACGTAGAATTTGCCATACACGCAATGAAAACAGGCGTTTGTACGCGATGTACATATATAAACTAAAATTAGTCAAAGACATTATTAAACTCATCAATGCTGCACCTATTAATTTATATTGAGGAATTAAAATTATCCCAGCTAAACCTCCTACCACGCATGTGATAGCAACTTCCAAAAGATTGAATTTCTCTAATCCATTTGCTATTAGTAAATAACTCAGAGAGCGACAAAATGTGGATGTAATTATTGATATAGAACTGATATATAAAACTATAGCTACCTGCGAAAAACTTTGGTTCTGATAGACAAATGTTAGTAATTCACTGCCAAAAAATAACAACCCTATAATGAAAGGTAGCCCCATACAAAGTAAAACGGATATAATATTTTCTGTAACTTTACGTTGGTTTTCCCGCCCTAAAGCTACTGCTTTCGACATATTGGGAAAAGCCGCAAGACTAACACTATTTGAAACAATCATATAAGGTTGCATCAATTGCCCGATCGCACCATAAAGACCAAGCAAAAACTCACTACCCAAAAGTGAGAGTGTAAGAATATCAATTTTACTAGCTATCATTCCTGCTGCATCAATAGCAAAAAAGGTGCGAACAGAATAGAGAGTACTTAGAAAAAAATCTTTATTAAGATTCCATTTTGGTTTGACTGCTCGTGTAAGTAAAACCCATTCTATTAATAAAATTAAAGTTTCAGATAACACTATAATTCCAGCAATATAACTAACTGCATATTTCAGTGGCAGACACCAAAGCATTGCTAATAAACGTAGGATATAAATAGGTACTGTTGAAATAGCAATTAGATGCATTTTTTCTTGAGCTTGGAAAATTGCCTCTGTAATATTGGAAAGGGCAAACGGAACTATTGATAAGCCCATGATGTAACAAATCATTGAAGTGTCATCACTATACGGTAGTAAAAACACTACAACAACTAGTAATAAATAACCAATGATGCTTAAGCTTAACTGCAACAAAGTACCATTTACCAGATAAACTGGAATTTCTTCTGGCTTGCGGGCTAGTTCTCGTGTAAATAAAGTTTTTAAACCCTGTGAAGCAATAGTCACAAATATATAATAGTAACTTATTGCTAAAGTGTATTGCCCTAACTCACTAGCTCCTAAATTGCGAGCTATGGCAGCAGTTATCACAAAGGTTGTAATTCCTTGAGTTATTCTATTTATTAAAAGTGACAAGGAATTTTTTAGTAGCTTTGAGTTTGCCATTAATTATTTTGTTACTGTTGATAATATTTGATTTATTTTTGAGCAACCAAAAAAATATTATCTGCAAAAAGATAAATTTTTCTGAGGTTTTTAGCTAATAATCGGCGTAAGTTCTTTTTGGGTAGCAAAAAAATAATTTTTTCTACTATCACCATAAAATTTAAATAAAAGGAGCCAATTGATATTATCTGTTCGTCTTTTTGAATTCCTATTTTTCCCAGCAGTTTTCTAATTGCAGTAGGAACAGCACAATATACATTGTGAAATCCAGCAATACTTAAAGATTCCGCTAATTCAAGATACGTATACTCTTTAAGATGCATTCCTTGAGGATTATCATATTTAAATACTAGCGATACATCATGAGGACCTGTATGACAATGGGGTGTAGTAAAAATGTATCGTCCACTTTGATTAAGAATGATATGAGCACTCTTAAAGTGGGTATTTAAATCGTCCGGATGAAAGTGCTCAATAACTTGATTAGATAAGACAACATCATAAAATTCGGCTGGTTCAAAACTGTCTAAATGTATACCATCAGAGTTACCCCAAGATAAGTATGGTGATGAATCATTGACATGTTTTGAGCCACGCTCCCTTGTAATTTCTGTACCTTTACATTCATATTCACATTTAGCTAAATATGCTATCAGTTCTCCTTTACCAGAACCGACTTCATAAATTTTTTTAGGGTGGCAGCCTATCGTTTTAACCCAAGTCTGATATTTTTCTGCTGGTGTTCTAGTATCTTCAGGAGTTTTATTTAGCCACTCTAATTCGCTATAAAGAACAGTATAGGCTCGTTCAGATATTTCCCATCGATTCTCTGGTTGGGAATCTAAAATTTCTTTTGTTAATTTTTTTTCTAGTTCCCAGTGTCGAAGTATCATTTCTTCGGTTATCTCTATTTCTTCAGAAAATCTATATATGCGCTTATAACGATTTATTAATTCAGCTCCTCTTGGTTCCATAAATAACTCCTTATTTTAACTTTTACTAAGTTAGTTGTTCAAAACTCATCTTTTTTTTTACTAGAGAAACTATTTTGATGTCATTAGGTAATTTGGATGGGAATGCGGTTAATTAGTATGATTATTAATATGCTGATCCCACTTAATATTTAGGTATTCAGATATGTCAGGCTTTAGACCAATTATATTAATTCTCCATAATTTTTATTTTCATAATTAATTGTGTAACTCAGAATTGCTTATAGCGGTTCCTAGTCTGTTAAGGTAAGAATTTATCTGTATTCATCTGTCTTGAAAAGTTCTGCTCGCCGGAAGTCGGCGCTTCGACGCCAGTTGCTTTGCGACGCAAGGCGACACGCCACTCCCCTCAACGGGAGGAACCCCTGCACGGGGGTGGCTTAGGAACGCACTGGCTTGACTTTTCGCTGTGTTCATGTGGGTTAATTACTTCTTCTTGTAACTCACTGGGTTGGTAAACCCTATATTGCTCTTATTAGCTAGTAAGCACCTTCTTTATTAAGAACTACCTTAACTGTTTTGAGCAAAATTTCAAAATCTAGCCAAAGTGACCAATTTTCAATGTAGCTAAGATCAAGCTTGATTACTTGTTCAAAATCTAAAATGTCCGATCTGCCTGAAACTTGCCAAAGTCCTGTAATACCAGGTAAAACTTCATGACGAATAAAATGGTGTTCGGAAAACTTATCTACGTCTCTAGTAGGTAAAGGCCGAGGTCCAACCAAACTCATCTCTCCAGATAGCACGTTAAAAAGCTGAGGTAATTCATCTAAGCTATACCGACGGAGAAATGCACCTACACGTGTAATGCGAGGATCATTTTTAATCTTGAAAATAATCCCATCCTTTGTCTCGTTTAATGCTTCTAACTCTCTTTGCAATTTTTCTGCATCAGACCGCATGGTACGGAATTTCCAGACTTTAAAAGGTCTGCCACGTAAACCAATACGGGTCTGCCTGTAAAATACTGAACCAGGAGAATCTAGCTTGATTGCTATAGCGATCGCTATATAAATGGGGAATAATAAAATTACTACTATCGCAGCTAGGCAAAAATCTAAACTCCTCTTGATCCAAAAATCTTTACTGGTGATGATGGGACAATCTAAACTTAGACAAGTTACGCCACCAATTTGATTAAATTCTACATTTCTATAAATGTTTTTGATTTCCACGGATAAAAGATGTACCGTGATCCCAGATGCTTGAAATAACCAACGTAAAAACATTCTATTTTTGATGGCATTCCAAGCGATAAAAACCTCCGTTACTCCTAACTGATTGAGCTTTTCTATAGTTTCCTGACGATAATATCTATCTAAGCACCTAGCACTTGCAGTTCCGCAAATTATGTATCGCTTTTCTTTCTTAATAGAACTAATAAACTTTTCGGTATCTTCAGGATCGCAAATAATAAAAACAGCAGACTGTCCTAAAATTTTGCGGTTCCGAAGATATTCAAGTGTAATGTTTGCTGCCGCTCTGCCAGTACAAACAAATGATGTGCTGAGTAACCAAGACCATATTAATGTTGAGCGTGTAATCTCAACAGGAGATTGATACAAAAAACCTGCAACTAATATTAATCCGTGGGCAAAGCTGAGCGTTTTAATAATATTCAAATAGTCATAACGCTTTTTACCAGGCTGATAATTACCTTGAATTGCTAGCGCTGCTATTTGAATAGCAACAGTCATAAGTAGTGGTGAAAAACTATTTGGCGTCTGCCAATAAAAATCCACTGCATCAGTATGATATTTAGCTAATATCCAAGCCACGAATAAAAGAGTAGAGTCTAGTGTAACCAATGTTGTTAATCGTAGCCACCATAAACCTTTTCTTACTCCTAGAGATACAGATGCCCGCAAATCTAGAGGAACTTCTCTTAAATTAGTATTTGTTACAATTTTAATCGTCATAATTTTTACTGGATTATTTAATTCATCAATAATCTTTGGTTTACCTAATTGCACATTGGGGTGAGTTGATTAAAAACTGTATTGCCAGCCCAGCACTTCAATGGGCTTTATCTCTAGCATTACTGTGCACATAGGCTATATCTGCACACAATTTTGTGTCTCTTCAACTTTCCGAAGCTTTACAGCTAAAGAGTTTTTCATACTTCTGTCTATAAGTTTTTAATTCAAGCTTCACGTAGTGGCAAGACGTAAGGACTTAAGTGTTTCCTCTTAATTTTGGTGGTTTATTGAACTGTATATCTACCGCGGTAATCATGCTTTTTTTACCAACCTGCCTATTGGCTCCAGCCGTAGCAGTCTTAAGGTAATACTTGAGACTCTACTTTCCTGGTTAGAGGTAACATCAATTCGGACGGTTTAATGTAATTTAAATACAATTGCCTCCGAATAACTCGTTCAATATGTCTTACTAAGATTGCCTCCCCGAATGTGAATACTACTTAGAGATTTTCTCAACAAATAAGAATTAATGAATCTATCTCTAGAGAGGGATGTACTTCAGGCGGTAGATACTTCAAAGGTTTTAGGACTATTTGTCTCATCTAACTCAACTTTTGGTTTCGTATGAAATAGCGTTTGCTAGTTAGAAGTTAACATTTCTAGACCCCAGAGCTACACAATTGATGGCAACTTTACGGAGTATTTAATTTTTATGTCTCACAAAATTTAGTTTGTGTTGATAATATGAAGAAAATTCTTAATTACATATTTATGCTAGGATCACCGGGCAAGTACGGAAGCAGAATATTAGGTTTTACTTAATTGCTAATTCCTATAGCATTACCAGCTATGTAGGCAGTAGTCCAAGCACTCTGGAAGTTAAAGCCACCAGTAATGCCATCTATATCTAGGACTTCTCCTGCAAAGTACAGACCTGAAACCAACTTACTTTCCATCGTTTTGAAGTTGATTTCTTTAAGATTAACACCTCCACAGGTCACAAATTCATCTTTGAAGACTCCTTTACCAATAATTAAGTATTCTCCCTGAGTGAGTTCTCCTACTAATCTATTTAAGGTTTTGTTAGACAGTCCTGCCCAACGGTCTTCTGTAGATATCCCGACGCGGGTGAGAATGTATTGCCATAGGCGATGGGGTAAGTCAACTCCGCGATGGAGTGTAATTGGCCGCCTTGCCCATTCAGTCTTGACAGCTAAAATTTTTTGCCGCACTTGTTCTTGCTGCAAATCGGGTAGCCAATTAATCAATAATTTGGACTGATAGCGCGTTTCATGTAAAACTCTCGCCCCCCAAGCGGAAAGTTTCAGAACAGATGGACCGCTTAAACCCCAATGAGTAATTAGTAATGGTCCAGTTTGTTCTAGTGGGGGTTTGTTACTAATAGACAAGCGCAACTTTACAGGGTTAACACTAATCCCAGCCAATGCCCTCAACTTTTGATCTGGAATGTTGAAGGTAAATAAAGAGGGTACAGGCGGTTCAATTTGATGACCTAACTCTTGGGCTATTTTATAACCAGCAAGGTTGCTTCCTGTTGCTAGCAGTAAGCGATCGCACTTTAGCATCTCTCCTGACTTTAAGACAATCTCGAACCCTGTTGTTTCCGTTTGTCGTTTCACTGTTACCACAGATGTACCAATGCGAAGTTCTACCCCAGCCTCTTTAGCCGCATTCATCAGACAGTCAACAATCGTTTCGGAACTATCCGTTATGGGAAACATTCTGCCATCGGCTTCAGTTTTGAGCTGTACTCCTTGGGCCGCAAACCAAGCTACTGTATCTTGTGCTTGAAAGCGAGTGAAAGCACCCAAAAGAGCTTTGCCACCTCTAGGATAATTTTGCACCAACCTTTCTGCTTCAAAACAAGCATGAGTAACATTACAGCGTCCCCCACCCGAAATGCGAACTTTCGCCAGTGGTTGACGGCTGGCTTCTAGTAAAGTAACTTGGGCATGAGGATTGACTTTAGCACAAGCGATCGCACCAAAAAATCCCGCAGCCCCACCCCCAATAACAACAATTTTCAATGGTAACAAGTTCAAAAATCTCTCAACAGTACCTACTTTACTAGGCTAGCTGTTAACTTTACTCTTCTACTAGTTCAAATTCATCTTTTGTCGCGCCACATGCTGGACATACCCAATCCTCTGGAATATCTTCAAAGGCTGTTCCTGGTTCTATCCCACCATCTGGATCGCCCACTTCTGGATCGTATTCATAGCCGCAGATAGTACATATATACTTTGCCATTGTGCTTCCCCCTGGAGAATTCCTGATTTTGCTTCACTATATATATACAGCTGGCAGCACTGTACCATAAGCTCGTTACTATTTTTTACTGTTGTGAAAGTAGGGCATTTGTCAAGGGACAAGGGCCAATAGTTATTTGTCCCCCTTGCCCCCTTTGTTTCTCTTCTCCTTTTTTCATATCTGAAGGAGCGAAGCGGAGTGAATGTTAAAAACGCCACCAGGTCTTTTGAACGTAACTGAGAATCCCAATAGCGATCGCTCCTAGTAATAATAGCCAAATAATACCGCCGGGAATAAAAGTGAGAAGACCGAACCCTCTCAGTAGCCACACGGCTATTCCTATGCCCAGTAGGATGCCGAAAATTTGGGTTAATCTACGATTTAAAGAAGACTGACTCACTTATTTTGCCTCTGACCTCAATAATTTAGTGAATGCAACTTGCATATTTGATGATGTTTGTGCCATTCTATCTTTTAGAAATTCAGTTTTCCGCTGAAAGTGAGACTCGTGTAGAAGTAGGTAAATCTTTTCTTTAAATTTTTTTCATAATAGATACATATTTTTAAGTATATTCATCAAATATTTACCAAGAAATCACTATTTCCGGAAGTTTTATCTAGTTGAGTGGAACTAGAATTTAAGCGGTTGGACTCGAGCCAGTGAAATGGTTCGTAGTTTAAACCGTGTAAAGTGGCTGGTTTGAGGAGTAACTAAAATCAATATGTCTGCGTCTCATATTTCAGACTCAATAAATAAAGGTTCGAGTATGCCTTGGAATCAAAACGAGCAAAAGTTGCTCATGCAGGGTGAAATCTTTGTCAAAACAGAATCGCATACGGCGTGGGGTGGTGCTGTCACCGCTTGGATGTATGTGCCACTAGTGCGATCGCAAGTATGGCAGCAATTAACTGACTATCCCCGGTGGGTACATTATTTTCCTGACATTACTAAAAGTGAGGTTTTGTCTAAAGGTGAGGCGAAGCGTTTGTATCAAGCCGCACAAAAAGCTTTTTTATTTTTTACAGCTCAGGTCGAAATTTACCTAAATGTTGTAGAAGTGCTAGGGCAACAAATTCAATTTCGGATGGAAAAAGGGTCTTTTGAGGACTTTAAAGCCAATTTAGAACTACAAGATTGTGGTAATGGCACTTTGCTTGCTTATAACGTGCAAGCTACGCCTAATATGCTGATCCCCTCTATTTTTATTCAACAAGCAATGAATTTTGAGTTGCCTGCGAATATGCGTAAAATGCGGCAAGTGCTTTGTAAGGGTCAATAACAGCAATGTCACAGGCAAAAGCTATTTTGGAATTCTGGTTTGGTCATCCCGATGAACCGAGTTACGGCAAACCTAGAAATTTTTGGTTTAGCAAAACACCGGATTTTGATCGGGAATTGGCAAGCCGCTTTCTTCAAGATTACCAAAAGGCAGCAGCAGGGCACTTAGATGATTGGGTCGATTTACCTCAATCTTGTCTAGCACTGATTCTGCTGCTAGATCAATTTCCCCGAAATATGTTTCGTGGTACTCCCCAAGCCTTTGCTACTGATTGGGAAGCACTTTCAGCAGCGCAGCAAGCTGTAGCCAGAGGCTATGACCGTGAATTCCTGCCTGTGGAACGCTGGTTTATCTATTTGCCCTTTGAACATAGCGAAAACTTGGAAGATCAGCGGCGGTGTGTGAAGCTATTTCAGCAAATCAGCCACGATCCTGAAAGTGCTAGTGCAATTAAGTATGCTTTTAAACATATGGAGATAATTGATCGTTTTGGGCGTTTTCCTCATCGGAATAATATTTTGGGACGCCCTTCCAGTCCTGAGGAAATAGAGTTCTTAACACAGCCAGGTTCGTTATTTTAATTTATTGACAAGACGCTTTCTTATAGGAAGGCGTCTTGACATCAGGTATTGCCAAAGCCTAGATTCTCTAGAAATGTTATGGCTATTAATTTATCAAAAAGAGCTTAAAGTTCGATGTATGCTATTAATCTCCTTCACCATATTTATACTTGCTCAATAGCAGTATTTTATTGTTTTGAAGCTTGATAACCTGATGAAGACGGGCTTGGGTAATGTTTATTATTCAGCATTTCATAATGCTGGAAAAAAGGATCTGGACTAAGACTAGAAGGAATAATACCTTCTTCATCAGGGGTAAAAATTTTTCTATGTAATCACCTTGTCGTCAAGAAAAATTCCCCGATTTTGCTAGATTCAAAGAATTTTCTGTAAAGCTGGATTCACCTTCAAACCATACTTGATCTAACTCGGTTTCATTGAAGCTATAGCCATGAGTAGCAGCAAATCTCACAATCTTAGCTTTATCCCAATGGCAACTACCAAAAAATCCTTGACTACAGCACTTCTTATAATATTGATCGTAAATTGCTGGCTCTGATGTTAAAAGGTTATAAAAACTATTAACTTGTTCTAGTGACATATAATGTTTCCTCCTCTGATAGGAATTCTCTAATTTACTAACAACTACATATAAACAAACTCTAATTCCGGGTTGGATATTTTAGCTTTGAATAAGCTTGGTTCTTTTTCTTATAAAGTTCTGCAAAAGCTGTGGTGGTTTGAATTTGAAGTGCATAAACATAGATAAATAGTCAACTATTGAAAGGATGATTATAAAGAAGATATTGTAATTTGTTTTTATCTACAGTGGTAGAATTTTTTTGACAAAAAAGATGATTTTATTTAAGTTCATACCTAGGTAAGAATTAAGCAGCATCAAAATATAGATATTTGAATAACACGTATTTAGCTGAATAGCGATCGCTACTTGTAGGGAGTTGTGTACAAAAACGCCAAGAACTTTCTAGTGTCTTGGCGTCTTTGAACGAGGTTATAGGTAACCGGATTAGCTAGTAAACACCTCAACAGGCAAGCGGCTGAAGGAAAGGCGTTCATTTTGCACATCTACAAAGATAGAGTCGCCGTCGTGGAATTCGCCGCGCAAGATAGCTTTGGCAATCTGAGTTTCTAATTCTCGTTGAATTGCTCGCTTCAGTGGACGCGCTCCAAACACGGGATCATATCCAACCTCAGCTAAGAAGTCAAGGGCAGCATCAGACAGTCTTAGAGAGATCTTGCGATCGCTGAGTCTTTGACGCAATCTATCGGCTTGCAACAACACAATCTGCCGCAATTCCTGTTTCTGCAAGCTGTGGAAAATAATAAATTCGTCAATACGGTTGAGGAACTCTGGACGGAAGCTATTGCGCATGGCTTCCATTACGCGACGGCGCATTTCGTCATAGCGGGTGTCATCGCCTGCAACATCGAGAATGTACTGCGAACCGATGTTGCTGGTCATGATAATAATCGCATTCTTGAAATCTACCGTATGACCTTGGGCATCGGTGACGCGACCATCATCGAGAATTTGCAGCAAGACATTAAATACATCGGGGTGTGCTTTCTCAATTTCGTCGAAAAGTATCACCGCATAAGGACGACGGCGAAGTGCTTCTGTGAGTTGTCCGCCTTCTTCGTAACCAACATATCCAGGAGGCGCGCCAATTAATCGCGAAACAGCGTGTTTCTCCATGTACTCCGACATATCAATTCGCACCAAAGCTTCTTCAGTGTCGAACATATATGCTGCTAGGGCTTTTGCCAACTCGGTTTTACCCACACCTGTGGGCCCTAGGAAAATAAAGCTAGCAATTGGACGATTGGGATCGGCTAATCCAGCACGCGATCGCTGAATGGCATCAGCTACGGCTGTGACGGCTTCATCTTGTCCAATTACCCGGCGGTGGAGTTCATCTTCTAAGTGCAGTAGTTTTTCTTTTTCTGATTCCACCAACTTGCTGAGGGGAATTCCTGTCCACTTAGAAATAATTTCCGCAATGTCGGCTTCTGTGACTTCCTCGCGCAAAAGTGACTTTCCTGTACCTTGGGCACGCGATAGTTCACTTTCGGCAGCTTCTAACTTGCGATGTAAATCGGTTAACTTGCCGTATTTTAACTCCGCAGCTCGGTTGAGGTCGTAATTCCTTTCTGCTTGCTGAATTTCTAGGTTAACTCGGTCAATTTCTTCTTTGACAGCCTGAATTTTGTTGATAATATCTTTTTCAGATTGCCATTGAGCATTCAGCGTTCTTTGCTGTTCTTTGAGATCTGCCAGTTCTTTTTCCAGTCTTTCTAAGCGTTCTCTGGAAGCTAGGTCGCTTTCTTTTTGCAGAGATAACTTCTCCATTTCCAGTTGCAGAATCTTGCGATCGATTTCGTCAAGTTCTTCTGGCTTGGAGGTGATCTCCATTTTTAGTCTAGCTGCGGCTTCGTCTACTAAGTCGATGGCTTTATCTGGTAAAAAGCGATCGCTAATGTAACGACTGGATAATGTAGCTGCGGCGACTAAAGAACTATCAGAAATCCTTACCCCGTGGTGGACTTCATACCGTTCTTTCAACCCCCGTAAGATAGAGATTGTATCTTCTACACTGGGCTGATCCACATAAACTTGCTGGAAGCGTCTTTCTAAAGCCGCATCTTTTTCAATATACTTGCGGTATTCATCCAAAGTCGTTGCCCCAATACAGCGCAATTCGCCTCTGGCTAACATTGGCTTTAACAAGTTCCCAGCGTCCATCGCCCCTTGGGTTGCACCAGCGCCAACAACGGTATGAATTTCATCGATAAATAGAACAATATTGCCGCCGGATTCAGTAACTTCTTTTAATACTGCTTTTAGGCGTTCTTCAAATTCACCCCGGAATTTCGCCCCTGCAATCAAAGCACCCATATCTAAGGCGATCAGCTTGCGGTCTTTCAGGGACTGAGGCACATCTCCAGCGAGAATCCGTTGTGCTAGTCCTTCGGCGATCGCAGTTTTACCAACACCAGGTTCACCAATGAGTACGGGGTTATTCTTGGTACGGCGAGAGAGAATTTGGATCGTGCGACGAATCTCATCATCGCGCCCAATCACTGGATCGAGTTGACCTTTCCGGGCGGCTTCTGTGAGATCGCGCCCATATTTTTCCAGCGATTGGTATTTACCTTCTGGATTTTGGTCGGTCACTGTCTGGCTCCCCCGAATTTGTTTAATAATATTTTTTAGCTTGCCTTCGTCTAAACCAAATTCTTGGAATAAAGCTTTACCAAAGCGGTCATCTTTGGCATAAGCCAGCAATAAATGCTCAATTGAAATATATTCGTCCTTAAATTCCTTACGATAAGCGTCCGCCCGGTCTAAAAGCGTATCCAAGCTGCGTCCCAAGTAGACAGAAGTGCTGCTACCGGATACTTTAGGCTGACGTTGAATAAATTGTTCGGCGCGATCGCGGACTTTTTGCAGATTCACACCCGCTTTTGTCAATATCCCGCTAGCTAGACCTTCTTGTTCTAGCAGGGCTTTCATCAGGTGTTCGCTTTCAATCTGTTGTTGTTGATATTGTTTAACAATATCTGGAGTATGGGCGATCGCTTCCCAGGCTTTTTCTGTAAATTGGTTGGGATTAGTGGGTTGCATAGGCTTGTGGAGAATCCACTCTAGACACAAAGGGGATAACTAACACTCGCAGACCGCGGTTCACCCGCCCTTACAAAGTGTTTATGGCAAAGAGAATCAGATTAGTTCTTATAAAATCATTGTAAGGAGAGGGTGGCAAATAGCTGGATCGGTCTTCACGTCTTTCTCAAGTAGTAGTATTACCTCTCTTCAGTAGTACTAAGTCCTGAGTCCAAAATATTAGCCTACTACTGTTCGCTTAGCTTTTGCTTAAGATACTTGCTTGCTTTAATAATTTTAGTGCTTTGTTTTACTCAGCTTTATTTGAAAGTATTGGACATCACTACACTATCTAAACTGACTTGATAAATTGCTAATTAGACAACAACATCTCTCAAGTAAATTTATCTCAACAAGTAGATTATCAAATGTCAGTTTCAGAGCAGATTGAACAATTTATCAAATGGATACAAGTTTTTGACTATCAAATTTTACAAAGTATATATAGAGAATATTTCTGCTGTGCTCTTGGGTGCATATTATAGAGCATTTACAGATTTAGTTCGTAATACTGACTCTGCTATAGATGGTATGGATTATATTATGGCAAATTTGCATAGAGTTGATTGGCAGAAGACACAAGAGACAATTGATAATCTCAAATCAATATATAGAAAAACTTGGACTTTTAAAAATGCTATTAGTTGTTTAGATGAACAAGTAACAAGAATCAATAATAATGAATACGAAAAAACTTTTAATGCAGTTTTAATAACTCGTATATTTATCTGGATTATAGAAAACGGAAAAATTAATTTCTCACAGCCTCAGATGAACGCAGCAAAGCAAGCATTGCTACCACTTTGGGAACAGAGTTGTTTTGAAATGCGCTATGTCTACCCTAATCGTTGAAGATTTTGATCAAGCTACATAATCTGCTGTAAATGCAATACAAATCCAGGTAATACATCTTCACCTGATAAGATAGCCGGATTGTCTAATATCTCTACATCTTTTCCGTGACGATAAATTTCCACTCGTTTATTCTTGCGATCAATTAACCAGCCTAATCGAGCGCCATTTGCAATATATTCATGCATTTTATCCTGTAAGTCTTTTAGGGAATCACTAGGAGAACGTAACTCCACCACAAAATCAGGACAAATGGGAGCAAATTTTTCTTGTTGTTCTAGGGTTAAAGCATTCCACCGCTCAAGCTTCACCCAAGAAGCATCCGGAGAACGATCTGCACCATTGGGCAATTTAAAGCCAGCAGATGGACCAAAAACTTCACCTAGATGATTTTGCTCGTTCCAAATATCGAGTTGTGTAGTGATTTTAACGTTGCGCCTGTCTGTCTCGCTTCCTGATGGTGCCATAATTAATATTTCCCCTGACGCTGTGCGCTCAAATCGATAATCGCCGTTTTTCTGACACAGATGGAAAAACTGATCATCGGTCAAGTCGATTTTCAATTTGAGGGTAGGGGGTAAAGTGATTGTAACAGCGTTCATCAACTGACTCCAACATACTATTTTATAGTTTAGTGCTGTGGGGCAGGCGATCGCACAAAGATAAACCCGCTTGATCTGTATAAGCGATCGCTAAACCTCATCCTCACGCTTCAGGATGTACAAAGATATTTTAGTTGATTAGCTTATCTCGATTGTCATTAATTAGATTTTCTATCTTTACAAAATCACCTTTAATAAATTGTTCCCAAAAATCTTGTACTTTTTTTACTAAGAATTCAAACTCGCTACTTTCATAATCTTTCTTATTCAAGATAACTTCTTGATATATAGTAGTCCAAGTCTCTGAAAGTTTCCTCTTTTTGTTACTATTTTGAAAAATTCTGAGATTATCTGTGTACATTTGATAAATATTTTTACGCATAAAGTTAATGCTAGTATTATTTTCAGCAGGTGTAATCAGCAGCCTTAGTACGAGATGCTCAGCAGAATTGTCAAAGTGAAATAAAAGAGGTAAGTTACTTTTTTTCCAATCAATAGGGACAAAATCTATAAATCTTTTTTTAGGTGGCTCTACAAATATTCTGTGAGATTCAATTTTCAATAGTTCGCAAATATTTTCAGCAATCTGCGATTGTATATCTGGACGATGATCAAAAATTAAATCAAGAGCTTGCTTATGCTTAATGTATATTTTACGGCAGAGTTCAGCTACATCCGAATCACTCACAATATGCCTCCTAATTAATGTAGAATAATGAACCATTAAGGAATAAACATCTGTACCAAGCGTAGATTTACAGCTTGTGCAAATGCTATCAATTATTTCAGTAACCTTAGAGTACTTATATACTCTCCAATTTTTGTCATATGGTAGATCTCCTTCTGGTGTTAAATAAATTAAAATCTTTCTATAAGAGCTATATTCATGTTCAATAATCTTGCGGTATCTTAGTAGTTGCTGTGAATGTTCTTTAGAGCCAACCTTATTTTCTATCGCACATACTAATTTGTTACGCGGTGAGTGTATAAAAATATCAATATTTTTCCACTCTCGTCTAACTTCAACATCTGATAAATTAGCGATATCTATATTAACAGGGCTGATATTTGAATAATTTGCACCTGTAGGCTCATCCGTATCTAAAAGTACTCGCTTGAGAAATCGCTTCAGAAAAATGTCATCAAGCCTATGGTTTTCAGATGGATTTAACAAAAATGCTAAAAAATTTGAGTGACGTATTTCTTGACGCACTACGCCAATTGCTTCAAAAATATTAAATTGAGCAAGTTTTGATTCTAGATTGTCTAATTCTTCATTATCAACAATAAACTTTTCTAGCAATGCTCGATCTGTTGGGGGCATTATCATTACTAATAGCTTTTTTAATTAAACAACAATTGTATTATTCCCATAAATTTACTAAGAATAACTTTTACAATCTAGAACTGGATAAAAATCTTATTTTTCACAGGAGCGATCGCCCTATCCAATAACCATAAAAAAGCGCCCTCCCGATTGGAAGAGCGCTTTTGATTCACAAAGAAATTATTGTTGATTTCTCAAACATATTAGCCGTTGATAGCAGGAGCGCTCAAAGCAACAGGAGCAACTTCGCCAGCAGCCAAATCGAGGGGGAAGTTGTGAGCGTTACGCTCGTGCATCACTTCCATACCCAGGTTAGCGCGGTTGATCACATCAGCCCAAGTACCGATGACGCGACCAGTCGAATCAATCACAGAGGAGTTGAAGTTGAAACCGTTCAAGTTGAACGCCATTGTGCTTACACCCAGTGCGGTAAACCAGATACCGACTACAGGCCATGCAGCCAAGAAGAAGTGCAGA
>NZ_MTAV01000111.1 GCF_002154695.1 Nostoc sp. T09
ATACGGTTCAGTTAAGAAAATTCTTCTGTGAAGGCAAGGGAACAGGGAACAGGGAACGGGAACAGAGAGAGAAAAAACAGGCTTATCTGAACTGTATTGGGTTATAGATCTCTCACAAAGTTGCATAATTAGCAGCTTCAGCAAGACGTGGGGAAAGTTTATCTAACAACCTCTCCGCGTCTTTCCTATCAATAGCCCTCAAAGTCTCTATTTCCTCTATGAGGTAGAAAAAGCAATATCACGACAGAGGGTAATTTTTTAGTACATTGTTATACGCAATACTATGATATTCTTGCGTTCTTAACCCTGATTGGTATGGTTGAATTGGATGAACAGCTACGCTACTTAGTTGCACAAGCCTGTGAAAACCCACCCGGAAGTCCTCAACGTCAGAAGCTGCTTACGCAAATCATTCGCTTGAGCGCAAGTAGACTCTGGAAGGAAAGTACTTCCTATTATCAAGACGCACTGCAACAAACTTGGTTATATTTTTGCCGCAACATTTGTGAAGCTAGCACAGGTCAAGCTTACGATCCCACTTATGGGAGTGTTGTAACTTGGCTGAATGCCTATCTAAAACGTCGACTGCAAGACTTTTACCTCAATCAGCAACGGGAACAAGTTATCAAAGTACCTTTGAAGGTGCGCCATTCTACTTCAGGCGACAATAGTAACACGATTGACCCAGTAGAGAACCTAGCTGCTACCCCGGAAGCTCCGCCAATTTTAGAAAACGTCAGGATCTGGGCAGAAGCCGATACCAGCGGGGAACTATGCAGTACTTGTATTAAAGGGCGTCCAGATGTAAATTGTCAGGTATTAATTTTGAAACGCTTACCCCCAGAAGCTAGTTGGAAAGAATTGTCTGAGGAATTTGGTTTATCAATTCCTACTTTAAGTAGTTTTTATCAGCGTCAGTGTTTACCCCGCTTGCGTAAATTTGCGGAAGTTGAGGGGTATTTATAAACTTCAGCCTATTCCAACCTGATGTCGCGCCTGATTGTTACTGAATTGACAATGCCATCTTCGACACCATGCTCTTGTGGCGTGACATCCGCAATAACTGCACAAGTGCGTGGCATATTTGGAATATCAACCTCGAAGACTAGTTTAGTTGGTCTATTACTATGAAGCTTTGGTGGTTTGGAATAGCTACCAAAGGCATCACTCAGCATTTTCACTGTAAGTTTATTTGTCTCAGCTACAATAAGTTCTACGTGTGCTGGCTCATTAGTTCCGACTTGCCGTACAACCTGCGCCTCTTTAAAAGCAGAATTCGATGGTCGAACAATCACAGGCCAGTCCTTTCCCTGGTCTTCCACAATTGTACCTAGGCTGGTAGCAGCTTCTTGGGCAGTCAAAGGTGCGTTAGATAAAACATTACACAGCTTTTGTAAAGTCTCAATCATTGTTGTCTCCTGATTCAGCTTTGCCTGTAAGGGTGCGATCGCACTTTTATGCGGTTGGGAAATAGATATTGCACCTGTCTGACAGCTAGCTAAAGCCCAGAGAGAAATGGCGATTATCTGGAGAAGTTTACTTTTTGAGATAAGCATCTGTAACTGCTCCACCCACTCTCCAAGCATCAGCTTCCTCTGGCAAGTCTCTGTACTTCTCGTATGCTATGTCATACTGCTTCTGAGCTTTATCTAGCTTTGCCTGATTAGCATCTGTAGGAGACTTATCATGCTGCTCTTTAGCTTTGTCTAAAGCTTTTTGTTTGGTATCGAGATCTGTGAGAACCCGACCGCGATAATCTGCTTTTGCTCCATAAACACTCTCATACCAGCCTTCAGCTATGAGTGCTTCCATACTGCCTGATTTGAGTGGGTTGTTGACAGCACTGCTGGCAATATTGGGGGGAATGTCCATTTCTTTGGCGATCGCTTTGGCAGATTTTCCCTTACCAGCTAGCATCTGCGCCATCATATACCATTGTTCCGCATGTCGGGATTCATGGTAGACCGTATCAGCAATATCAGCCGCCGCTTCATCGGTCAATGAGGCTTGGGAAAAAGCTTCTTTGCCTAAATCTAATGTCCAGGTAACAAAATCAAACTGACCTGCATCTGCTCCCAAATCTTTGATGGCTTTGTTACAAGCAGGTACACCCGCAGCCGTAAGTTGCTTGTTGACTGCTGTTAATAAAGCATCGGCTCGTTCATTTGTAGTTTTCAGTTTTGCCCAATCAGCCTGAACTTGCTTGGCTTCACCTACATACTCATCAGTAGCATCAGTTGTGGCTAATCCTGTAGGGAATGCTGCTGGTAAGGTTCTTGGTCCTGCTTTACCATCTATCTTCAGGGGTGGGTGTTCTTGCTGCCATTTTGCCACAGCTTGAATTGTCTCGTCGTCAATCACTCCCGTAGGTGTACTTCCAACTGTCTGCTGAATCTGCGTAATAATCTCAGGCGTATATTGTTTACTACGGCTAGCATAATAAGCCTTAGCTGAACTCACCTGTGCAGCTGTTAGTAATTTAGCGTCTTTGTCCCCAAATCGTTGCACCTCTAGATTAGAAGTAAGTCTCGCTTGGGGACGCAGTGATATCCGGCTAATATCGTGACTTAGAGGCTGTTGTAGTGAAGCTTCTTCTGACAACGTTTCACCATCAGACGGCAATGCTTGGGATTTTGACGACTCCCAATCCACTTTTTTAGCCAAAATCCGCTCTGCTGGCAAACCAAAACCGCGTGTTAAATTCGCCAACGAAGGGGATGTTGGTGATATTAGCGATGGATTTGTAGATTTGGATGTACCTGCTTTCTGGCGCTGTGCCCTGATGCGCTCACTCATCTGGTTCAATCCCCCAACAGTAACCTAGCCACGGCATACTGTTAAGACGCATCATATACTCAACCAAGATGCGATCGCTATCGACTTTAGTATAATTAATAGTCCCAATATGAAGCGAAGCGATATTGGGAATTATTCTGTTCCCTTGTAATAGAAATATATTAAGCTTCCTATAGTTAATTAACCATAGGAAGCAAGCTTTTATTTAACTACTACAGCAGACGCAAAATTTCAGAATTTAAATTTCCGCACCAGCTTTTGGTTCAGCACCCATTGGTGCGACGTAATCGCGGAAAAGAGTAATCTGCTGCTCAAAACCTAATCCTTTAATCTTATCTAATAGAGCTTGAGATTGTGAGGGAAGTTGGTAATCAGGAGGTACGGGAATAATAGTACCGTTATCCATACCTTGAGATAAGCGATACCAAAATAGTAACTTGGTGGTATCACCAAAAGAACCATATTCACGGGATATTTGGTTATCAACTTTGTTAATTAAATCCCGTTGAATTTGGAGTTGCTCTTCGTGAGATAATTCTTTAACTTGATTGAACAAACTTTCTGCAATTTCTGGGGAAACAGTGCTGGCACCAGGTGCTGCTGGTGTAATTGAGCCACCCATTTCTTTGTATATGAACCAAAACAAAGCTAGCTGTTGATCCACATCCAATTTTTGCCAAGCCTGAACATGTTCGCGAATAGTAGAATCGCTAGTTTGGGTGTATGTCATTACAAACTCCGCTTATAATTCTTCGATGTTTTATGTCTCAAATAAAGGTAACAAAGTTCTATTTATGATTTAACCCTACTGAAGATAGAAGTAGATAAATTAAAGATAAAACTGATAGAAAATTTGCAGAAACACTGATATTGTAAGGGTTACAGATAATAAACTTTACTTTTAATAATTAAATTAGGCAATCAAAAGTATCAGATTAAATTTAATTTTTAACCCTACTGAAGGCAGATATATACTAAGTAGAAATAGAAAATTGAATTGCAATTTTTAGTATTTAAATTTTTGCTATTGCTATGAATGCTATGGCAGCCTGATTTACATTGCAGAGATATCGCTGATCAGTTAACCAAGGTTAGTGCATTTACCCTCTATGCTGAAAGAGGTCTAGCCTAGTAAGCACAATGATTAGAGGGGATTATTCAATATGAGCATCACCGAAGATATTCTCTCCCAACTACCAGGCGATGTAATGGAAGGCCTGCGTCGTAGCGATCGCATCTTAGCATCGTTGCGGGAAGATCGCGCACCGATACCAACGGTAGTCAAACAGAACGATCAACTTTTAGACACCGTAGACTGGGATGTCATTGTCTGCGGTGGGACTTTAGGCATTTTAATTGGTTGCGCCTTAGCTGTGCAGGGAGCCAAAGTGGGATTGATTGAGCGGGGAATCCTCCGTGGTAGAGAGCAAGAATGGAACATTTCCCGCAAAGAGTTAGAAGTATTTTTGGAATTGAATTTACTGACGAACGAAGAATTAGAACAAGCGATCGCCACTGAATATAACGCAGCCAGAGTCAGCTTTCAAGGTGGTACAGAAGTTTGGGTAGAGGATGTTCTCAATATTGGTGTAGATCCTGTTTATCTACTGGCTACATTGAAAACACGATTTTTGGCGGTTGGGGGTGAATTGTGGGAAAACACACCCTTGAGTGAAGCTGTAGTTCATCCCAATGGGGTGATGGTAAACAACCAATTCAAAACTAGATTACTAATCGATGCAATGGGACATCTTTCTCCCATCGCTCAACAAGCACGTCAAGGAGAAAAACCAGATGCGCTGTGCTTAGTTGTGGGAAGTTGTGCTCAAGGTTTTCCGGAAAATCACTCGGGTGACTTGTTGTTATCATTTACATCCTTGCACAATCAATGCCAATACTTCTGGGAAGCTTTCCCAGCGAAGGATGGCAGAACCACCTACTTGTTTACCTACATGGATGCACACCCACAACGTTTAGGTTTAGAAGCTCTGTTTGAGGAATATCTGCGCCTTCTACCACAATATCAGGGTGTGGAATTGAGTCAGTTAAAGTTTCAACGGGCACTGTTTGGCTTCTTTCCCACTTATCGCCAAAGTCCCCTCAAAACCCCTTGGAATCGGATTTTGCCAGTGGGAGATAGTAGCGGTAGTCAATCCCCTTTAAGTTTTGGTGGTTTTGGTGCTATGGTGCGTCACCTGAAGCGTTTAACCTTTGGTATTCAAGAAGCGCTGCAAACCGATCAGTTATCTGCAAAAGCCTTAGCTTTGCTGCAACCTTATCAACCAAGTTTGGCTGTTACCTGGTTGTTTCAAAAAGCGATGAGTGTTGGTGTGCATCAAAATATTTCTCCAGATCAGATTAATCAACTGCTCTCAGTAGTATTTCAGGAAATGCAACAGCTGGGTTCAACCGTGCTCAAGCCATTTTTGCAAGATGTAGTGCAGTTTCCCGCACTGACGCAAACACTTTTGAAAACTGGTTTAGCAAATCCTGGATTAGTTGCCAAAATAATTCCTCAAGTAGGTTTAATTAATTTATTGGATTGGGTGGTGCATTATGGGAATTTAGGTATTTACACTGCCTTATTTTGGCTGAATCCAATGCTAGAAACATTGATAAAGCACCTACCAAGCCAACAACAATATTATTGGCATCGCCTAGTTGATGGTTGGAAGTTTGGTTCTGGCAGCGATTATGCGGATGAATAATTTAACAAAAATTATAGACGCGATGCATCATTAATATGATTAATCGCGTTTTTACTAAAAAACTTGTGTGAGGATTAAGATGATTGAACGGCAATCTTCAGGAATAAAATACTTTACAGTACTAATTGGCTTACTGCGCGATCGCCAAGCTTTTTTAGAAGAAATTACTCAAAGTGTCAGATTACCAAGTAAAATCATTTCTCTTTTAGTTTGCAGTTCCATATTTCTAGCTATCTATGGCGGCATTATTGGCGCGTACCATAGCTGGATGCAAGCTATATCTTCTGCTATTAAACTCCCAGCGCTCTATTTAATTACGCTGTTAATTTGTTTGCCAACGCTGTACTTTTCTAACATTATCTTTGGTTCTAAACGTAGTTTTGGACAGCATTTTGCGCTGGTACTAACTGCGGTTTCTGTAACTAGTGTATTGCTATTTAGTTTTGCACCCATCACACTATTTTTCTTGATTACTACTAATAATTATCAATTTTTAATTTTACTCAATGTCCTGATATTCTCTTTTACAGGATTTATCGGAATATCTTCTTTATACCAAGCCACAAGTGTGGTATTGGAACAAGATAATGAAGGTAGCCAAACACGCCGCAAGATTATACTCTCGTGGCTATTTCTTTATGCTTTTGTGGGTAGTCAGTTGGGATGGACTCTCAGACCTTTTTTTGGCACACCTGGTTCTGCGTTTCAACTATTTAGAGATAGAGAAGGTAGTTTTTACTTGAGCGTTCTGCAATCTATTGGTCATCTTTTAGGGATTCGTTAATAAATAATTAGCAAGTAGTTAATTCATTAATTAAACAATCAAGAATTTACTCATAACACCATTATGCTAGAGAAGCCAAATTACAAAAATAAACAGTTTGGAATTTTAATTAGTTTACTACGCGATCGCCAGGGTTTCTTAGAAGAAATTAGTCAAGGGATAAGGTTACAAAGTAAAATCAGCGCTTTGTTTGTTTCCAGTTCCATTTGTTTTGCAATTTATGGTGCAATTATCGGTGCATCTCATAGTTGGGCACAAGCGTTATCTGGTGCTATCAAACTTCCCGCCTTTTATTTATTAACACTGATTATTTGTTTTCCGACTCTATTCTTTTTTAATGTTTTATTTGGTTCTCGTAGCAGTTTTCAACAGCATTTTGTAGTCTTGCTAACAGCTGTATCAGTAATTGGTGTGCTGTTATTCAGCTTGGCACCAGTTACCCTATTTTTTATGATCACTGCTCCTAATTCTTACCAATTTTTTAAACTCTTAAATGTATTAATTTTTGGGATTACAGGAGTATTTGGTATAAAATTCCTCTATGAAGGAATGCAGTTACTTTCTCAACAAGACGATGTAGGTAAAAAAACGCGCACTACTATTTTAAGATCTTGGTTATTTCTGTATGCTTTTGTGGGTATGCAGTTGGGATGGTTTTTACGTCCATTTTTTGGTGCTCCTGGCTTTAAATTTGAGCTATTTCGAGCAGTGAGCGGCAATTTTTATCTTGATATCGTCGCGGCAATATCGGAAATTTTAGGTTTCCGTTAATATAACTCTAAATTTAATTGTAAGGTGGGCAATGCCCACCTTATCCTGAATTCTGGATTATTAATTATTTTTCAAGTCTGAATTTTGAGTTACTTTAAATTTTTCTTGTCTGACTCGGATTTTCTCATCCAAAAACTTTAGCTGTTGGTATGTACAGTTAATCTGCGGTAAATTCACACCTGCTGCTTGCGCTTTGCGTAATGGGTTACCAAAAATTGCTTCAACTTCTAAAGGCCGGCGTTCATCGTAATCAATTTTCATGCTAGTACGATAAGGCTTCATCTTTACGGTGTAATCAAGCATTGTTTGAATGAAGCTATCAGGAATGATGCGATCGCAACTTTTAGCCCCTGCTGCCACTTCATACATCAACTGTTCAACTAATTTCCGAGTATGTTCATAAGCCATTAATTCATCTGTTCTAGCGTTGAGAATTACAGATAAGCCATTATAGGGGATGTTCCATATCAGTTTTTTCCATCGCCCTAATAATAAATCTTCGGTTAACTCTATCGAGATACCAGCATTAATAAAGTCATTGGCTATTTGCTGCATCTTATCTGTAATCCCACAAGGCTGATAACTAGCCGCATATTCCCCTAAGGTAATTTGTCCATAGTCGAGGTGGCGGATATGTCCTGCTGCGACTTTATTGGAACAGAGAAAACACAACCCACCTATAATGCTGACATTGCCAACTATTCTGGCAACTTCTTCCTCCACCGCAAGTCCATTTTGCAATACCAACACCACGCCATTATCCTTGACGACGGGTGGTAACATCTGTGGCAATAAATGATTTTGTGTCGTCTTCAGTGCCACCACCACCACATCGCATTGTGGCATTTTTTCTATATCATCGTAAGCGTTGACTTGCGGAAGGGTAAAATCACCATCTTTCGACTCAATAACTAAACCAGATTTACTGATAAGTTCATAATCACTCTTCAGCAAAAACTGGACATCTAAACCAGCTTTTTGCAGTTTGGCACCATAAAAGCCACCTAATGCACCAGTTCCTAGAATGGCGTAACTACGCTCGGACATTTTGCTAACAAAGAGATTTTTCTATGAAGATCATAAGGCGAATACGTTGTATACAGACAGCCCTATTTCAAGCTAAATTTATTTAACAAAACTTAAAAAGGATTTACTATCCTTTAAGTTAGGATACACGGATTTAGGTAAAATATATGGCTGATATTGTTGATATTGCAGTTTCTGCTGACTCTTTTAAAACTTTAGTAACCGCTGTCCAAGCTGCTGGTTTAGTAGAGACATTAAAAAGTCCTGGGCCTTTTACTGTGTTTGCACCAAATGATGATGCTTTTGCTAAGTTACCGCCTGGAACTATACAAACTCTGGTGCAAAATATTCCCCAACTAACGCGCATTTTAAAATATCATGTTGTTCCAGGAAAGCTCTTCCAGGCTGATTTAGCAAAATTAGGTACAGTTAATTCTGTGGAAGGTTCACCAATTAAAATTGATTGTTCTGATGGTTTTGAAGTGAAAAATGCCACTGTTTTAGCAGCAGATATCGAAGCAGATAATGGTGTGATTCACGTTATCGATACAGTGATTTTAATGGGTTAATTTGCCTATGGTGGGTAATCCCCACCACAATAAATATTAAGAATTTTCAATAGCATAAATTAATTTAAATTATGTTACATATTTAAAGTAGACACTGCAATATGATGCTAAGCTTGGTTCAATTATTTATAAATATATTAAATTTGTTAGTATATGCGAACATTATCCCAACACATTGATGCTCGATTTTCACACATTAGCTGAGTTCTCCCGCGCCAACTGCGTGAGCATTTGTGCATTTCTAGTGCCAGCCAACTTGCTAGCCACAGTACTAACAATTATCCTGACGGCATTACATCGTCCATTACATCAAATTTGGCAAGCTGCTGGATTTGCGAGTATTTTCGCTTTAATCATGGTAATGCACGTATATAGTTGGTTTGCCATTGGCGTGGTGATGCTTCCGACTTATATCTTGCTATGGCTAGCAATTACCTGTTTGTTGGCTAATTTAATTGCTATTCTCTGGCGCAGACGTTTCGTAAATACCCCTAGCCTCTCCAACAATGCATGATGTGAGGTAATAGAAGGGTGAAAAACGCGTTTTTGTATCGCTAGTATTTCATGGGCAGCTCTTGCAAATGTTATTTTTCTGCACATGAAATTATAAATGCACAATGGACACATGCTTCCAGTCTGACGACTGAACGCAGTGTCCTTCAGATAAACACAGATTTTTACTGATTTAGCCTACATTGGTATTTCTTGGTGGTTTCTATCCATTTAGAATTTTTGTAAGATCTTAATTAATTGAAGAACTCTCGCTATTGTGATTTTGCTGCTCTTCTTGTTTCAGCAGCAACATGTAGACTAGCCCAAAAATTAGGATACCTAAAACGCCATAGGAATAGGAGGCTTGTCCTCCGTGCCAGCTATCAAAGGCAGCTTTGTTGGTTCCTTCCATCACTGCCAGCATGGCAATCCTCACTCCATTGATCACAAATCCTAAGATAATGGCAAAAATCGGTATGAAGAACCGCTTGCTCTTAGCGATGGGAAACATTACCAGAGCAATAATTGAGATACCTAATATATAGTTGATTGTGTCTATTCCCGAACAGCTATGAACTACCTTGATGCTGCCAGTTGGTAGATAAATATTAACGCCAACATTTGTAACATCAAAGCCTGAGTACCACAAAAGCAATGTAGCAAATTTGGCACTCAAAGGTGAAATATCAATTAATAAATCAGCAAGTACGCTGGGCACTCCTAAGAAAAACAGAATAATCAGTTCCTCCCAATATTGCTTTAAGCCTTTGAAGCCCGAAGCCAACAAGCTGACACCAAAAGCAGAAGTAAAAGACAAAAGACGAAGGGTATGTTCGAGATTCTGAGTTGCACTCTGCCATAGCACCCAAATAATTAAGAGCAAGCCCACAATGCTGGAGAAAACATCACTTTCAAAGCGCAATGTATGTCGTTTGTCCCATAATAGGGAGCCTGTAGCGAACAAAAACAGAATACTCATGCCTAAATGGCCAACATCATCAGCTTTCCAAACTAAGGTAAGACAAATCGCTTCTAGCCCTGCGGTAATACTCAAGAGCCAGAATGGTTCATTCTTGAATAATTTGGGTGATATTAGGTCAGTAATGTTCATTACAAGAGTAGGTTTACTAATGTCAAAAAGCTAGGGTTTTAGTAAGATTTAATAATTGGTAAAGTTAGTTTGCAGCAGGCTATTATCTAAATAAAATTTCGTTTATTAATGCCGAATTACTAAATACTTTGATGACATATTTAAGATTACTTCTAAAGCATTATTTGGTATAGGAAATATAGGAATAGTATTTGATTTTTGAAATACACGTGGGGGAGCCACTGCGTTGGACATTGCCCACCCTAAACTTCAACATCTACAATCGCCAATACCATAATCAAGCTACTACCAGATACAAGTGTCATATATGGCTTACCTAAGAATTTTCTGTTAATAAACCGATGTATCCGAATGAATATTGTAAGTTTTTGTTATTCTCAGTGTTATCCCTAGGTATTAATGTAGTAAATATTTAAGTAAAGAAACTTAGATTAAATAAAGTCTTTATAAAGAAAGCTCTAGATTAGATAAATTTTTAGTGAAGCAACGTAAATAAAGTCACTTAATTAATAGCAGCCTCAGAATTAACTGGCACACAAGCATTTACCAAAGGTAATAGTGGCCCTAGTTGCTCTTGCCCATTCACAGCTAAATCGCTATGGCACAAATAAACTTTTTCGGATACACGAGAAAGTAAATCTGCCAAAATCCTTTGCAACCGATGTTCTTCTGCTAATTTCTCATCTTCTGCTGTCCAAGGTGAACCTAACCTATCTTGAAGAAACAAGGGCGCGCCAAATAAGGTAGCCGCACCACCTTTTGCCCACAGAGGCGAACTAGCATCCAACCAAAAATGCCAACGATGAAATCTTCTACTAGAACGGTACTGGAAGATGGTTGCTAAGGTAACAGCTTTTCTGGCTGGGCCAATAGGGCGTAAAGGATAGGGGTTGGCAGTAATCGTACCGCGCCGCAATAGTTGAATAAATTCGGCAATGGTGGCTTCAGCAGAACTCAGCGCAGGTAATTTTGAATTGCTTTGTTGGAGCTTAGTATTAATTTCCCAGTAGTGTTGGGCGGTTTCTAGCAATTCCCGTAAGGCTGCTAGTTGCTCATAGGGGGGATTGCAATCTTTACAAAGAAAATCTTGAATTGCCAGGTATAACAGGGAAATAGGGCTAGGAATTAATCGCTGTTCTTGTTGCGATCGCTGTTTTTCTAACCACTGTAATATCTCACTATAAGCTGTTGTGGCTGCATAGCCAATTCGATCCCAGCGCTCGAAGGTTGTCACTGGTAGCAAATTAGGGCGTTCTGGATGCGGTTCAAAGCAGTAATCGGCAATCAACCCAGCGCGTACAGGATCGATGTCACTACTGAGTTCTGAGCCGTTGTCTGCTGCTTTTTGCTTTCTACTCAATATCACAAGCATCTCAGCTACAGCATCCCGATCTACTAAGCGTCCCAAACCAGGATAGACTAGGGCAAGCATAGTGAGTAATGCTCTAATTGCAGGTGAACTAATCAGGGGACGTTGGTTGTTGAGTGGTTCTACCTGGATGTTTTGCTTGTTGAGGATTTCTATTAGGGTATAACGAGCGATCGCATCTAAACCAGGTGCAATTACTGCCACTTCTTCTGGTTCTACTTGTCCTGACTTGATCGCATCCACAATCACTTCTGCTGTTTGCCGCAACAGTTGGGCACGGGAGGTAGTTTGAATTGACTGTACCGTTTCTGGCAAGCTTAATATCACCGTTGGTTCTGTGGCTAATTCCACCATTTGCGTAGCCAACTCAATTGCCAAAGACTCTATAGGTGGCCCAATCAACGTTTCTACTTGACAACGCCCTGCCAATCCTTCTAAATAGTTGGGATCTGCACCTAATCCCAAGCGCACTGCACCCTCAGGATTGTAGCTAAACGCGCCTACTGCCCCTTGATCTAATAAGAAATCAAACAGGTGACGGGCTATGCCAGGATAATCATCCACATCATCTGCTAAGACAGCTTGATAACGTTTCGCTAGATGTTGTTGATAATTTTCATTGGTTAACAAGTGGTGATTGTACAGTTCGGTAATAATCCCATAAGTCAGCAATCCCCTGTGTAAACACCAGTCGCGCCAATCTAGCAACAAAGATGCGAGAAAATCCGGCTCTAAATTGATCGGATTATCTCCTAACCCGCTTGCCAAAATTTCGGAAATGCGATCACACTTTTCACCGCTGTAGGCTGCTAATTGCAATAAATCTAGGATGCGCCGCACCAAACGATACTCATTTACTCCCGCACGGCGCAGAGTTTCTTCATCTAACTGCGAACGCCAGAGTTTGGTTGCCAATTCCTGCTCGGTTTCTGGACGTAATCTCACGGGAAATTGGGCGTTTAGCTTGAAAGAATCAATCAGCAACGGCCAAAATAAAATTACTTCATCCTGAAAAAAACCCAGAGGTGTTTTAGCTCTTACAGGATATTTACCCAAAGTAGCCGTAACAATTCTATCTCCTAATTCTCGGCGGTTATCATCGTTAGCCGCCAAGAGCAAAACTCCTGTTTCTGTTTGGCGAACATCCCAGCGTTTGGCTAAATTTTTACCTTTTTTTTGCTCTTTTTGGTTAGTATAAAATGATTCAGTATTTTGATTTTCGCTCTGTACCCAACGACAAAACTGCTGAATTAAGCGAGCAGTCTTGCCACTACGGCTACCACCAACAATCCAAACAGAATGAGAAACCACAAACCCTCTCCTTGTAGATTTAGTTAGTATACTTCGTGCGTTAATTTAAGGTTAAGAATTAAGAATCACCAAATTATGCTGGATGATTGCGGACGATGAATAACTCTGTTTTTAGCCAAAAAATTTACCCTTTCTTGCTGAGTCTTTACCGATGGTACTTACGAACGCCAGAGCGTTCACTGGATGAGGCTTACAACGCGGCATTAAAGATTAAAGAATTAGAAGATAAACATTTCAATGGTAATAAAATAGACCCTGATTTAACCATGTACAGTAGCAATGTCATGGATTATTTTCAGTCAGATCTGAAAAAGCAATTAAAAATTGCTCGGATGCGACTAACAGAGTTTAAAGGTAGCCGTTGGTTTTTAAACGAAGCTAATCAAAAAGCTGCGAATAAAGCAGGTATAGAATATCCCGAACTTTCCTTAATTTTAGGAAAGCTCAGATTCATCGATCAAGTGCTTTCAAAATATACCGTTGTTGAGGATGAGGTAAATTCCCTAGCAGTAGTGGATAAACCTCCCAAGATCCAAACTGACTCAGTAGTTGCTCAAACATCAATACCAAAAATCCCTAATAACGTCAGAAAAAAGCCTCAAGGTAAAGCGAATACAACGGGGATATTACCAAGGTCGATTTTAAGTACCATTACTCGTCTGCAAGTTGAATTAGATCCAAATTCTGAACAAGATGTCGTTCAAAATTTTCGCCAAACTCAAAGAAGAACAATCATATCTATTAGGTTTATTTTACTACTAATTATTGTACCACTTCTGACTCATCAGTTAGCAAAAGCATTGGTAGTCGGACCCCTTGTTGAACGCTTTCGAGGTTCAGAAGCAGTGCAAATCTTCCTCAATGTTGAAATGGAAGAAGAAGCTTTAGTGAGCTTAGAAAGGTTTGAAGAAAGAATAAAATTTGAAAATCTTATTAGCAAAGCACCACCACTATCTCCTGAGGAACTAGAAACTCACATGAAGGAGAAAGCTAGTGAGATTGCTGAAGAATTCCGCGAAGAAAGCTCGAATGCTATTAAAAATGTTTTTTCAGATATTTTTTCTGTGGCAGCTTTTATCTGGCTTTTGTTAGTCAGTAAACCTTCTATCGCTATTATCAAAGAATTTTTCGATAATATTGTCTATGGTCTGAGTGATAGCGCCAAAGCATTTATTATCATTTTGTTTACTGATATCTTTGTAGGGTTTCACTCCCCTCACGGCTGGGAAGTAATTTTAGAAGGTGTCTCTCGCCATTGGGGATTACCAGCCAATCGAGATTTTATCTTCTTATTTATTGCTACATTCCCAGTGATTTTAGATACGATTTTCAAATATTGGATTTTCCGCTACTTGAACCGCATATCACCTTCCGCAGTTGCCACATATCATAATATGAATGAATAAAAAAGAGGGAAGGGAAGACGGGGAATTGGATGAGAAAAAAACTTGCCGCCATTACCATCAGCCTACCTATTGCTCTCTTGATTTTCCTGGTACGGATGCCATCTTTGGGGTATCGAGAACTCAGTTCGCCAGAATGTCAAGTTAAAAAGTGGGATATACCAGTGTCATTGTCTAGCAATTCTCAGCCAGCAGTACTGATCCAGCGGTTACCAGTTACTTGTTGTCAGGACGATCGCTCTTGTGTTGATGAGGCGCTGTATGGGGGTGAGAATAATCAACCAGCGGATAAAAAAGCCCTGTTAACCTCCATCGATCGTAGTCTGCGATACCTACAAACTGCTAGGGCGGATGCTGTTTACAAGAGTTATCAGGTTTCTGGGGTCACGCGCGAGCGCGTTTACAAAAGTTTAATTAGATTCCGCCAACTGTTACTCAACACTAATTCCGCCGCAACACTTCATGCAGCGATCGCCAAGGAGTTTGTGTATTACCAGTCAATTGGTAAGGATAGCAAAGGTTCTGTTTTGTTCACCGCCTACTACGAACCACTATATGCTGCTAGTCGTGTGCCCACAGCAGAATACCGCTATCCTGTTTATAAACTACCTCCAGATTTAGATTCGTGGAGTTTACCTCATCCTACGCGCCTGGAACTAGAAGGCGCAGATGGTTTACAAGCTGCAAAAGGTAAACTCCGAGGCTTAGAGTTATTTTGGTTTCGCGATCGCCTGGAACCATATATGGTGCAAATTGAAGGTTCTGCAAGGCTGCAACTGACTGATGGTACTCAGACAAGTATTGGTTATGCAGGTAATACTGCTTATAACTACAAAAGCATTGGGCGGGAACTGGCGAATGATGGCAAATTGCCTTTAGAGGGAATGACTATGCCAGTTATTCTCGATTACTTTCAAAAGTATCCGCAGGAATTAAATGTTTATATTCCTCGCGATCCCAGCTTTGTGTTTTTTCAAGAAACTCAAGGCGCGCCAGCACAAGGTTCTATTAGTCAACCGCTAACAGCAGAACGTTCAATTGCTACAGATAAATCCTTAATGCCTCCTGGTGCTTTAGCACTGATTCGTGCTGCTATTCCTTTTGCCAATGATACTGGTAAATTAGAGCATCGGATTGTGAGTCGTTACGTACTCGATCAAGATACTGGCGGTGCGATTAAAGGCCCTGGCAGAGTTGATTATTTTTTAGGTACTGGGAAATTAGCAGGCGATCGCGCTGGTGTCACAGTTAGTAATGGACAACTATTCTATTTACTATTGAAAGATACAAACTAAATTTATTGGCATTCTATGGCTAGCGAAAATGAGCATAATGCCATGTAAATTTTACCTATAAAAAATTTTTACAATTTTACTTTACTAATTCTTTTTATTTAATCTTGGAACTAAAAAAATAACTTTTCGTCATTCCAATTAAAGCGCTATTGAAAAATCTCTTTGGCAAAATGAGATATACTCTAATCAATGCGTATCAGCTTGTTTATGGCACTAAATTTATCATTGAGTAATAGGGGTTAAAAGTGCTCAAAATTTTAGTTGATGCTGATTTAATATTAGAAGCTTTAATGAATCGCAACAACTGTGTAGAAGATGTTGGCAAGCTATTAGATATAATACATCCTGTGATTCAAATATATATTACAGATGTAGGCTGGCAAAAAATCTACAATTATCTTAGCTGCCTCCAAAATACTCAAATTGCAGAGCTAGTAGTTAATTGGTTACAAGAAAAAATCCAAATTTGCCCAATTGACAATAGTATTTTACAACAAGCAAGATCATCACCTTTAAAAGACTTTGAATCTGCTGTTGAACTGGTTTGTGTTAGTAAGCGCCAACTACACGCAATTGTTACCCACAAACAAGAAAATTTTGCGGAGGCTACTCATAATTTTTGGATTTGGTCAATAGCAGATTTGTGGTTACGGGCAAATCTAGAACTGCGATATATACATACCGAAAAGATAATTCAGTCATAGAAATTGCACCTAAAAATTGCCGAGCCGTTAAGCTGATTAAGGTAGTATTTGAGAAATCATCGTGCAAAGCAACAGACTGACGCAACAAATTCAATTCATCATTGAAATTGATCGCCTGAAGCAAGTCCTGCGTCAAACCCTGCTCACCGACGGATCGCGCCGAGAAAACAGTGCAGAACATTCTTGGCATTTGGCAGTGATGGCAATGACATTAGCAGAATATGCACCCGTAGGAGTTGATATCTTCCACGCCATCAAAATGCTGCTGATTCATGATTTGGTAGAAATTGATGCAGGTGATACCTTTTGTTACGATGTGCAGGCTAATTACAGTAAAGCAGAGAAAGAGTTACAAGCAGCATCGCGGCTATTTGGAATTTTGCCAACAGATATAGGTAGTGAGTTGCGTTCATTGTGGGATGAGTTTGAAGCACAAGAAACACCCACTGCTAAGTTTGCCGTAGCCCTAGACCGGATACAACCTCTACTGCACAACCAGCGCACAAAGGGTGGAACTTGGCGCATTCATGGTATTAGGCGCGATCAAGTTATGAAACGGGTAGCACCTGTAGAAACAGGCGCACCAGAACTCTGGCCATTTGTGCTGCAATTAATTGATGATTGTGTAACAGCAGGCTATTTGCAAGAGGCTCCTTTCTAGTGTTTATCAATATTAAGTGCATCTTCCTGTAGAAATAGTATTTAACTTTTTGCAAACATCGAATAGCAATCAAAGGAACCACAGATAAACACTGATATTTACCCCAAAATATCCTCCCATTCTGATTTTGAGAGAGGTTTCACAACTAACTCAATATCAAAACAATAACTGGCAGCAGCCATCAACGCTGTAATTATTATTTCTACACTGAGACTTTGGGGTAGTTGCACCTGTGTCCAAGATTCTGCACCAAATACCTGGGCAAACAGTTCAGCATCTTGGTTTAACCGCATAGAACCATGTTGCAAAATTGCCCCAGCACGCCGCAGTTGAGCACTACCAATGAGTTTTGCCCCATCGGGTAAAACTAAATCTGCACCTGTAGCAGTACCAAAACAGTTAGGGTTGTGAATATAGCCTCGCCCAACTGTACCGTATTCCAATTCAACGCCAAGCGATCGCCAACCTTGAATCAAAAACTCACAAATTTGTTGGTAAGCTTGGAGGCGAGCGCCATTCAGTCCAGATGTGACGACAGTGTAAGTTAAATCACCTTGGTGTAACACTGCCCGTCCACCAGTAGGACGCCTGACCACATCCAGTTTTTGACCTTGCCAAATTAGATGTTCCCAAAATTCTGGGTATTGGCGTTGATGATAGCCCAAGGAAATAGCGGGTGGCGACCAAGTATAAAACCGCAGAGTCGGGGGATGTTTTCCAGACTGGTGCTGTGCTAGCAACCAGCCGTCAATTGCCATTTGCACATTGCCAGCAGCTTCTAGCAAAGGAATTAGTCGCCACTGCTTGCTATGCATTCGATAGAGCAAACTCCAATCTCAAATTCTTCAAGCTGCACCAAATTCAGATTGTAAAGCTTCGTCGTTATTATCGGCGATCGTGGCCACGATGGTAATGACTCGGGAGACTTCGCCAGGAGACAACTCTGCTAAAGTGCGTGTCGATATGACCACAACTTGGTTGTCAATAATCCCAAACCGAGCTTCCAAGGTGCTAGTACAGTTCATCTCCAATAAATGCCGTAATAATCTGGGTTCATCTTTAGCAGGTAACTTTAGCACCACAGACCAAACTGTAATGGTATCTTCATCACTTGTACCACTAAGTTGGACAAATACTTCTACACTGCCATATTTAAACTTCCAGAGAAAATTACCATCTGAATTGTGGCTAACCATTGCACTGTCATCTTGTTCTAGACTGTCGATGACATTTTCAATGACCTCCACATGGTTAATGCTTGCTGTTTCTACGAGTAACTCATTGACGAGTGGGTTGGTTGGTAGGGTTTCTTGGTAGTTTGTCATACAGATTTTTTGCTGAATATGGTTACTGATTTATCTACACATACTTTATAGCTTGTAGACGCAGTTAGTTTTAGCTTCTAAAGTGATAGTCTGATCTTGAGCCATGTCAAATTGACTTTAGACGCCTACAAGAATACGCGATTCTATGTCTTCTATTTCTCAAGCTGTGCAAAGTCGTGATGTCCGTCAGTTGGGTATCAACCCCAATCACTGGTATGTGGTTGCTCGTAGTAGTGAAGTGACTAAGAAACCTGTGGGTGTGGTACTTTGGCAGCAGGCGATCGCTCTTTACCGAGATGATACAGGCACAATCCACGCTTTAGATGACTGTTGTCCCCACCGCCAAGTTAAACTCAGTCATGGGCAAGTCGTTGGTAATGGCTTAGAATGTGCTTATCATGGATGGCGCTTCGATTCATCTGGTAAATGTGTAGCAGTTCCCTACCTAGCAGACAATCAGAAACTACCCAGTTGTAAAATTCGTCGCTACCCAGTAAAAGAACAAGACGGTTTTATCTGGCTATTCCCTGGAAATGAATCACCATCGGTAGAACCTCTGGGTTTGCCAGAGTGGGAACACCTCAATTACATTGCCACTGTTTCAGTTATTAATTGTAATGCTCATTATTCCTATTTAATTGAAAACCTGATGGATATGTATCACGGACATTTACATCAGGATTTGCAAGCTTGGGCGGAAGCAGCTTTACAAGATATCGATGAAGATGCTAATCGTGTGGATGCCCATTACACAGCACAAAGTTATTATAAAATCGATAAAATTTGGTCTATATCCCAATTATTTTTTCCGGCTTTGCGGCGATTGCATCCTGAACCTTTGGATGTGAGTTATATCTATCCTCATTGGGCTTCAAAATTGGGACAAGATTTTAAAATTTACTGTCTGCTTTGTCCAGTCAATGAAACACAGACAAAAGCTTATTTAATTCATTTCACATCATTAAATGCTTTTTGGCGGTTACATAAATTACCTGTGCGGTTTCGGCGCTTTGTCAAAGATAGTTTATTTGGTGCAGCACAGAAACTACTTGATGGTTTAGTGGTTCAAGATGTGAAGATGATTGAGGAAGAACAGCAGGCTTATCTGCAAAATCCAGATAGGCGCAATTATGAACTGAATCGAGCTTTAACAAGTGTCCAAAGGTTGATGAAAAGTCAGGTTGAGAGAATAGAGTCATCCCTAAAGCACTGAATAATAAAAAGATGTCTAAAGCTTTCAATTTTTACATCATTAATAATAGCGCCTACCTTTGATTAGGCAGACGCTATATATTTCCATTTAATTTCAGGGATAAATAATATCTACACGAGCTCCCTGAACTTTATTCATAATGGAGTTATAAGTTAATTTCTTAGACAGTACTGCCGCGGTTTAACAAGTTCCACAGGAAGACGGCGATGATTGCGCCAATAACCGCGACTATAATACCCGTAATGCTGAGAGTAGGAGCGGTTAATGCCAACGTTCCCGTAGTAAAGAAAATACCTAAACTACCGCCAATAAAAGCACCGATGATTCCCAGCAAAATGGTTCCAAGAATTCCACCACCTTGATGACCGGGATAGATAGCTTTTGCGATCGCACCAGCTATTAGACCTAAAACGAGCCAAGCAATAATGTTCATTGTTTGTTATTCACGAACGTTTTTTACGAACAACTTAAGATTATCAATTTCCCTATTAATAACCAATCTGCCATAAGAATTATTTATCCATATATCCAAAGAGGAATATGAACAATACTATGCCTTTTGATATACACCGTTAATTTTATGAATAAAAATTTTAAGAAAAAGCTCCTAGTAGGTCTAAGACTAGGGGCTTATAAAATTATTGCTTGGTAAATAGTAGTATATGTATTTATGGTTACTTCTCTCCTCTACTTTAAGAATTAAGCCGTAGTATTTCAAAAGTATTGTTAATTTTAAGAGCCACAACATAAATATAGATATTTTTAAGTAAAAAATCTTATTGTAACTGTCGCCAATCATATTCAAAGTGACTAGTTGTGAAAATCATTTTCTACCTCTGGACAGAGGTTTATTTATTTGTGGTTCGTAAAAATTTAATTTAAAGAATTTACATTGTTTTGCTTTTTTATTGTTCAATTAGATACAAATAAAGCAATCAGTTTTTATCGAAAATTTTACTCAAAAGTAATTTTGATTTAAATGTTCATGGCTTAATCCTTTATTGTATAGCATTACCAGCGCTAAGCAAAAGAATTGTTCCAAGGAGCAAAAAATGGCTAAATCTCAAACCCAAAACATTCTATCTTTGATAGAAGCAGAGCATCGCCAAGTTGAAAAGCTATTTGCAGAGGTAGAAAAGGCTGATGCCAATCAATTATATGAGTGCTTTAATGAAATATATAAAGCATTGACATTACATGCTAGATCTGAAGAGTTAGTCTTTTATCCAGCAATGCAGGAGTATGAAGAGACTAAACAATATATCGAAGAAGCTGAAGCCGAACATGAAGAGGCTAAAATTCTTTTAGAAGAAATTAAGTCTCTGAAACCAACTGATTCAGAGTTTAAAACAAAAATTAAGGAACTAAAAAAGGCAGTTCAACATCACGTTGAAGAAGAAGAAAGTGAAATTTTTAAAACTATATCTGAGTGTATGAGCGATCAGCAATTAGCTGATCTGGGTAAGGAGTTTCAAACAACTAAAGGTAAATTAGAGGAAGAAGTTAAAGCAGCTATGACAACATAGGGCAATTTTGATAATCCTTTGTTGAAAAGCCTTTAAATGTTTACTTTCCTGTTAATTAAGCAAAAACGAAAGCTCTATACCATACAAATTTAGGTAGGTTCCTGATATTACTTGGATATTAGTAACCTACCTAAACATTATGAAATTGACAATCAGCTACATCAACTAGATTTAGTAGGTATCTTTAGATCAGGGTTTTGGTGGGCGATGCATACCCTACATATACTAATATCAGTAACCTACCTAAAGATTTTAAAATTGGCAATCAGCTACATCAACTAGATTTATGAAGATTTATAGAATTTCCCATGATTTAAATACTTGTTTTATTGAGTAGATAACACTTCAGAATTACCAACCGCAGATTTTTCTAGCATTACTGTCTCGGCTTCGAGGCTATGTGGACTTTTGAATGAAAGTTGAGCATTACTTTTTTGACAAGCGACCATAGTTTTTACATGCTCCATCTCATCATCTCGAATTGCCACAAATACATCATAGAGATTGTCAATTGCAGGACGGCGTTCGGCTGGAGTATGAGATGTTTGGAATTCATCAAACAGATAAAGGTCTCCATTACGGTAGTAACTTATTGCTATCTCAGGTGCAGGTTGTGCCTTCAACTCTGTCTCATTATCTGTGAGGAATTTGTGATAGCTACTGTAAGCGTGCTCTTCGACCAATTCCATAAAATGATAGGCAGAACGAGGAGAAATCATATACAACGCTACAATGATCCAGTAGTAAACCAATGCAGTTGTTTTCGCTAAAAAGCGATCGCCCCAAAATGCTGCACCTCCCAAAGATTCCATAATCAACAGATGGTGCAATTCATTCCAAGATTCTGCAAAGTGAACCTTGAGCCAATCAGCTTTGCGCCAAAATCCCAGAGTTTCGTAGAGGTGTAAAACTGAGAGATAAGAAAAGTAGGGTACTCGCGCCACAGTTTCCAAGACATAGAAGCGAGGATAAGGGCGATCGCGATAAATTGTATTGACAACAAAAACTAGAACGCTAACTAGTAAGCGAATCATGCAACTCTCCATGAATTATAGTTATTAGCGCGAATTGAACTGAAATCAAGAAATTTGGTGCATCCTTGACTCCTGCCTATCACATCCGCAGTTATAAAGAGAAAAGTTGAGTATCTTGTGAGGAATACGGGCAATGTCAGCAAAAATAAATACAGTAATTAATTTAGTACTTGGAAACTATGTTACTGCCCAATCACAAATGTGTTCATCTTTCTTAAGATATTGCTTTACTAAAAATGTGGGTATTCTAATTCCCTCATTTGTTGGTCGTCAGAGACTAGAATTTTGATTAGAACTAGGTTATTGATTCAACAATTTGCTAAACTCCAACTTTTGGAGAGCAAATATAGCATTGGGAATGCGGAGGGGTTCGCAAAGTGGCTCAAGAAGAACGTACAGGCAACATAGAACAAATTGATCAAAGGGACTTTTCATGGTTCTTCTGGTTCACTTTGCCACTTTACCCATACGGCAATCGGCGGACAATCCGCAAAGAAGTAGTTAAAGATACAGTCTGGACTTTTGACCAAATGCAGGGCATATTTTATGTTGTCGTGCCCATTCGTATGACCGTTGTCAAGCTAGAGGCTGGGGGGCTTCTGGTTTATGCTCCTGTTGCCCCAACCCGAGAGTGTATCCGGTTGGTTAATGAGTTGGTAGCAGAACACGGTGAAGTCAAGTACATTATTCTGCCAACTATTTCTGGATTGGAACATAAAGTCTTCGTTGGTCCCTTTGCCAGATTTTGTCCCAAAGCACAAATATTTGTCGCTCCCAGCCAGTGGAGTTTCCCGCTAAATCTGCCACTTAGCTGGCTTGGTTTACCCCCAAAAAGAACTCAAATACTTCCAGAAGATAGCAAAATAGCACCTTTTGCTGACGAGTTTGACTATGCAATCCTCGGCCCCATCGAGTTGGGGCCGGGTAGGTTTGCGGAAGTCGCATTTTTCCACAAGCGATCGCATACTTTGTTAGTGACAGACTCAGTAATTTCTGTACCAGAAGAACCGCCTGCGATCGTTCAATTAGAGCCATATCCTTTATTATTTCATGCCAAGGAGAATGCCTGTGAAATCGTCGCAGATAATCAGGCAAACCGCCGTAAGGGATGGCAACGGATCTCACTATTTGCTTTGTACTTTCAGCCAAGTGTGTTGGAGGTGATTGGATTAAGTCAAGTAGTGCGTGATGCTATTAAAGCACCAGAGCGTACTAAAAAAGCTTATTTTGGGTTGTTCCCCTTCAAATGGCAACAAGATTGGCAGCGTTCATTTGATGCACTGCGAGGCGATGGCCGGATATTTGTAGCGCCAATATTACAGACTCTCATTCTCAACCGCGCACCACAGGAAACTATTGATTGGGCTAACAAAATAGCAAGTTGGGATTTTCAGTGGATTATTCCTTGCCACTTTGACTCACCAATCAAAGCTGGGCCATATCAGTTTCGCCAAGCATTTTCTTTCTTAGAACAGCAACCAGCTGTGAGTGCTGGCTTGTTTAACAGTAGTGGTTATCCCTTGCCGCAAGAGGATTTTAAAATACTCAGGGATATTGATCGCGATCTAAATAAGTTTGGGATTGTACCACCAGCGAAGGATAAGGTGTAAGACTCTTGTATAAGTCGATTTTTTGAATATCAAACCACAGACGAACACAGATGCACACAGATAAATATCAGTGTTTATCTAGCTTTAAAATGGAGAACAGGGAACAGGGAACGGGGAACAGAGGAAGAAGGATTTTCATCCCTTGTTTGTGGGATTTTCCCGTAATTGACTGTCTTAAAAAGTTCTGTTCGTCGGAGACGTTGGCGTTCGCGCAGCGTCTCCCTTAGGAGAAGCCATCGCCGGAAGCGGGCGATCCGACTTTTCGCTGTGTGTATCTGTGGTTTTTTATTCTTATTCTGATTTTTGCAAGGACAATTGGTAAGTTCTATATGCCTCAGTTTTTATTAACCAAATTTTAATCATAAATCGATTTTGTAATTTAAAGCTCTAAACTTAAATTTAAAATCTGAGTTGATTTACCTGTAAGCAAATTTTTGTATTTAAAATTCTAATTTAGCTACACTGCTTCCAATCTAAAGCCTGCATTTTTTCATTTTTAACTCTTACTCTATATAGGTTAGCCACAGTGGAAAGCCTTTTGTAGTTTAGCAGTATTCCTGTTTCTACTAGACTTAACAATTTCCCAAAACGTCTTAACCTAAATTTGTACCGATTTTAACTCAACCTTTGCTAATCCTGTAAGCCTTAATAAGAAGATTGTGAAGTCAATATGCTAAAATACGGTATCCCGATTGGAGTTTAGATGTATTTATTTCATGAACCCAGAGCTAAAATTCAGATGATAGGCTCTTACAAGTTGCTTTGCAATACTTTCAGGGCATTAGATTCAGAACATAAAACTCTTTAAATAGTTTATTTTCTGAGCAAAGCAAGTAGAGTGTAGACTTACGAAGTTTATAAATACAAAGAGTTAGAGGAAACTGCGTTGCAGGGTTTCCTTAGTAGCACTGTGCAAAGAAAGTTTAGAACAGATGTTGACCTCTTTTATCGTGAATAACATCTTTCTATAGCCAGTGTTTTTAGCGTCTACATCTAAAGCATGACATCTGCATTTTTTTCTTTGGAGTTTTCTTAACTAGATGTGAGGAGTACAAATGCTTGAGGCTATCGCTGTTGCTTGGCTATTATTATTTTTTGGTGATTTCCTTTCAACCTTCGTTTACCATGTACCCGAGCATGTTTTTGGTAGCCTCCACCTGAAAACGCACCATTCTTGGAAAAAAGACTTCCGCCATTATGCTATTTTGACGTTAAATCCCCAGGTTTTATTAGATGGTATTCTGGGTGCTTTGCCTTATTTAGTAATGGCAGTAATTTTGTGGACTTTCTCTCCAATCGGTGTAATTTCTGGGCTAGTCTTGGGTCAGTTTCATGTTTGGTGGAGACACATCAGTGTTTTGGATTGGCAAACTCCAAAGCCTTTGACTATTTTGTGCCAGTTTTTCTTCATCACTACTCCTGAGAGACATTGGTTACACCATCAGAAAACTAACCAGGGTTTTGGCGATATTTTTACTTTCTTTGAGCAACCGTCACTCATCTGGTTGCGTTGGTTACGCCTGCTCAGGATTCGTTTTCGCTACTCGCGTGTCTAGCTGAAGCTAACATTTAATGGGAGCATCCCATTTATTTGGTAATACAGCCAAGATAAAAATAAATACACTCGATTCTGAATTCTGGCTGTTGAATTCAGAATTTAGTATTAATCAGTGGCACTTTAAATCCCCACTAATTGTTTTGCAGCAAAGTGAAAAAATGGTGGTTTTTTTAACATATTTATTCATTTGCAGCTAGCTCCTCCTGAATTATTTTTGTTTATCATGGTTGTAGTTAGTGTTAAAAATATAATTTTATTGCTAATCTTTTTTTGATATCTAGGTTGAAACATAAAAACTGGTACTCTGCATAATATAAGTAGATAAGCTAGCGTGATGCTTAGAAGCGATCGCGTGATTTGGATTAGTTCTGAACAAGCAGATTCAGTAAATCATAATTTTGCAACATCAAGCAGAGCAGTCGCTATTTTTCATCATCATAGTCGAAGGATACACAGGGACTGTCAATTTCCTGGGCGGGTTGGAATGAATTGCAGAAAATAATGGTAGAACAATTAACCTCAAATTCGTCAGGGTGAGTACAATCTATCGCTCCTTCTACCTTGCTGGAAAAAATACAGTCTTGGCAAATAGTTTGACGCGGCGATGGTTGGCAATACTCTTGACTTAACTGATCCTGGTAGTTTATTGAGCCTGACATAAGTCGAAATCCTGATTAAAGATGTGAATCGTTTAGATGCTGCTAATCCTTAACTCTCATCTTGCCACCTCTTTTTCAGAGATGATCTGTGGTTGAAATTAAGTCAAAATTTAAATAAACGCGATCGCAACTCACAGACAATGCAAATTACCAACAGTCTTCATACCGCCATTCTTGTTACTAACCTCGAACGCTCCGAACACTTTTATGGCAAAGTATTAGGACTAGCCAAAATTGATCGCTCCCTGAAATACCCTGGTGCATGGTATCAAGTCGGCAATTATCAAATTCACCTGATAGTCGCACCCTCATCTCCCACAGACGAGCAAAACGAAAAATGGGGACGCAATCCTCATGTTGCTTTCTGTGTTGCTAACTTGGACATCGCCAAACAAGAATTGCTCGATCGCAATTATCCTATTCAAGCCAGCGCCTCTGGTCGCCCGGCTCTCTTCACCCAAGATCCGGATGGGAATATTATCGAACTGAGTCAGCAGTGACGGAGGGGAGGGTGGGGAGTGTGGGGAGTGTGGGGAGAGTGGGGAGTGTGGGGAGTGTGGGGAGACAAGGGAGCCAGGGAAGAAATGCTCAATGCCCAATACGCAATGACAAATGACTAATGACTAATGACCAATGAAAATCATTGCTTACAGTTACACCGATCCTTTAATAGACTCTTCTTTTGAGCCAGGTGATTGGGGATGGGATGTGGATCGGGTTTATCTTGATTTGGGACAGCGATTGCAATTACAACAATTGTTTGCTGACTGCAAAGCTGAACCAGCAAGTTATCTCTTGATCCGGCGCTTGGAAGAGTTGGGTGATACTGTCAAGGAAGTGAGCGATCGCCTCAACGAACTAGAAGCAATGGATATAGTGGTGATTGCCACCGAACAACCTTACACTTCAGAAAAAGGGAATCTCCGCGCCGAATTGCTGAAATTGCTACAGGAGATCCAACGCCAGCAGCGTAGTCGTCGTATCCGTCAAGGACATGCGCGCAATCGTCTGGAAACTTCACCACCACCAGGTAAGCCACCCTATGGTTACCGCAGAAGTAAAGATAAATATATTATTGACCGGAGTACTTCTCCTGTAGTGAAAGATTTTTTTGAGCAATTTTTACTTTATGGTTCTTTGCGGGGAGCAGTTCGTTATTTAGCTAAAAAATACGGTAAGAAAATCTCTGTAACAACAGGGAGGCGCTGGCTAACTAATCCAGTGTATCGGGGAAATACTGCTTATAAAGATGACGAAATTATTTCTAATACCCACAGTCCGATAATTTCCCAAGAAGAAGCCGCCCAAGTGGACCGATTGTTACGCCGTAACAGTCGTTTACCATCTCGCACTGCTAGTGCGCCGCGATCGCTGGCGGGGTTGGTTGTTTGTGCAGAATGTCAATCCCATATGACTGTGACCCGTGTAACCCAGCATCGTCAAGACAAAGAGTATCTTTATTTACGTCCGATTAGCTGTCCTCAAAGTCCCAAGTGTCGCGCCATCGCTTATGAGAAAGTTTTGGACAAGACAATTACCAAGGTTTGTCAAGACTTACCCCTAGCTGTGGCTGGAATGAATTTTCCCCAATTAGATGCAATTAAGAATAGTTTAGGAGAAGCGATCGCTCGCCAACAAGAAATACTAACTCAGTTACCTGCTTTAGTCGAAACTGGGGTATTAGATGCAGAAACAGCAAAGTTACGCACATACAAACTCCGCACAGAAATATCTGCACTTCAAGCAAAGTTGGCTACGCTTCCACCAGTAAATTTGCGTTCTGTTGCTCAAGCTGTTTCAATTCCGCAATTTTGGTTAGATTTGTCAGAATCAGAGCGACGATTTTATTTTAGAGAATTTATTCGGCAAATTGAGATTGTTCGTCAGGCTACAGACTGGAACTTACAAATTATTTTCATCTTTTAATGGTAACCAGTAATTAATTTTAAATTACAGATTATATTTTTACTGTCTATATGCCGTTATATATTTGTGCTTTTGTATAGCGAGAATTAAGCAATAAGCCACGAAGATACTAAGAAAAAATAGTTATTATCTATCCTAGTTTATTTAGTTGGCGATCGCTACTTAGTAACTATTAAGCGAGCAGTTTGCTAGAGTAACTGAAAATTTTACCTAGCTAATTTAATTGCTAGATATACAAGCAAATTACCTCTGCTCCTACTGAGTGTTGAAGAAACTGTGGAGGCGGGTTTTGTTTATGTGAGGCTGTTTCTAACGATTTATCATGGATTTTATTTTCACTTTGTAATTAAACTAGCTAATTTTAAGTTTTTCAAATTACAAGTCAGAGAAATTTAATTAATTACCTTAGTTTGACAGTTAATCTTTGAAACACTGTAGCTATCAGTTCCTGAGATTTTACGAAACAAACTCGTAGTAATTAAATAACTAGATATCAAACCATATAAGAGTTTTCATAAAAAATATAGAGTAATTACCAATAAATACTAGAGGCAAACAGTGCTTTGAAAACTGTATTATTTATATCTTTTATTGAAAAAATATTCTTGATAATAGTAAGGTGAAAAAACTTAGATTATTTTCTCAAAAAAATTATTACTATTTTGAAAAAATGAGTTAATTTGGAATCTAGCAATTGCTAAACACACAGGTTATTACTGGGTGGCAACATTAGAGATTCGCTCTAATCTCTATGTAATCAAACCAGAAAGCAAAATGATTATCATAGAATATGCAAGAAGGAAGCTTTATTTGGGGTCATCTAGGAAAGCAACATCGCACAGTTGATAAATTGATTGATGGCATATGGCTAATTGTCCTGCTATTGGCAGCAGTGTTACTGTTTAGCGTCAATCTTGGGGGAGTACCACTACGCGATTGGGATGAGGGTACTGTCGCACAGGTCGCCCGCGAAATTTTGCGATCGCCAGCAGGTTCTCTGGGTTGGCTTTACCCAACATTGGGCGGTGAACCTTATCTTCACAAGCCGCCTTTGATGCATTTGCTAGTTGCTTGGGCTTATCAGCTGGGAGGTGTCAATGAATGGACTACCCGCATACCAGGAGCAATTTTAACAGCTTGTTCAGTACCTTTACTGTATTGCATTGGTCGAGAAATATTTCGCCAACGTTGGGCAGCTATTTATAGCGCCTTGATTTACCTAACAATGCTACCTGTAGTGCGTCATGGGCGATTGGCAATGTCAGATGGCGCAACGGTAATTTTTCTGATGGTCATGATGTTGTGTGTATTGCGATCGCGGCGCGATTTGCGTTACTGTCTGGGCATTGGACTCGGCTTGGGATTAATTTGCCTGACTCAAGGGATATTCGGCATATTATTAGGTGCGATCGCAATTGCATTTCTGTTTTGGGATACGCCCCGACTACTTACTTGTTACTATCTGTGGATAGCAATCTTCATTGGTATTTTACCAGCGCTGTGTTGGTATGGTGCGCAGTTAGTACACTACGGTCATACTTTCCTCCAGATTGCCTTTATCAATCCATCCATCAACCGAGTTGGGGCATTTTCACAGGATAATTTCCAGCTATCTTGTTACTATCTCAAAGAAATTTTGATGTATGCATGGCCCTGGCTACTGTTTTTACCGCATAGCTTACGCTTAACCTGGGAAAATCGCAATCTTAGCTGGGCAAAACTCGTACTGATCTGGAGTGGTGTCTATCTGCTGATAATTTCCTGCATGGGTAGCAAACTTCTCTGGTACCTGTTCCCAATTTACCCAGGCTTGGCTTTAGCTTTGGGTGCTCAAATCACAGAAACGGAAAATTTACCTTTACTAACAGCCTATCCCCGGTCTTGGGTAGCTGGTTTGGCAATACTGGCTTTAGCCGCTTCTGCTGGTAGCGTTTTTTTTAGTTCAAGTGGAACGCCTAAAACAGACTTACAGGTAATTTTTGCGGCAGTTGCTTTAACTATGACTTTAGCAGCGATTTACGCAGAGCGAGGCGACGGGCAATTCCTGAAAATTCTGTTTTGGGGAAGTTATATTTCGCTGTTGCTGTTGATGAAAACCAACTACTGGGTTTGGGAATTATGGGATGCTTATCCAGTTAAACCAGTTGCCAGCATGATAGCACGGGCAAATCCAGCAGTCAGGAAGATTTACACATCTTTTCCTTACAGTCGTCCTTCCTTAGATTTTTATAGCGATCGCACGATTATTCCTGCTTCTTTCGGGGAACTGCAATACTATTGGCACTACAACGGCCAACCCTATTTCCTGGTAAACGCTTCTGCCTACAACAATCTCCAACTGGATTCGATTAAGCTAATTGACCAAGCTGAAGGTTGGAAACTGATTACCAAGGATATCAATCGGCTATAGACTTAGTACCGCTACGTGGAAGTCAAAAGCCAAGGGTCACGGCATCATCTATTGCTATGGCAGCAAAATACATCCGCAGCGATCGCTAACCAGAATCGTTAAAATATTAAGTAAGGTAAAGATATTTATGAAAAATCAATGGCATTATTTGGATTTGGCAAGAAAGCAGTAATACCCACCCCTGAGGAAGCTTTACCAGGAAGAGCACAATCAATGCGGGTTCCTGCTAATCACTATGTTAACGGTCATCCGCTAACACCTCCTTTTCCTGAAGGATTAGAAAAAGCTTTATTTGGCTTAGGCTGTTTTTGGGGTGCAGAACGCAAATTCTGGCAACTTAACGGAGTTTACACTACCGCAGTAGGTTATGCTGCTGGTTTAACGCCCAACCCCACCTATGAAGAGGTATGTACCGGATTGACCGGTCATAATGAGGTGGTATTGGTAGTATTTGACCCAACAGTGATTAGTTATTCCCAACTGCTGAAAGTTTTTTGGGAAAGCCACAACCCCACCCAAGGGATGCGCCAAGGTAATGATGTTGGCACACAGTACCGCTCTGGAATTTACGTATACTTTGAAAATCAACGCCAGCTAGCAGAAGCATCACAAGAAGCTTATCAACAAGCTTTAAAAGATGCAGGCTATGGAAAAATTACCACAGAAATCTTGGATGCACCTGAGTTTTACTACGCCGAAGGTTACCATCAACAGTACCTTGCCAAAAACCCGAATGGGTATTGTGGTTTAGGTGGGACAAACGTTTCTTGTCCAGTGGGGATTGCCGAAACACAGGTGAGTGGGTAAGCTATCTAGCTCAAAATTATGAGCGATCCGTACAGAAACTTACGTGCTTGGACTTGATGATCTGTTTTCAACATCCTGTCCACCTGGGAGAAACCAGTACCAATTGAAGCCTCTGTAATTTAGAGGCTTCCAATTGCTGCTGTGTTGTACAAAAAAGCTGTGCCAAATAGCTTATAGGTTAATTGGCACAGCAGTAACGTACTACATACAAGCTTGTATTGAGTCGCTGCATTTTTATGTTCACAGACCTTGTACAGTAAGGTTTTAAGCCCCAAAGTTTTTACTTAAGAAGAGAAACAACTAATCTTCAGCCACAGACTGCATAATGAGCGCGATCGCACTTTGTTGGATCAAGATATCTACATATCTACACCAAAAAAGACTGGTTAGACCCAAGCTCATGAGAAGGTGCGACCGCATACAAGTGTTGCGATGTCATAGCTCAGCAAGGTGGGGAAGTATTAATTAAAACATGACTCAATTATTATTTTAAAATGGCTTAAAATCATGTTTTATCTAGAATAAAGCTGTAAATTGAAGAACTTAAGCTAAAATTAACCATTTTCAAGTATTGCTGATTATAGCGTACCAAGGAGTACTGGTCAGTGCCATCAAATGAGCTTAAGGTTGATAAAATCTATGAAATTGAATTTCTTAATGGTTCGAGATTGGTAGCAAAGTTTACAGGTTTTAAAAATGGGCGTTACTATTTTCGCGATCAGGACGGACATGAGTTTTCGATCGCTAACAGCACCATTGAGTATCACCATTTTTATCGATTAGATTAAAAAAGGTTTGACGATATCGCTGCTAATGCTTAATACACACGAACTTGAGGCATTAGCTGCTCGCTAGAGGGGTGCGATCGCATAGACCATTCAAAAAGTAACCATGCTCACACAAAAGCTTAATGGTTATATCTGTCCTATGGGGCTGCAAGAATCAATAGCAACGAATGAAACTAGAAAAAGGAAAAGACAAAACCTGAAAAGTTTCTCCCTCGTAAGCGGTATATCATCGCTCACGAGGCTTTGTTTGTCTAAGTGCGATCGCTCCCGTTAAAACTTAAAACCCAGTTGTAATAAGAGACAATTTATAAAGTAAATATTAAGTAGGGGAGGCAAAAAGCGGTGTGGATGTTCCTCCCGCTTTATTGCCGTTGTGTTACGGCTATGCAAGGATTTAGGAGTTTGAGAGAGTGATTATTAGCCGTAACGCACCATCTTTCTCGGTGCGTTAAGCGTTGCTATAACGCACCCTACGATTTAAGCTTTACTTTATAAATAACCTCTAAATGTTTAGTTGTTGATTACTAAATCGGTATTCTAGTAGTTGGCAATTCAGCACCAACTACTAGCTTTATTGCTAATGAGATACAGCTATTTTTTCATCAGCTACCTGAGCATGTTCGGCAACAATTTTGCGGAATAGTTCGCCTTCAATTGTTTCCTGGTCTGACAACAAATCTACCAAGTGCTCTAAAGCTACACGATTTTCTTCCAATATTGATTTTGCAGTTTGGTAAGAATTGCTGATAATTTCCCGAACTTGTGAATCAATCTTGGCAGCAATTTCTTCAGAATACTCTGATTTATTCATCCAATCGCGGCCTAAAAAGACTTCTCCGCTCTGATTTTCTAGAGATAAAGGGCCTAAGGTGGACATCCCAAAGCGCGTTACCATTTGTCGTGCTAAATTTGTTACCTTTTGCAAGTCGTCTCCTGCACCAGTAGTTACTTCTGGCTTCCCAAAAACAACTTCCTCAGCCGCGCGACCACCCAAAATAGAGGTAATTCTGCCTTTAAGTTGGGCGCGGGAAATTAAACCTTGTTCTTCGTTAGGAGTAAACCAAGTCAATCCTAATGCTTGTCCTCGTGGGATGAGTGTGACTTTTTGTACTGGGTCGTGGTCTTTGAGCAATGTGCCTACCAAAGCATGTCCAACTTCGTGGTAAGCAATTAAACGCTTGCTCTTACTATCTACCAAAGCAGTTCCTTCCATCCCAGCGACTACCCGATCTACAGCATCATCAATTTCGAGGATGGTAATCGCTTCTTTGCGGCGTCTGGCGGTGAGAATTGCCGCTTCGTTGAGTAGGTTAGCTAAATCTGCACCTGTAAATCCAGGTGTGCGCCGCGCGATCGCATCTAAGGATACGCTAGAATCGATTTTCTTATTCCGGGCATGGACTTTCAAAATGTCCAAGCGCCCTTTGAGATCGGGTGCATCAACAATTACTTGGCGGTCAAAGCGTCCGGGACGCAATAATGCTGCATCAAGTACATCAGGACGGTTAGTGGCAGCAATAATAATGATGCCTGTGTTACCTTCAAAACCATCCATTTCGGTGAGCAATTGATTTAGGGTTTGCTCTCTCTCGTCGTTACCGCCTCCAATCCCAGCACCCCGCTGTCTACCTACAGCGTCAATTTCATCGATGAATATTAGACAGGGGGCATTTTCTTTAGCTTTCTTGAATAAGTCGCGGACGCGGGATGCACCAACACCCACAAACATTTCCACAAATTCCGAACCGGAAATGCTGAAGAATGGGACACCTGCTTCCCCAGCGATCGCTTTTGCCAGTAAAGTCTTACCTGTGCCAGGAGGACCAATTAACAACACACCTTTAGGAATACGCGCACCTACAGCAGTAAATCTTTCTGGCTGTTTCAGGAATGTGACGACTTCTTGCAGTTCTTCTTTCGCTTCTTCTACCCCTGCAACATCGTCAAATTTTACTCCTGTTTTCGCCTCCATTTGAAAGCGAGCGCGAGATTTGCCAAAGTTCATCGCTTGGCTAGAGGCATTGGTGGAGCGCCGCAAGAACAATAGCATTAAAGCCACCAGTGGCAATATCCACATCAGGTTAATCAATAACCCCACGGCTGCTCTACTATTAGCAGAGGAAACCTCAGCAAAATCCACATTTTTTTCTTTGAGTCTATTAATTAACTCTGTGTTTTGCTCTAGAAGTTTTACCTGGATTGGCGTATCTTTTTGACCAACCAAATATACCTTTGCTACATGTTCAGCTTCATCAAGCTCGACTTTTGCAACTTCCCCTTTTTCTGTTTTCTTGATCAACTCCCCATAAGTCAAGGAGTTGCGCTCTGCTTTTTGTTGTGCCAAGACTGGATTGCCAGCTAAAATCCCTGGCAGTAAGATCAAGCTGGCGGCTAATGCACCAGCCCAAGAAACACGCTTTGCCGATAGCTGTTTGTTCAATGCTTTTTTACCTAAAACTGTCATAATAATTACCCTTTTCCTGCTGGCAAAAGCTGAGCGCTAATTTTATGCCTATTCTTCTAGCAAAAATTGAAATAACGGGAAATAATTGTTTTCTCATCTAGTTTAACTTCCACATAAAACCATTTCCCAGTCTTTCTCCATCAGCTTTTAGGAATACACCTCTATTAATAAGGGGAATGACCATCAAAACTGGTTTTTAGCTCCCAGATTGGTTTGTGTCAGCATACATAGTATCTATTCTGTCTAAATTCTGATTTAGCTGTGTTTTTACTCACTTACCATCAAATTATCCCTAGTATTGTAATTTGACATATTACGCAACAAATCGCTACTATAAACATAGTCGTAATGATTCCGTTTTTCAAGAACTCTAGTGAGAATAGTTGATTAGTAAATTGTGTTACTTACTTTGTAGGTGAATTTATGGTAAAAATTGTTGGCATTGGTGGTAGCTTAAGACCCAACTCCTATACCCAGATTGCTTTACAACTAGCAGCGCAAAGGGTAGAAGCACTAGGAGCAGAAGTAGAAATTCTCGATTTGCGACAGTTGCAGTTACCATTTTGCAACGGTGGCAAGGAATATCCAGATTATCCAGACGTTCAACGGTTACGGGATATTGTGGCTCATGCCGATGGTTTGATTTTAGCCACACCTGAGTATCATGGCGGCGTGAGTGGTGTACTGAAAAATACACTAGATTTGTTAAGTTTTGAAGAACTGTCCGGTAAGGTGACAGGACTAATTAGCGTATTGGGAGGACAGTCGAATAGCAACGCCCTCAATGAACTCCGGCTAATTATCCGCTGGGTACATGGATGGGTGATTCCCGAACAAATTGCTATTGGACAAGCTTGGGGTGCGTTCAATTCTGAAGGTAAGCTGCTAGATGAAAAACTCTCCCAAAGGTTTGATCAGTTTGCTCAGAGTTTAGTTGACAACACTCGCAAGTTACGTGGAGTTAGTTAGAAATATAAGTTCAAACTTTTCAACGCGAACAAAAATATTACTTTTTTTCGGGCAGCACGATCGGTTTCTAAAAGCCGTGCATCTGAAAAATAGCGGTGTTTCCCTTCCATAATCAGAGGTTTCCGCTTTTTCTTTACACCTCTGGATGCTTCATACCTGATAACGCTACAAGGGGCTTTGACCCCATAAAAAATTAGTTTGTTTGTTCGCGTTGAAATTGCAGTTCTGCGATCGCACCTAGAGACGTTCCAATGGAATGTCTCTAGTTTTTTGTTTTGTCATCGTTATTGAGATTAAAAGTTTCAGATTTTATCTAGTTATTCAAAAAATACTAACAGTTATATTTTTTACAAAAAATTGTTATGCATTTACTAATAATTTTTAAGTAGATTACATAGAAATCAACTTCAATGAGACAATCTGAACTTATCTTCTTCAAAAATTAACCGAAGATATGGACGATCGCAAAAAAGCTCTCCAATCTATTGCTAATGACCGCTGGCGGGTGTCTCTGCTTCTAAGTGGAGCCATGATGTTGATTTATTTTGGCTTTATTCTGCTGATTGCATTTAATAAGCCTTTATTAGGGTCAATAATCTTTCCAGGGTTGAGTCTTGGCATTTTGTTAGGGGCACTGGTAATTGTCTCAGCGTGGGTATTAATTTTTCTTTATGTGCGCTGGGCAAATAATAAATATGACGAACGAATCAATAATCTGACACGCAAGTGAATTGGCTAAAAACTATTAGCTATGTGTGTATCAAAAATCCAAAATTGTAATCAAATATGGGCATAAATAGTGTTTGGTATAACTTTCCACTAGCTGTTGGGAATCTTACCAGTCTAGGGCATTTCAATCCTTTGGCGATCGCCTTCTTCTTGCTGTTTGTGGCGTCTTCCCTTGGTATTACTTTCTGGGCGGCAAAGCGGACTAAAAGCACATCCCACTTCTATACGGCTGGAGGTAATATCAGCGGTTTCCAAAATGGGCTAGCTTTAGCAGGAGACTTCATGAGTGCAGCTAGCTTTTTAGGAATTGCTGGGCTAGTTGCACTCAATGGCTTTGACGGCTTAATTTATTCCATCGGCTTTTTGGTGGGCTGGCCCATCGTGATGTTTCTAATTGCCGAACCACTGCGAAATCTAGGTAAATATACTTTCGCTGATGTGGTAGCTTATCGCTTGCAGCAAAAACCTGTACGCATTGCCGCTGCAATTGGGACATTAGCAGTAATCAGTTTTTATTTAATTGCCCAGATGGTAGGTGCGGGTGAACTGGTCAAATTGCTGTTTGGTTTTGATTATGAATTAGCCGTAGTCATCGTTGGTGGCGTGATGATGGCTTATGTAATTTTTGGTGGCATGATTGCTACTACCTGGGTACAAATTATCAAAGCAGTTCTGCTGTTAGGCGGGACTATCTTGTTATCTGTTTTGGTATTGGCAAAATTTGGTTTTAATCCTTTAAATCTGTTCGCCGCCGCCGCTGAAAAGTATTCAGGTGTATTGGCCCCAGGTAAACAAGTTTCCGATCCCTGGGATGCAATTTCCTTGGGGATGTCATTGATGTTCGGGACTGCGGGATTACCTCACATTCTGATGCGCTTCTACACAGTACCGGATGCCAAAGCTGCGAGAGTTTCTGTCACTTACGCTACAGCTTTTATTGGCTTTTTCTATCTTCTCACCTTTATCCTGGGCTTTGGGGCAATGGTGCTGGTAGGTCAAGATGCAATCAAGCAAATTGGTACTGGTGGTAACATGGCTGCGCCGATGTTAGCCGAATTTCTCGGTGGTGACGCATTCCTAGGCTTTATTGCTGCTGTATCTTTCGCCACAATTTTAGCGGTAGTTGCAGGTTTAACACTTTCTGGCGCAGCGGCATTGTCCCATGATTTGTGGGTAAATGTGGTGCGAGGAGGTCATGCCAATGAGTCAGAACAGCTAAAAGTAGCTCGCGGTGCAACAATGCTTTTAAGTGCATTGGCAATTATCCTGGGTATCTTATTCAAGGGACAAAACGTAGCTTACATGGTGGGTTTAGCATTTGCGATCGCAGCTAGTGCTAACTTCCCAGCTTTACTGCTATCGATGCTGTGGCGACGCTTTACTACCAATGGTGCGGTAGCAAGTATGTTAGTAGGAACCTTCGCCTCTTTAATATTGATTTATTTCTCTCCCACAATCCAGGTAACAATTCTCAAGCACGCTGATGCACCTTTCCCATTAAAAAATCCTGGCTTGGTGACTATTCCCCTAGCATTTATTGTCGGGATTGTGGTTTCTCTAATGTTTAGCGAAAAACAAGCAGAAGAAAAATTTGCAGAAGTTGAGAACCGCATCCACATCGGTTCCCAAAATTGAGTAACGGATTTTTTGTTTTCTTATGGGGTGAGGGCAAAACTCATCCCATAATTATTTCTATCAAACTTGAGATCGTTACTTAGCCAACACTTTAGTACTATTTGTATTCTTTTAATCGAATCTTAATAAAGATGAAAAGCTGTAAAAATAAATGCAATATTGTACGCTACCCTGTAACCTGTTGCCTATGATGATATAACGCAAAGATAGAGTTTCTATTCATAATGAAATAAAACTACCATACCACGCAAAAAATAGCTCTAAACTCCACCTATGCAACTTTGGACACCCAATCAATCATTGCAAAACGGACGCTTTATTGTGCAAAAAGTCCTTGATAGCGGTGGTTTTGGTATTACTTACAGTGCCCTTGAACAACGCACAGGTCAATTATTTGTCATCAAAACCCTGAATCACCTGCAACAAACACGAGCAGACTTTGACGAACAACAGGTAAAATTTATCAACGAAGCAGTGCGGTTAGCCCAGTGTAGTCATCCCCATATTGTGAAAGTTAACGAAGTCTTCAAAGAAGGTGAACTTTGGGTAATCGTAATGGAATATATTAATGGGCAAGATTTAGCTAATTATATTGATGAGCGTGGACAGTTATCAGAACTTGAGGCGCTACGCTACATAGAGCAAATTGGACAAGCTTTAGAATATATCCATGCCAAGGGATTTTTACATCGGGATATCAAGCCCAATAATATTTTATTGCGACGCAGTACACAAGAAGCTGTATTAATTGACTTTGGGCTAGTCCGTGAGTTTCAAGGCGGGAAGACGGGTAGCATGACAAATGCCAAAACTGAAGGTTATGCACCGATAGAACAGTATGAAAGACGGGGAACTTTTGCTGCTTACACAGATGTTTATGCTTTAGCCGCGACAATGTATAGTTTGCTAACTGCGGAAGTTCCCTTACCAGCTAATTTTCGCAAAAGTGGTATAGCTTTACACCCGCCAAAGCAATTTAATTCAGCGATTAGCGACAGAGTGAATAAAGCAATTCTCCAGGGGATGGCGTTGAAAGTGGAAGAACGTCCTCAGACTGTGCGGGAATGGTTAGAATTACTCAATTCTAAATTGGAAGTTGACAGTCTCAAATCTGCTGTGGGGATGAACTACACGAGACTGCGTGACTTACTTGTAGTAGGGAAGTGGCGAGAAGCGGATGAAGAAACAACGCGTGTCATGCTAGCTGTAGCGGGGAGAGAAAAGGAAGGCTGGCTTCGAGTTGAAGATATTGATAACTTCCCTTGCGAAGGCCTGCGCACAATAGACCAGTTATGGGTAAAATACAGCAATGGGTGCTTTGGCTTCTCTGTGCAAAAGCGCATTTATCAAAGTCTGGGTGGAACCAGAGAATATAACTACGAAATTTGGAAAGCCTTCTACGTCGCAATAGGCTGGAGAAAGGACGGAACGTGGATGTACTATAAAGACCTAACTTTTGACCTCACAGCACCAGTAGCCCACCTCCCTAAGGAATTTTGGTATTTTGGGGAAGGAGTTGTTTTAGGTCTGTTCTCTCGCTTCGAGACTTGTAAACTTTAACATATAAAGCTTACAGAAAATTTTTCAGATTTATAAACCCATCATTTTCCACGAAGCCTTGCGGGTTGTAGCTTTCTGTTACCTGGCACTGGGCATTCTCCCTATGCTTGGTAGAATTTTGTAGTCCGGCAAAATCCCTACCTGACACAGGATGTTCGATGAAATTCTACAAAGAATGCGAGAGAAAGTTACATTACTTCAGTATGTAATGACACTCCACGCAGAAGAAGAAATGAACGATGACAATTTAACAATTTATGATATTGAACAAGCTATTCTTTCAGGCGAAATACTAGAACGTCAAAAAGATAAAGTAACTGCTGAATCCAAATACCGTATTCGAGGTACAAATGAAGATGGCTTAGAAATGGAAGTTGTTGCCAAGCTAGGTGTGACTGGAAAGTTAGTTATCATTACAGTATATCAATTATAAGACGGGAAAATATTATATGAAATGTGACTTTTGTGGCAACGAAGAAGTAAATATTCGTAAGGTTGCAAGGAGTTATGGCAAAGGTAAAGATTTACTAGTAATTGAAAATATTCCTGTTATTAGTTGTCCTGAATGTGGCGAGAGTTATCTCACAGCAGAAACTTTGCATGAAATTGAAAGAATTAAAAGTAATAGAAAAAGTTTGGCGGTTGCACGTTTTGTAGAAGTGGCTAATTTTGGTGAAGAAAATCCACCTGTCGCTGTCTAAAATGTAGGGTATGTTATGCCGTAGGCTAACGCACCGTCAATTGCTTTTCTAGACATTGACAACTTGATCGTGATGCAACAAAGTTTGAAGTACTCCAACACGATGTTGAAGACGATCAAAACGATATTGATGACGATCAACACGATATTGACGATGATAAATACAATGTTGATGACGATCAACACGATGTTGATGACGATAAATACGATATTGACGACGATAAATACGATATTGATGACGATAAATACGATTTTCAAGTACTTCAACACAAAAAGTGGAAGTTGTTGCCCAGAGGTGATAAAGTCTGGATTCAATATGATGGTTGTGCCGAACCTTTAGCACAAGCACTGATATGTGCAGATGTACCTAAATAAGATATTGTATTAGCTTTCCATCCAGAAGAATTACGAAAATCTACGGGTTTTGCGCTGTCTTGAATTCTTATTTAAGGTTAATTATTTTGAAGCACATAGGTAAGGGTTTAGCATTGCTGATTGGTGTCAACTTAAGCTAAAAATAGCCTCTCTCTTAGCTTCCTCATCCGCCTGGGAATGAATTCCCAGGCTAATAACTCAAGTCTACTGAAGTAGACTAAGGATTTGGAGAGAGATTTAGTCATCTTAAGATGACTTTCGCTATGAGCAAGGAACTGAAGTTCCTTGCGGGACATCATCGGTTAATAATTACGAATTACGAATTACGAGAGGCGCAGATTCCCGACTTCTTAAAAAAGTCGGGAATCTAATTATTCAAGAATGATTTAGTACTGCTATATTTTTTTATTTAATCATCGCTACTGGATAATCAGGATTAGCTGGATTTGGTATTAATATTTGATTTTTACAGTCCACCAGTAAATCCAATTTTTCTAAAATTACCTGTCCAATTAATACTTCATTACCAACCACTAACGCCTCATCAATTGTTGTACGTCCTTCACATTCAATAATAATGGGGCCAGTTACACCTATAGTTTCTTGACTACCATTTGCATATTGTGCAACTCGTTGTCCGACAATTCTTAACCCCAGTTGTTCTACTCTCTCTGGTGGAATTACTAAAGAAACTGCGCCTGTATCTACTAATCCGATAACTTCACATTCTCGGAGTAGATTAGGTGCTAGTAAGCCGCGAAGTATTAATTCTTCATCAACTGCATTTTTTAATTTGATTGCAACTCTCACTGCGCCCATCATTTACTTTACCCTCATTAACCATCAACTTACAGCGGATTTCATATGAATAAGGTACACCCGTAGCGGGCAAGATGCCCGCACCACAAGAGTTATATTGTTGATTTTTATATCTCATGTACCTGCAATCTGCTGTAATTTAAAAATTTTGTGTTGCAGAAAATAACGCAACCTATGTACTACTACAATAAAATATACTGAAGTCAAAATTACACATTTATTATGAGACCATTTATAAAGTAAATGGTCTCTAAAGTTACCCTCACTATTACTAAAAGCCAACTTCCCGGAAGACAATATACTTTTGATTCGCGCACTCTTTGTATTATTGGCAGAAGTAATGAATGCAATATCCAACTACCAGATGATGCAGAACATCGGACAATCTCCCGTTATCATTGCCTGTTAGATATTAACCCACCTGCAATTAGGATTCGGGATTTTGGCAGTAAAAACGGTACTTACGTCAACAATGAAAAAATCGGTCAGCGTCAACCCGATCAAACGCCAGAAGAAGCAGCGAAATTAAAATTTCCAGAGTATGATTTATGCTCAGGCGATGACATTAAACTCGGTAATACTATTTTTACACTTAATATTGATAATCCCGAAGAAATTATTATTCCTAACTTTTTTCCTCAGACAGTTAATGCGAATCAAGATTTAACCCAACCACCAAATTTTTTAGAGGTAATTAAACGCTGGCTAGGTTTGGCGGCGAATGGTAATCAAAATTTGCAAATGATTCGCGGTTACAATCTCATCAAAATATTAGGGAAGGGTGGTTTTGGCGAGGTTTATTTAGCACAGCATCATACTTCTGGTAAATTTATTGCTTTGAAGGTAATGTTACCTGCGATCGCAGCCAATGAAGATGCTGTACAAAGGTTTTTACGGGAAACCGAGAATACGAAAGCTTTGCAGCATCCCAATGTGGTGCAAGTGATCGATTATGGCTTTTTTGAAGGCATTTTCTTTTTTACAATGGAATATTGCTCAGGCAGCACTGTTTGGGATTTAATGCAGCAGCAAGGTGGGAAATTAGCTGTTGATATTGCTGTCCCAATTATTCTGCAAGTTCTCAACGGGTTGGAATATAGCCACAATACAGAAATTCCTTATGTGAAATTAAAGGATGGTGGCTTTGGTAAAGGTAGGGGTTTAGTTCACCGCGATTTAAAACCGGGTAATATATTTCTCACCTACAATGATGGCGAATTAACTGCAAAAATCGAAGATTATGGTTTAGCTAAAGCATTTGATTTAGCAGGTTTAAGTGGGCAAACTATGACAGGAACTAAAGCCGGAACTCCTGTATTTCTTCCCAGACAGCAATTACGAAATTTTAAATATGTGCAACAAGATGTAGATATTTGGGCGACTGCGGCTTGTCTTGATAATATGTTGACAGGGACTTATCCAGGTAATTTTAGCGGCAATGACCCATTTTTGGCAGTGTTGCAAAATGATCCTGTACCAATTCGCCAACGTGACACAAGTATTCCACCCAAGTTAGCAGAGGTGATTGATTTGGGGTTGTTAGAGAAGCCGGAGATTTACTTTAAGAGTGCAGTAGATTTTAAGAATGCCCTACTAGCTGCATTTTAATAATTCTTTAGCTTTCTACCTTAATTTCATACAAGCGATCGCACATCATCCCTGACAATAGCCCTATTCGGATTTTTGCTCAAAGCATTTGTCTTGCCATTAGTTGAGCAAATAGCCCTGGTTGATTTGCCAATTGTTCAAAACTTCCCTGTTGCACAACTCTACCGCCTTGCAACACATAAATGCGGTGAGCATTACGAATGGTGCTGAGACGGTGAGCGATCGCAATTCGGGTGACTTGTAATCTTTCTAAACTTTCACTTACAATTGCCTGGGTTCTATTATCTAAAGCACTCGTAGCTTCATCAAATAGCAATATCCGGGGTTTCAAGGCTAAAGCACGGGCAATCAACAGCCGTTGTCTTTGTCCTCCTGAAAGGTTAGTACCCCCCTCACTGACAACAGTGTGCATCCCCATTGGCATGGTTTCGATATCATCAGCTAAACCGGAAGCACGGGCAGCTTCCCAAGCTTCATCCATTGTAATTAAAGCGCCACTAGCAATATTATCGAAGATTGAACCTGACATCATGCGGCTATTTTGCATCACCACACCTAATTGTCGGCGAACAGCATTGACATCTAACCCAGCTAAGTCTTGTCCATCGTAGTAAATAGTGCCAGATTCAGGGAGGTCAAAACCTAGTAGTAACCGGAACATAGTCGATTTGCCACTGCCAGAAGGACCGACTAAGGCGATAAATTCTCCAGGTTCCGCCTTGATTGTCACATCATCTAAAATCAGGGGACCATCATCTCGATATCGGAAAATCGCATGGTCTACTAGCAGTTTACCTGTGAGTCTACCGGGGTCGGTTTTGCTAGCAGCTACTTCTGGTATGGCTTGGAGAATCGGCTGGGCACGTTTCCACGCAGGTAAGACTTGCAACACGTCTACTATTGTCGTGCTGAGGTTGGTAGCACCACCAATAAAGCTGCCAAAAGCCGCATTAAACGCGAGAAAAATCCCTGTAGATAAGCCTGTTCCTGGCTGTGATGTTTGCTGAATCATCGTAGCCGCCACCCAAAAGAGTAGAGCATTGGTTAAAGCTGGCAGTACTTTATTAATAACGGCAACAGAGTCTTCAATGCCTTGGGTACTCAGCATGAGTTTTAATTGATCGGTATACTGTTTACCCCAATAGGCAAAAGCCCTGGCTTCCGCGCCAGCAACTCGCAGCTTTGTGACGCCATTAATTAACTGCACCATCAAACCAAAGATTTGTCCTTCTTGTTCTAGTAAAGGTCGTACCTTGCGCACGGTGAGTGTACCAGAAACGACGGTGACACCAATATTCACAATCGCGATCGCACAAGCCAAGAGAGCTAAAGCACCACTGTAATAAAACAGTAGCCCCAAATTGAGCAAGGCAAAAAAGCTGGAGAAAATCGTTTTAAGTACCGTGCTACTCAGTTTATGGTGAATTTGCGAGATGGAACTAACCCGAGATTTCAAATCCCCAATCGAGTACTGGCGGAAAAAAGACGCCTTCAGATTCAATAGCCGATCCCATACCGCCGCTTGGGTAGAAGATTCCGCAAACGTTTCTAGTCTGATGATTGCAAATGCCTGGGCAAGTTCAAACAGAGTTTGTCCAAAAGCTGCTGCTAACAAACCCAAGGCGATTTGGATTAATAATGCCCGGTTAGCATCTGGAATAGCGTTATCTATCAGGATGGCAGTAGCTTGTGGTGTCAGCATCCCCAGTACGGTGGTGCAAACTCCAGTCACCAAAATTAACACTAGCTCCTTCTCATGACCTCGCACCGCAAACTGTACCAAATCTTGGAGATTTAATTTTTTCTCAGGCAAAGGTCGATAAAATGCGTATGCTGTCGGGGCTAGCTTGGCAGCACTGCGAGCATCTACAGGAGTGCGGGTCATAGCCCAAGGATCGTAAATCTCGTAACGATTGCCTGCAACCCGCAACAATGCCACAGGATGGTCGTCCTCCAGAGTGTAAGTCAGCATGGGGCTGGAGTCTTTTTTCCACCATTTATCAGTTAAGGAGACACGACGCATCCGAATTTGCGAAGCCCGCGCGATCGCTTCTAGGGGATCTTGTAACCGTTTGAGGTTTTCTGACTTAGCTGGTGGACGAATAGTTATTCCCATCGCTTTGCCCACCGCACCAGTCGCCACAAGTAAAGCTTGGTCTGGATCGTCAACTGGTATCGCTCCCGGAGCCAAAGCTGTTTTCCGGCGTTGCAGCACGGAAGACAGTTCTCCCAACGTCTCCTCCATCACTTGATAATTGAGACGTTCCTTCTCCTGAAATCTACGTAACTCCGAGAACATCTCTGACTGCTCTAGCAGGTCGATAACCAAGAGAAAATGGTTTGTCAACCGAGATAAACTATCCAATAAGCCTTGAGTATTTTGGATATCTAAGGTACTAGCAGTTGCCAGTTCAACTATGTCATCTGCTTGCAACCACATATCTTCACTCATGGGTAACAGTCCGGATGCAAAACTCAACGGCACCTCCGCCAAACCCATCCAACTGGCGCATCCTTGCTGAATTTGTACCCAAGAGACTGCACCTAGTTGGGGCTGAAAGATATCACCTTTGCGTAAGGAATAGTAATTAATTGTCTCTGGTTTGACTGCCATTGCCGGAGCAGCGATTTCTGATATTGTCAAGCCTAGATGCTGAATCCAGCCCTCTAACATCTCCACAGCTTCTTCATCGGCATTAGTAATCAACTTGCTAAAATCTTCTGCCGATACTTTGACAACAGTTGTTTCCTCCATTGACACCGCTAGGATTTGGCGCTGTTCCCCGCTAGTAGAGGTAGCGAACATCGCTTCTTTGTCGCCGATGGTAAATAAATAGCGGCGAGAACCCTCCGGCACGCCATTCTTCACCGTCACGGCGAACATTGCCATCGAACCGGTTTTCACTAGCCAAACAGTCTGCGGGTCATTTAGGAGTATTGGCTCATTACCTTTAACAATATATTGTTCTGCTTGTGGAATGATGAGTCTGATTTGCTCTAGCATCAGTCACTTTACTCCCCGGAAAAAGTTTTAATTTAAATTTTTTAGATAAAACTTACGTACATTTTCTAAATTATTGGCGGTTCTATACCCAGAACATGGTGGGCACTGCCCACCCTACAAATACCTTCGCGCACTTCGCGTCTTTGCGGTTCATTAATTTCATCCTTAATTTGTGCAACACCAAAATTTTTTTGAACTTCCTAAAGTGCTTCTCCTTCACTACGAATTAATCGCAAATATGCACCTTCAACTTCCTTTAATTCATCATGTGTGCCCCGTTGCACGACTTTGCCCTTTTCCATGACAATAATTTCATCACAATCGCGAATGGTGCTGAGGCGGTGCGCCACGATAATACAAGTACAACCCCGTTGGCGGAGTTTGCGATCGATGATTTTTTCTGTTTCACTATCAAGGGCGCTGGTGGCTTCATCCATCACCAGAATCGCCGGATTATTTACTAAAGCGCGGGCTATTTCCAACCGCTGACGTTGTCCGCCACTTAAGTTAGCTGCCCCTTCTAACAGTTGGGCACCATAGCCGCCTGGTAAGGAAATCACAACATCGTGAATAGCCGCATCTTTACAAGCACGGATTAAATAGCTATCCGGAACGGTGGTATCCCAAAGTGTTAAGTTATCTCGCACACTCCCAGCAAACAGAAAAATATCCTGCTCTACTAGAGCCAGAGAATTGACTAAAATTTGTCGGGGAATTTGCGATCGCGTTTGACCATCAAACAAAATGTCTCCCTGCCAAGGTTCATACAATCCCGCTACTAGTTTGGCTACGGTAGACTTGCCAGAACCACTCCCCCCGACCAAGGCGACTCGCTGCCCTGGTTTGAGAGAAAAATTAAAGTTTTCAATTAATGGTTGACCAATGCGGTTGTAGCCAAAGGTAACATTGTGTAAATCGACATATCCTTGCAGACGCACAACAGGGTTTTCGGCGGAAGCGAACTGGATATTTTCCCCAAATCTCTGTACCTCTCGATCTACTTGTGCATCTGTGGGGTTGCGTAAGACATCATCTAACCGCGTGATATCGCCTTCCACTCTCTGGAGGTCGCTTCCTAGGTTAACAAGATTATTTACAGGTAGTAAAAATTGTTGCATTAGCCCCTGAAACGCCACTAGCATCCCAATACTGAGATGCCCATCGATAACTCTGAGACCACCGATGACAATTAGTAGCATGGATGACATGGTAGTTAGGAAAGATGGCAAGACTCCCAAAGTCTGGTTTGTCACATCCATTTCCTGTTGAGAGTTGACTGACTTGGCATAGTAACCAGCCCAACGGGAAAAGAAATCTGATTCCAAGCCTGATGCTTTTAGGGTTTCCATACTCTGAAGACCAGAGATGGACACACCAGCAACTTTTCCTTGATCCTGTTGCAATCTCATGTTGGCATCGATGCGCCGCCGAGCTACCCACTGCAATGCTAGGAGGTTGATGGCGACAAAAGCTACACCAATTGAGGTGAGTACTTTGTCATATTGCAACATCACCACTCCATAAAAAATCACCGTCACGACTGCGATCGCAGTTGTCGCTAATCTCCCGGAAAGAATGCTAGCTAAGGAGTCGTTAAGGTTAACGCGGCTGCTGATTTCTCCAGCAAATCGTTGATCGTAAAAACTGACTGGGAGGCGGAGAATGTGCCAGAGAAACTGACTCGACATCCCCACAGACAGCTTGATTTTCATGCGGCGCAGGGATTGTAATTGCAGTAAGGTCAAAAATCCCGTGACGCAAGCTGTGATCAAAATTCCCAAAATCAGCGGTGATAACCATTCCTGGCGACGCTCAATCAAAACATTATCGACAAACACCTGGGCAAATGTGGGCATCGCCAACCCAGGAATCACCAATAGCAAACCTGCCAGCACACAATAAGCCAGCGCCCACAAGGAAAACCGCAATCGTTGCCATAAAGCCTGGATAATGCTGGGTTTGCTTCCCCCTTTTTTGAAATCCGGCCCAGGCTGTAAAACCAGGACTACACCAGTGTAGGCATTGCTGAATTCTTCTATGGAGATGTGACGCGGGCCGCTGGCGGGGTCATTGAGATAAACGCGCTGTTTGTTGTATCCCTCTACTACTAGGAAATGGTTGAAGTTCCAAAACACGATAAAGGGACATTCCATTTCCATCAGCTGGTTCAACTCTGCCTTAAAACCTTTGGCATTTAATCCGTAGTTACGACCAGCATTGAGGATATTGGAGGCTTTACTCCCATCCCGCGATACCCCGCAATCTTGACGCAGTTTTGCTAAGGGGACAATGCGACCGTAGTAACCCAGAATAATTCCCAAAGCCGCTGCACCACATTCTACCGCTTCCATTTGCAGCAGCGTCGGGGTACGACGGCGAGCGCCTTTACGTTTCAGGAGTTTTGGCAATTTGGGCAGCGACATATCAATAAATCCCACTCCAGGATTTCAGGATAGGTAACACAAAGGTAATGGGTGCTTGTTCTTCGATAGTGACTCGCACAGAGGTGGTGGTTCCCGGAGACATTTTGACTTGGGGACCAGTTGAAGAAGACCATTGATAGCCGCTGAAGGTGGCAGGATCGGGCTGAAGTTCTGCTAAAACTTGAATTTGTGGTTCTGAGCTTACTAGACTGCCGACAATGTCGGGATTACCAACTAGACTAGCTGCGGCTTCTTTGGTCACAGGGAAGGGTGAAACATTGGTAATAGTACCGACAATACCACCAAATCGTTCCCGCTTGACTGTGGAAGGAGTGATTTGTAACTTCATGCCTTTTTGCACTTTTTTACCTTCACTCACTGGTAAAAATGTCACTCCCAGCAATTTAGCAGAGGACTCTTGGGCTTCGATAGAGCCGATGCGGCTACCGGGAGAGAGAAGTTGCCCGGAAGTTACAGTCAGTTCTAAAATGCGTCCGGTGCGATCGCTCTTAATCTCGCTACTACCTGTTAATTTTCGTTGCAGTTCGGCAATACCCCGTTTCAAATCTTGAATTTGATTGGTGCGGTTAATCGAAGTTTGAAAATTTTGTTCGCTGAGAGTTTTTTCCTTAGCATCCAATTGTTTTAACTGTGTTTTCAAGTCGGTGATTTGTCCCAGATTCTCGCGGTAAGACTTTTCTGCCTGAACTTGGTTAATATCTAGTTGTTTTAATTGGCTTTCAATATTGGCGATTTTGGCGATGCTATCGAGGTAAGTTTGTTGGGCTTCTAAAACCTGATCGGCGGAAATTGCTCCTTCAGCTTTCAGCGCTTTGCGGCGTTCGAGTCTATCTTTGAGAGTAGGAGCTAAAGACTTAGCTTCTTCCCAACGTTGCTGTAAGTTGGTTCGTTGCTGGGCGATCGCGCCGATATCCTTATCTCTGATAATTGGACTCAGAGATTGAGTTTCAACTAGCCGTTGTTGTAATCCTAAACGCTGCTGGGCGATCGCTCTGACTTCCAATTCACTGCGCTGACCCTGAAGTGAATTAGCGTTGAGGTCTTGGGCTTCTAATTCTGCAAGTTTGGCTTGCTGCTGGAGGAGTTGCTTGTGTAGTTCATCTTGGTCGATTGTGGCTATAACTTGTCCTTTCTTCACAAAATCGCCAACACGAACATTTACTACCTTTAACTTCCCTTCGACAGCGGGGAATTGCAATGGTAGAACCTTACTGGGATAGACAAGTACACCCCTACCTTCTACCGTAATTGGAATCCGACCCAAAATACTCCAGGCCAGTCCTGCTGCAACCAAGGTCCCTAGAGCAGCCAAGGGTAACCAATTCATCGGACTGACTACTTGCATGATCTGGTCTAAGCGCTCGGGAGAGGATGAACGCTCTAAAGCTTGTTTGCGAAACAGGTTGTTCCTGTGAGTGACCATTTAATACCTTCCTAATTTATCCAAAATATGCATGGGATGTAGAGTCAAAGTCCATGCAAAGCTGTGAAGTTAAATACTGTTTTAAATACAAACTCGAATATTAATTTCCCAGAAATGAAACAAAACTTTAATGAGATCGTCTACATTGTGTCTGGGTGAAGGCAGAAGGCAGAAGGCAGGAGGCAGAAGGCAGGAGGGAAGGAAAAAGGTAGTTTAATGGGGATTGTGGGCGAATTAGAAGTAATACCTTTCACTATCCTTAAATCCCGCCGTCATCATAGAATCGTGCTGTTGCACATAGGCGCATAGCAGCTTCCCGCAGGGTAGGCAGGCTACTCTGCGGGAACGTCTTTGACAAACGCAGGCTCAGAAATTCAGCCTGCGAAGACATAGGAATAAGCTTTTTCTTCCTTGTCCTCCTGCCTCCTGCCTTCTGCCCTCTGCCCTCTGCCTTCACTTAACTCCGGCGAATTCTTTTAAGCATCCAATCAAATCTGGCTCCAGCTAGCGCCACCTGAGCTAAAAAATCGGAACTCAGTTCATTTTCATATTGTGAGCTTTGATCTAAAGATTGATCTTTGCTGTAACTGAGTCTGCCATAACCAAGACGACTGACAATTGCCCGCTGTTTATCTGCTAGCAACACTGCAAGTACTCGGTAAAAACGTGCAGCAAAAGGTAAATCGTGTAAAAGCTTTGCCGCTATTCGCCATTGAGGAATGGATAATACCCAAGAGTCTTCCGCAGCTTTCACAGAAAAAGAAGGTGGAGGCGCTTCGATAAAAGGTGTTTCTCCCACAATGTCGCCTCGGGATAACCTAGCAAACTCACGTTCTGGAGATTCGCCACCTTCCAAACTTGAAAATGCCCTAGCTAAAGGATTGCGATCGTCTTCTGAAGCTGAAAGTGTTAATTTTCCTTCTAATAAAATATGCAGCGCCTCGACAGGTCTACCACCAGGAATGAGCACAGTACCTGCGGTAATTTTGCTCACTGTGCCGGCAACAACCAACCAATCGATATCGCTATCACGTAATTCTGCAAAGATAAATAAGATTTCTCTAAGTTGCGGTTGACTAAGAACAAGTGTGCTATTACCTAGCTGACTGATGATTTGCTCTAGTCTGTCTGATAGCAGAATCGCACTTGCTCGATAAAGATGAGCTGCGAAACTGATATCTTCTTTTAATTTTGTCGCTAGCTGCTTTTGCGGAATTGCTAATACCAGTGAGTTAGTCAGCGCTTTCATAGTAGTAGAAGGTAGATAGGTATCGAGAAAGGGAATTTCTCCTACCATATCTCCGCTTGATAATCTCGCAATCTCACGCCCTGACATTTCACCACCTTCTAGGGCAGCAAAGGCACGACCTAAAGGATTATTATCCGGTTGTGAGAGAGAAACTATTAATTCTCCATCCAATAAAATATATAGTGCATTTACAGGTTCGCCTTGACGGATAAGAACTTTGCCTGCGGCAACTTCTTCCTTAGTACCTGTGGTCAACATCCAGTCGATATCGCTATTACTCAGTTCCTTTAGCAGAACTTCTCTCATAATTTAACTCCCTGATGTTTGTAAGGGCGGGAGAGTTTTGTCGGTGGTTGTAAGTACCCAAAATCAGGAATTGAAAACTGAGTTGGTTTGCTCTGTTCACCTTGATCCATCTTAATACTGGCTGAATGTTTTGCTGAATGCAGATATTCACGGAACAGAATTCCCAGTCCCAAAAAATCCGATAATACTTGATTTGATTCGCTTTGCTCTACTGTTAAGTTATATACTTATCGTAATTAAATGTAAAGCGGTGGTGATTTTATTCACAGACTTGATAACTGAATCGGGATGACTTTTCGCTACAAACTTCACGTCTTCTTGAGAGTAAGAGCTAGAAATCGAAACGTCCTTACCACCAGCAACAGCATTTAATTCCTCCTCATGTAATTCAACGACTTTACTATAATTAATGTATTGCTCTGACATGATTGACTCCTTGATTGGTTATTTAGGGTAAAAAAATGAATTGAATTTATAGGAGAATTAGTTAGATGAATTAATATCTGCTCTCCTAGCTAGACTGACCAAATTGACTAGGTGTGTCTCCCAAAAATAAGCCCTGAATAGCAAAAGTTCTGATATCTCGCGTTGCAATTAAAGAACTTGTAGAACTACCGTTAGGGCCAGACTGAGTATTTTGAAGAATTACGCGATCACTTTGCTCAAAAAAGGTAGCAGCAAAGAAGAAATTGAAACCACCTGCAATCATATCTAGTTCTTCATCGGCTAATTCGATAGCAACTTTATTTTCATCTAACATAGCTTACTCCTATGTGTATATTGATTTTTTTAATAGAAACAGAAGTTTAATACTAAAAAAATATTAATTAGATTAAATAACCTCTGCTACTAAGTCAGCGTATACTTCTTGTTGCGTTCATTTTCCATCCATCTGGAAGTACCATCCTGAAAAAGAGATTTTTTTATTTCTTTAAAATGCTTGTAACCCTCATGTTCATTTAACTTATCTACAACCAGTGAATCAGAGCCACCTGCAACTACATCTAATTCTTGCTCAGATAATTCGATAGCGTCTAGATTTTCATTTGACATAACTTACTCTTTCCTTTGTAAAGACTGATTTTGATTCTAATAAAAGCAGAGGTTTTATCTGCAAAAAAAGTTATTTAGTAGATTAACCTCTGCTATTTAATTAGTCATTGGAATTTTAATAATATACTACATCCCCTCCAGTGGGAGGAAAAGGATTAGGTATAGTTCCATCCCAAGAACTTGGAAATTTTACTTCTGGTAATTGTTTGAATATATTGCCAGGAGGGAGAGGATTGGGAGCAAACGATTCATCTGCACCACCTGCTACTACCTCTAGTTCTTGCTCAGATAATTCAATGATGGTTTGATTTTCAATTAACATATTCAACTCCTATATTTATGTTTCCTAAGAGTTAGAGACCTAATCCAATAAAGTGAACAGCACTAGTATTGATTTTTTGCTGTGCTACTGTGGAAGTTGTCGAACTACCTTGTGGACCAGACTGGGTATTTTGTCCAACGATTAAAGTATCG
>NZ_MTAV01000112.1 GCF_002154695.1 Nostoc sp. T09
GAACCGCCGTCACCCTGGAAGGGTGCGGCTAATTGAACAAAGCCCACCTGCGTGGGCTAAGAAAATTTAGCCCACGCAGGTAAGCTCTTGTAACGTTAGCCCCAGGCTTACAGCCTGTGGGCGGTCTTTTGGGTAAGCCAGAGAAGTTAAGTTGACACCAATGAGCAATGCTAAACCCTGAAGCGCGTATTTGTATCATTATTAAGGTGAAATGGTATTAGGTACTCGTAGACGCTAAGATTTAGTGCGGAATCAATTAGTGGCAGGTCTGAATCCTTCACTTGATTTATCTTTGATTTGTTGCTCTTGGTGAAATTTCCATGTCGCAAGGCAATCAGAATTCACAACCTCCTCAAAAACCCAACCAGAGAGACCAGCCAATTTGGAAGTCTACTATTATCCAATTTCTGAGAGGGACAATTAGGATTTTAGAGACTACGGTGGTGAAACTAGAAACAGCACCACCACCAGGAACTGAAGAAACTCCTGGTTTTTGGGGTGAATTGCTAGCTAAAATCCGTGCTTTTTTACCAGCAAATTTGTCTGCAAAGTTGTCAGATACAGCTTTTACAGGGATTATTGCTAGCATTGCTGTAATTCTAGTTTGGACAACTACGAGCGTTTTCACGAATAAACCTGTTGAGGTAGCAACAGTTCCCCCGGTTGAGGAAGTTCCTGCACCAACACCCACGCCAACAATAACTACTCCACCAGAGTCAGTAACGCCAGAACCTCAACCACAAGAAGAAATCACTCCGTCGCCAGAAGCAGAAGTTCCTCCTGTGGAACCGGAACCAGAACCAACACCAACACCGGAACCAATACCAACACCGGAACCCACACCGACACCAACGCCAACGCCAATTTTGCAATTGACACCGGAACAAACCTTAATTGCCGCCATCGAAAATCAAGTAGCAGAAATTAGCGATCGCATTGCCTCTGGTCTTATAAAATCAATTCAAGCCAATTTTCGTACTAGTAACTTAACTGTCAAAATTAGTGACGATTGGTACACTCTCACCCAATCTCAACAAGATAAGCTGGCAGCCGATATCTTACAACGCTCTCAAGAACTGGATTTTAGTCATCTAGAAGTTGTTGACTCTCAAGATAGGCTAGTAGCGCGGAATCCGGTTGTGGGTAATGAAATGATTATTTTTCAACGGCGGGTTAGTGCAAAAGTATAGAGTAATAGTTGAAGAAGGAATTATCTATTCTGGATATAAATAAGCGATCGCACTGTCAGATCTGCCAAAATACTCTGTGGATTCGCTGTAAACTGAAGCGGCTTAAGCAATAATTACTAACTATCAAACAGCTATTCCTTAAATTCAAACAATAGCTGTTAAGGTTTAAATGTTTGTAGCTAATGCTGGATTATTTATAAGTAATGCTTAAGCATTAGTATCTCAGTTATAATTGTTAGTTGCTAATGTTCCAGCGTTAGTTACTAGTATTGCTTGATATATAAGAAATGCTTAAGTTCTTCTTATAAAGATATAAATCATTGCAGCTAATATTGCAGTGTTTTTAGTTAATGCTATTCCATGTATACGAAACACTTTAAGAGGATGTTTGAAAAGTTGGAAGTTAAGTAAAAAAAGCTCTCAGGGCATAAGCTGT
>NZ_MTAV01000113.1 GCF_002154695.1 Nostoc sp. T09
GGTAGGGGGGATCTAAATGTGCTTAAAAACACTACAAACCACTTTTCAAACAACCTCTAAGGTGAATCTATCGGATAATGCATACGTAGAAGTATTTTTTTTGCTTAGTTTTATAAATTGAAAATCCTCTCCATATAGCACTAACGAATATACAGGCTCATCAGGGTTAGGAGCAGCTAGCATATAAGTAAGCGCCTGAGGAATTGCTTTAGACAAGGAAAAAGCATACCTTTTAGATTCAATTACCAGTAACCACAACTTATTTTGGATAACCAGTACATCAATTTTGCCTTTAATAATGTCTTTTTCCTCTGCTGTCTTGTCTGCATTACCGATAATGACATCTTCACTGATTTCTATATTTTCTTCTGTAGCAATCGAAAAAGGAGGACGATAAAAACTAGCTAAATCTAGCAAGGGTGATAATACTACTAATTTCACTGCATCTTTTAAAAGAGGAGCATTTTCCAGTAAGCTGAGATAGTTAGTTTTTACTCTATCTAAATATTGTTTTTCTAATTCAGTTATCGTAGGTAAATTGTCAAAGCACTCTATAAAAAATTGCTCATCTTCAGATTTATTAAGAGCAAAGTTTTCCTTTAGATAAGTGAGAGTAAAATTTTGCCCTTGGATAATTTGAACTATAAGTTATTGAAATTGCAACCTCTTCTTCATTCTAGGATGATGAACTTGATATAGCTGCCAATTCTTGCAATTTAGTTAAGACTTGTTGCGCATGATCTTTAACTTTTACATTTGACCAAGTATAAGCAATCTTTCCCTCAGGATCAATTAGGAAAGTGGAACGAACAACACCCATATATTCCTTACCCATAAACTTCTTTAATTGCCAAATACCATAAGTTTCGGCTAACTCATGTTCTGGGTCACTTAAGAGAGTGATTGTTAAGTTATATTTACTGATAAATTTACAATGGGATTTACCGGAATCTAGACTCACTCCTAAAATTTTCGCTCCTAGTGAGCTGAAGTCTTGATTTAACTCGGTAAAATCTTTAGCTTCAGTAGTACAACCGGGGGTGTCATCTTTGGGGTAGAAATAAAGGATAACCCACTGACCGCTAAAATCGCTTAGGCTGACGGGACTTTCATGTTGGTCAGGAACAGAGAAATCAGGGGCTAGTTGTCCGACTGGGAGAATGTTGCTCATGATGGTAGTTAGAGAAATAGCGATCGCTTTAGAATTCTACCGAAATTAGGCGATCGCATATCCTTATATAGGACTCATATTTGATTTTTGAAAAAAACTCAGTACAGTTCTATTCCTTCTTCCCCGTTCCCTGTTCCCTGTTCCCTGTTCCCTCCCTACGTAAATAATTTCAGTAATCAAATCGGATTGCTATATTTCAAACACAATTTATTCTGTGTTCCCACTTCGCAGCACCTTAGAACTAGTATCAATAGTAAAAGCACCGAGAATGTTGCCGCTTAAATCGCAGTTTTCTACCGTACCTAAACCGTTATCGTGTACATAAAGAGCACGTCCTTTATTCTGATTGATTTTGCACCGCCGAATTATTGGGTTGCCATTTGTTCTAATTTCTACACCAGATAAAGCATTACCAAAAATCTCGCAATCTTCAACTGTTCCCTGCGCGTTTTCATAGACAAGAACTCCACCTTGTTTACCATCGTGGAGTTTGCACCGTTGAATAATTGGGTTGCTATTTTCTTTAATTGCTATGCCTGATAAACCATTACCAAAGATATCGCAATCTTCTACTGTCCCGCGACTGTTATTTTGGAAAAAGATTCCAGCTTGTTCGCCATCGTGGATTTTGCACTTTTGAATAATTGGGTTGGCTGTAGCACCCTGAACACTGACACAAGAAAGTGAATCGGAAGTAATATCGCAATCTGCCAATATCAGTTCGCCTTGCGGAATATCTACAGCAAAGAATTTGTTATTCTTGAGTCCTGCGAAACCACGCAGAGTTAAACCTCGAACTTCAGCTTGGTCTGTTTGCATGAGAATGCAATTTGAGTTTGTACTCTCGATGATGATGCTAGCTACAGACCCGTCGCCAATAATCTTCAGTGGCTTGTTGATAATTACACCTTCTTGGTAAAAACCTGGACGTACAAGAATACGCGTACCTGGTTGGGCATTTTTAATTGCTTCACTAATAGTTTTATAATCACCAGATCCAGTACTGGAGACAGTAAGAGTAGATCTATCCTTGAAAAGAAATGTATATGACAGTACTGGTACAGCTAGACCAATACCACCAAAGCCAAGCATCTGAATTAAACGCCGTCTTGGCCATTTTGGTGGTGGAGGAAGTGGTGGTGGAGGTTGTAAACTTTGCTCTATCTCTGTTAAACGTTGCAAAATCTCTTGAGTATTCGCTGGCCGCTGACTGGGTAACTGCGCCATCATCTGGTCAATTAAATTTGCCAACAAAGGTGAAATATGAGGAGCGTAAATCCGCCAGCCCATTTCATTGGTGTAAGAATTATAAATTGTTGGGTCAGTAGGTTGTTTGCCTGCAAGCAGATATACAAATGTGCGTCCCAAGGCAAAAAAATCTGACTGGAGGACAGCTTTACCGTTCATTTGTTCTGTTGGCGTGTAACCTGCGGAAATAATTCCTGTTACCTGACCTTGAGCCTGTGCAAAATAATAAGTTTGTGTAAGTTCCCTGGCTGTGCCAAAGTCAATCAATGCCAGATCCCCAGAACTCGCCCGTAACATGATATTGGGCGGTTTGATATCTCTATGAAAAAAGTTTTGATTGTGTACCTGTTCGAGAATAGTAATTAATTCTCTCAGCCATGCAATAGCCAAATTTTGGTCAATCGGTCGCATCTCCCGATTTTGCATATATTTCTGCAAATCCATACCCACAATTTTTTCCATTACAAAACAATGGATTGGGTTTTGGCTGTTTCTGGGAAAATAGACAAAGTAAGCATCGCGCTCAACTTTGGGAATACCTGGATGATTAAGCTTGCTTAAAACTTCTGCTTCTTGCTGAAATAGTTCGATTGCTTTTTGATGATTGTTCGTTAAGACTTTGAGAACTTTGGGCGTGTTAGTCCGGACTTCTATCGCCTCAAAAGTTACCGCAAACCCACCGCCCCCTAGCAGACACACGACTCGATAACGGCCTTGTAGTAGTAGTTCTGAGCCGCAACTAAGACAAAATAGTTCATCATCGCTATTTTGCGGGTTTGGGCAGTGAGGATTGATGCAGAAGCTCATCGCGTCAGCAGGTAACAGTTTTATCTGCTAGTTTACCGTTATCGCTTTGATTTTCCCGTAAAGAGTTTCGCCCTATCATGGTTGAAGAAGAGAACGCCTCCTGTGATTGCTTCAAAAAATAGTTTCAATCCCTGATAGGTATTTTGGTTAATTGGAACTGTCTTCGGGTGGACCAGCAATGGGAAACAATAGTTTCAATCCCTGATAGGGATTTTGGTTAATTGGAACCTACCAATACAGATACAGTCATCACCTTGCATATCTGGTTTCAATCCCTGATAGGGATTTTGGTTAATTGGAACTCTGACTTTACCAGTATCATGATTATGGTCTACATGGTTTCAATCCCTGATAGGGATTTTGGTTAATTGGAACATTTAATTCTGTTATATTTCCTTTGCCATTCAAGGTTTCAATCCCTGATAGGGATTTTGGTTAATTGGAACGCGACAAGCAAATACACCATAAGCTTCATTTAAGTTTCAATCCCTGATAGGGATTTTGGTTAATTGGAACTACCCACTGAGGGTATTTCTGATAAAGAGCGTGTTTCAATCCCTGATAGGGATTTTGGTTAATTGGAACCTGATGGGTTTAATGAGGTGCCGATCACTGAGCAGGTGTTTCAATCCCTGATAGGGATTTTGGTTAATTGGAACCCTCCGCCCAATCTTTGAACATTTTTACAGTGTTTCAATCCCTGATAGGGATTTTGGTTAATTGGAACCTGCTATTTCATCGATAGTAATTCCCTTTGTTTTTGTTTCAATCCCTGATAGGGATTTTGGTTAATTGGAACCGCTCGGAGTTGGAAGCATTGATATATTTGGTTTTCAAGGTACAGTTTCGTCAACCTCCAATCAAAGTAGCTTTTGTGGCATTGAGTTGTCAAGGGTGTCATAAGTAAAATAAGCTCAAAAGCATGTGTAGAGAGGGTTAGGGAGTTTGCGTCAACCTCCTACTCTGTGAAAACTGGTTCAAAACCACTAGGAGTAAGCTTTTGGGGCGCAAAATTTGACTCTTGTTTTCAAACACCTACTGGTTGACGTCAGACTCAAGCGAAAAACACTGTGGTAGCGATTGGCATTTCGCCGCTGATGAATTCAATTTTACCTGGACAGTAAGCACAGAGGAAATAACAATGGATGCTCTCAGTTTTTCTTAAAAATAGAAGTTAGGGATTTTTATGCTTGGTTGTGAGATTTTTTCCTACTTGGCAGTGAAACTTGTGTTATTGGGGCTGCTTTCTGCTTTCTACCCTCTGCCATATTTATAATGACAAGTAACTTTACGCACAAAACTATACATTAATAAAAAAATGCTCCGTGAATTTGCCAATCGTGATGAGTTAATAGCCTATCTCCGCCAAGAATTTCCGGCTGCGGCAGAACGTGATGCTGATATCAGCGAAATAGTTGGCGGACGCCAAGCTGCGGAACAAGCATTACAAAAAGTAGATGCAACAACATACGAAAAAACACGAAACTTTTTAACAGGTGCGGTAACACGGCTTTCGCCTTACATCCGCTATGGAGTTCTGAGTTTGCGAGAAATTCGGGATTATGTACTTGAGCGTGTAAACAACCCAGAAGATGCTACTAAACTTATTAACGAATTGGGCTGGCGTGACTACTGGCAGCGATTATATGCCAAGCTTGGCGATGGGATTTGGCAAGACCAAGAAGCATACAAAACAGGTTACACAGCACAAAATTACGCACCTGATTTACCACAGGACATCCGCGAAGGAAATACAGGGCGAGTTTGCATCGACAATTTTAGCCAAGACTTGCAAAAAATTGGCTATCTACACAACCATGCGCGGATGTGGTTAGCAGCTTATATTGTTCATTGGCGGCGGATTCGCTGGCAAGCTGGAGCTAAGTGGTTTCTTCAACATCTTTTAGATGGCGATCCAGCTAGTAATAATATGTCATGGCAGTGGGTTGCTAGCACCTTTAGCCATAAACCATATTATTTCAACCGCGAGAACTTAGAACGCTACACTAAAGGCGTTTATTGCCAGAAATGTCCCCTTTATGGTCATTGTGATTTTGAAGGTAGCTATGAAGAAATAGAACAGCGATTGTTTCCCCAAGGTGAATTTACCAAACAAGCAAACAGTCAAAGTTGGCAGCGTGGGAGAAAACGGCGATAAGAAGTTTGTTATTTGTTATTTGTCTTTTTTCTTTGATACGAATCACATGGGTATATGATTTTAAAGTACTTCATACCTGGGTACTTTTGCGGGTAAAAAATCTTGAACCACTATTGAGTTAGAGGTTATTTATAAAGTAAACCTTAAATCGTAGTGGCGTGGCAAGCCTAAAGTTGTG
>NZ_MTAV01000114.1 GCF_002154695.1 Nostoc sp. T09
GGAAAATATCAAACCTTTCCCCCTTTCCCCTTCCCCTTTTCCCGACTTTTGCAAGAAGTCCAATAAACAATGAAGGATGAAAAATTTCTTTTTCATCCTTCACCAAAAAAGTGTGACCTTAGATCTGAAGCTTTTCTACATAATCGTTTAATTTTACGCTTTCTCCATGCCTGTATGCACAGTTTTCACCCATTTCAGGCGTTTTTGCCGTAATGACATCCGGGCAGTGGCACTGCTCATGACTACCAACCAGTGGAACATATATAAAGTCCCACGTAGAGTTTGCACCAGTAACAGTAAATATGTAGAAAACTGGAATTTTTGCCCTTGATGAATTCGCCTCAGACCAGTGAACATCCCGATCATTGAGAGGCTAACAGACAAACCAGTGATGGGACCTAAGATTGGTGGACGATGCCGAGCGATCGCCATTAATAAATCGGGTATTGCTGCCGTTGGTAAGATATACATAATCAGCATAAAGCTCAGCAGATCCCAGGTTTTTCGCACCCCCAAGCGATTTTTGAGGAGCAAATCCCAATAATCCAAATAGCGCTGATATCCACCTTCTGCCCAACGGTTGCGCTGATGCCAAAGTGCGATCGCATTTGTCACGCCCTCTTCTTCGACTGCTGGCGAGAATACACACTCAATATCCCAGTTATCTAGATGTAAGCGCAGGGTCAAATCCAAATCATCGGTGATCGTTTCTTCGTTCCACCCACCGCAACTTGCCAAGGCTGCGCGCCGGACAAATTGACCGTTACCCCGCAATTCGCCAATCCCCCCAAGGGCAGTCCGCTGTTGCTGAAAATAGGTATCAAGGGCCATTTCGGCCATTTGACCTTTAGTCCAAAAATTTTCTTTGGCATTGGCGATCGCTTTTCGTACCTGCACCGCCCCTACCTTTTCTCTTTGGAACATAGGTACTACCTGTAGCAACAAATCTGGTGCTACTTGGGCATCGGCATCAAACACGGCGATGATTTCGCCTTTAGTCAGAGGCAAAACTTGATTCAATGCCCCAGACTTACCGCCAGTAGCTTGCGCTGAACGCCGGAGGATCTTGAGTTGTTTGTATTCCTTTGCCAGTTCTGTTAATAACTGCGGTGTGCTGTCACTACTGTTATCGTCAATTATCCAGAGTTCGTACTTGCCATCTGGATATTCCAGACTGCAAAGACTCTTGACTAATCTGCCAATTACCGCTTCCTCATTTTTCGCTGACACTAAAACAGACACAGAAGGTAAATCTCCCTGCATTTGTTTTGGATGACGGCGGGGCTTGGCAAATACCACCTCCAAAGCGTGAATACCCAGAATAGTGGTCAGTCCCAGTACGAATATAAAACCCCAGGAAACTAAATGCAGAGCGATCGTGCTACTCCAGACTATAGTCAAAACTAGAGCCGCTTTGCGTCTGCGTCCTTGAAACCGGAATGGTAGAAACAAAGGTTCTGTATCTACTACTAACTCCTCGGTTGCTGAAAGGTCAGACAACAGAGAGTTGAGAGGAGCAAGCTCGTTGCTAGAATCGTCTTCGGGCCAGAAATTCGCTGGCATAGGTTACTTGATTCAAAAACCACTATTTGTGTACGCCTGTAAAGAAGCTGAGAATCAGGTAACACTAAACTGTAAAACCCTGAGCTAGCCCTGAGATTGGCAGTAATTTTTACCTTTTTTGACTCGCAATCGAGTCAGTAGAATCCCTTTTTAATGGCAACTCTAGTTTAGGTAAAGCGATCGCCAAGTAGCAACAGCTAGTTGTTGAGAGAAGTCACAATAACAGCATCTACCTCTAGATAGAAGAGATTTTTGATTGTTATTGCTCTCAGCTTCAATAAAAGCTAATGCGGCCCTATTGTACCTGACATTCTCATATTTCTTAACAGTAACTTTCTTGCCTTGACCACAGATGGCGCTCCTAAAGGCATTTCCACTGATTGTTTTGCTATGCAAGTTCGTATAACTCGCAACTCAGCAGTATTCGGCAAAAAGTAGAATCTTTACCTCATCTTCCGAAAATGTGTAAACCAGAATTTTTTGGGAATACTTAGTATTGACCCCTACCTCCCCGGTTGACAAAACTGGTGACGACTAGTCCCCCGTAATCCCAGACACTCTGGTAATCGGGCGCAGGAATAGGAAAAATTCTCTCTTGTGTTCCCTACTCTCTACTTCTTTAGCCAAACTCTCATCCCCAGTTACGTTTACATAACTTGAGGAATATTCAACAATGACTATTGAGCAACTCCAGCCAGCCACCCCACAGCAAGCAAGTGTTTACCTCCCCTACATTCAGGGCAGCAGGCGCAACTTCTTACCCTATGCCATCAGTCTTTATCAAAAAGGCGTTTTGGAAGGTCACCGTAAAATAGAGGCCAGTGACAATATTCCCTTTGTCGCCACCTGGAATGTTGCTAGCCTACCTTCAGACTTGACCCGTTGCCGGATGCAGTTTGATGGCGATGCCGATCTAAGCTACGAGGTGATGATGGCAAGTTCCGAGTTCATAACTTATTTAATTGAATTGATGGACAACTATAAACGCCATCGCTTAACCGATTTCTCGCAAGCTTTTTATCGCAAGCTGCTGCGTATAGATGAATGAATCTGGCGCAGCCTGAAAATTTCACAATTGCAGTAATATCGCCAGCAAAAGGCTTTATTTTGAATCATTCATTTTTCTGGCGATTTGAGCAATAACTCCTATAAATGAGGTTTGTAACAACAGCTATGGCTATGTTCGACCTAAAATTAGAAAACACCAAGCTGGATTCTACTTCCTTTTGAATTTAGGAGTGCATGTGTGCCAAAATCCGCGAAATATTTGCTGATTGGATCAACAGAGACTTATAGCGGTAAATCTGCTACAGTTCTAGGTTTGTCTTATCAGCTACAGCAAACAGGACTGGATATTTCCTACGGCAAACCTTTAGGTACGTGTTTCAATGTATCTATTGGTAACGCCTTTGAGGAAGATGTCCAGTTCATTGCCCATAGCCTTAACCTGAGCGAAAATCGTGTTGCACCAACAATGCTGGCTTTGGATGAAGTAACTGTGCAAAAACGCTTACGTGGTGAGGACAAAACTGATTATCAGCAGTCCCTATTACAGCAATATTTACCAATTTCCAAGGGAGATTTGGTGTTGCTAGAGGGACCTGGTGATTTGGCAGAAGGTAATTTATTTAACTTATCTTTGCCACAAGTGGCTGAAGCATTAGATGCCAGTGTATTGTTGGTAGCACGCTACAAATCTTTGCTCTCGGTTGAAGCACTGTTATCTGCCAAGCAACTTATAGGCGATCGCTTAATTGGTGTTGTGATCAATGATATCCCTAGCGAAAAACTAGAATCTGTCAAAAATATCTTGCGACCGTTCTTAGAGCAGCAGGGAATTCCTGTGTTGGCAATGTTACCAAAAAGCGACTTACTACGCAGTGTCAGCGTCGGCGAACTAGCCAAGCAGTTAAAAGCCGAAGTTCTCTGTCGTAGCGATCGCCTAGATTTAATGGTCGAAAGTTTAGCAATTGGTGCGATGAACGTCAACGCTGCTGTAAAATACTTCCGCAAGCGCCGAAACATGGCAGTGGTGACAGGGGGCGATCGCGTGGAAATTCAGCAAGCAGCATTGGAAACTTCTACCCAATGCCTAATCCTCACTGGACAACTCCCACCTCCCGAGTTCATCCTTAGTCGTGCTGACGAACTAGAAATCCCCATTTTGTCTGTTGATTTAGATACCCTCACCACTGTAGAAATTGTAGATCGCACGTTTGGACAAGTGCGTGTTCACGAACCGATCAAGGTAGAGTGCATTCGTGAGTTGATGGGCGAGCATTTTGACCTTGAACGCTTGTTGTCTAAACTTGGGTTAAGTCCAGCAGCAGCTTTACCTTAGCCTCATCAACTCAAAAATTGAGAGCATAAATGCTCAGTTATCAATTAGAGGATTTTATTACTAGCGAGGAATTAGTTCGCTATCACCGCCTAGGAGGTGGCGTGCTTTTCCTCAGCCCCACAGATAAGGACATATTTGGTTGTAGCAGCTAATCAAAACACAAGCATATTTCTGTAAATTTACTCCCAACTTATTGATTTCAGCAAAAAGTTTTATTTTGAGTACCGTTGTCAGCCACTAAATAAAGGTGAGTCTGAAGGCTACTTATCTGTTTTTTGACTAAGAAATGCAAATACTGAAGCTATTAATCGAGAAAAGGTAGCAATGTCTAACTCAAGTAGGCTTCGCACTTACACTCTGTTTGGTAAAATATCTGGGTCGTTTCATCTCATTACGTTCATCTTTGAGCCAGTCAACAGACCTCATCAACCTCGATACATTAGCGCAAGAACTAGCGACAATCCAGCAAACAGGTTCTAAACGAATTGCCTTGCTGGGTTCCCGTCATGTCCCAATTACGCACCAGAATCTCATTGAAATGATGACCTATGCCTTGGTTTTATCAGGCAATCGGGTGATCACTTCTGGGGCTACAGGTACCAATTCCGCTGCCATCAAAGGCGCAATGCGGGCTGACGCCAATTTGTTGACGGTGATTCTACCCCAAAGCTTAGAACGCCAGCCCCATGAATCACGTCAGCAGCTAGAACTGGTAATGCACCTAGTAGAAAATCCTAGCAACGATAATCTGTCCCTCGCTGAAGCGAGTTACATTTGCAATAAGGAGATTATTTCCCGCTGCCAGCAACTGATTTGCTTTGCATTTCACGACAGCCGCACTCTGCTACAAACTTGTAAAGATGCAGAAGAACAGAGAAAAGTGGTTACACTTTTCTACTTTGACTAAGGTGAGGCTGAGTTTGCGTGAGTGTAATTCTAAAGAAGAGAAACTACAAATAGTTCATGGGTAATAGGTTTTCCTAATTGCCCATGACCGACAATTAATGCTATTTATGGATTTGGTTGATGATGCTATGACAACCACCTATTTCTGCTGTTCTTTTATATGCGATCGCAAAGGAGGGATACAGAGGAGGGTAGTAATTATCAATTGACTCATCCCTAATCCCTATTTCACATTTCACATCCAACATCCAAAAATCAACGATGTGCTATGGCTTCTAATTATTCCTTTGACATTGTGAGTGACTTTGACCGACAAGAATTGGTCAACACCGTCGATCAAGTTGTGCGAGAAATCAAAGGCCGTTACGACCTCAAAGATACTGCAACTACTGTTGAGTTAGGTGAGCAAAGTATTGACGTTAACACCGATAGTGAGTTTACTTTAGATTCTGTGCACAACATTCTTCGAGAAAAAGCTGCTAAACGCAATCTTTCTCAGAAAATCTTTGATTTTGGCAAAGTTGAATCAGCCAGCGGTAACCGTGTGCGTCAAGAAATCAAACTCAAAAAAGGTATCAGTCAAGAAATTGCCAAACAAATTTCCAAATTGATTCGAGATGAATTTAAAAAGGTGCAAGCCTCGATTCAAGGCGATGCAGTGCGAGTAACGGCTAAATCTAAGGACGAACTGCAAGCTATCATCCAACGTTTAAAGCAAGAAGATTTACCTGTAGCTTTGCAATTTACAAATTATCGTTAAATCATCTGTAGAGTCCAGATACCCGACTTCTTAAAGAAGTCGGGTATCTATAGCAATCCGGAATGATTCATGAGAAAATACTGAGAGGAACTGAAGGTAGCGTTTGC
>NZ_MTAV01000115.1 GCF_002154695.1 Nostoc sp. T09
AATATTTTATCGGTGCCGTGCCCCCACTTGTCGCATAATTTATTTCTTGGAGTTCCCTAAGCTTGATAAGCGTTGAAAATTTGTAATTGGTGATAGCTTAGTTAAACTAGCTCAAAATAGAGTCACAGGAGACGCGATCGCTATGACTCAAGTTAAATCTCAAATTACACTACAAGAATTCTTGGCACTAGCAAAAGAGGATATCACTTACGAATTAGTTGATGGCGAAGCAAAACCCAAAATGTTACCAAAAAGATTTCATTCTTGTGTAAGAGGTGCAATCTACATACTTTTATCACAGAAAATTCAAAATCGTGGTGAGGTTGGTATCGATTGGGCAGTTACTTTAAACCGTAAGGGTCGCGACTGGGTGCCCGTACCAGACTTACTCTATGTATCCTATTCTCGGCTTCCAAGTAAGCTAATCGAAGATGAACCTTGTCCCATACCTCCAGACTTAGCCATTGAAATTATCTCTCCCGACCAAAGCTTTGGCGAAATGACCGCAAAAGCCACAGATTATCTCGATGCAGGTGTGATGAGAGTTTGGGTTGTGGATGCAAGAGCTAAAACAGTCACTATTTTTTATCCTGATGCACGACCTCAAACAAAAAGTGGTGAAGATAGTTTAGAAGATTCTCTTTTTGAATGGCTACAAATTACACCGCAACAACTTTTTCAACAAGCAGGAATTCCATAAAGATTTTGAAATAAAGGCTTCGCTGCTCTTGACGTGAGTGATCGCCTAATTATTAGGCTTTGATAATATAAGCGATACATTAGTTTACGCTTTAGTAACCTAAGTTAGCTTTATCACTGTGCGATCGCCTCAAAATCAATAGTTACAGTAGCCTAAATTGCCACACTTCGAGACTTGGCAGATTCACACAAAATTACGACATATTTTTTACTAATAAACTTTATTCATACTGCTTATAAATTTTTATAATGTGCGAAAATATCCAAGCATATAATCTAAGTTTAGATAATTAGCAGGCTTTACCAATCATACACGTTTAATAGCATCTACCTTTTTATACATTTAAGAAGGGTATCAATACTGGATGGAATTTACTGAGTACTCACGTGATTTAGAAACAAGAATTGCCGAAGAAAGTTTACTACATAGAATAACAACCCGAATTAGGCAATCACTCGAACTCAAAGAGATATTAACGACTAGCGTTGCAGAAATTCGTGCATTTTTGGGCACAGATCGGGTAATGGTGTATCAATTTGACAGCGATGGCAGTGGAGAAGTCGTGGCTGAATCTATACACCAACAGCGTCTACCATCACTGATCGGGCTGCACTTCCCGGCAACTGATATTCCCCAAGAAGCGCGAGATATGTTTTTGTGGGCGCGTCAACGTTCAATAGTGAATGTTGCTAGTGGGCGGATTGGACTATCGCCATTAGACAGTCCCGAAACTGGCAAATCTCTTAGTCATGAAAATCTCTACTATCGAGCAGTAGACTCTTGCCATATTCAATACCTAACGGCAATGGGTGTGCAGTCTTCGCTAGTGGTGCCAATTTTACATCACGACCCGAAAGAGCAATCAGCAAAACCCCGGCTGTGGGGATTGTTAGTATCCCACCACAGTACACCGCGCACAGTTGAGAAACAAGAACTGCAATTAGTGCAGCAAGTAGCCGATCAAATATCAGTTGCGATCGCTCAAAGTTACCTACTCAGCCAAGCTCGTGCGGAGCAACAGCGAGAAGCTATCATCAACCGTGTTACCACCCTGTTACATGCCCTACCCACAATCCAATTTCAAACAGCACTAGAAGCAACTATTGCAGCCTTGGATGGTATCGGTGGCAGACTTTACATTGAGCAGAGTACAGAATTATACACTTGGGGCGAACAACCGACACTAACACAAGGACAAGCAAACAGTGTCATGGAACAGCATTCCCTGTGGCAAGACTGGATAGCTGAGTGTAAAACAGGTAACCTCTGGGCAATTACCGACCTCTACAAAGAACCTCATTGGGAAGAACTCGCTCCCGTTTTCCAGTCAACCCGGATTCGCGGTATGTTGCTAATTCCTCTCAATTACCGTCAAACTTTTATTGGTGTTTTAAGTATTTTTCGCTCTGAATTTGACAGCGAAATCTTGTGGGCAGGGCAACGCGATCGCAATGAACAACAAAAGCTACCCCAGCTTTCATTTACGGCTTGGCTAGAACAAAAAAAGGGTCAAGCGCCTGAGTGGAAGCCTGAAGAAATCTCAATGGGGCGAGCTCTAGCGGATCAATTTGCGATGGCAATTCAGCAACAGCAGATGTACCAACAGGTACGGGCGCTGAATGCTAATCTAGAACGTTTAGTAGAAGAGCGTACAGCTCAATTACAGCAATCTTTAGAGCTAACCAGGATAGTTAAGCAAGTTTCCGATCAAATCCGTAGCAATCTAGACTACAAGCTCACCTTGCAAACTCTCGTGCAGGAAGTGCGGAAACTGCTCAAAACAGACCGGGTGGTAATTTACAAGATTCTCGGTCAGTTAGGAGGTGAAGTAGTTGTTGAAGATGCAGACAGCAACTTGCGTCCTATTTTAGGGATGAAAACGCCATTGGAATGCTTTCCCGAAGAATCTGCCCGTCTTTACTTGCGGGGAAGAGTGCGGGCGATTAACAATACAGCTTCAGAAGATTTGACTTTCTGCCATCGAGAGTTTTTGCAAAGTCTTCAGATCAAAGCAAATTTAATTGTCCCAATTAGGATGGGTACGCAATTATGGGGATTAATCATCGCCCATGAATGTTTTGCTCCGAGAAATTGGCAGGATGCAGAAATGGATTTGTTGCAGCATCTAGCAGATGAAGCCGTGCTTGCCATTCAGCACGCACAACTATACGAAAACAGCCGTGCTGCTGAATCTGCTGCCACAGCGCAAGCTGAACAGCTAGCCCAAGCTCTCGAACAAATCAAAAACACCCAGGCACAACTTATCAAAAGTGAAAAAATGTCCAGCTTAGGGCTATGGGCACTGGGCGTAGCACACGAAATCAAAAACCCTGTTAACTTTATCTCCACCAATCTATCTGACATCAGCGATAGCATCCAACAACTGCTAGAACTTTTGCGCCTGTATCAGTTGTACTATCCTCACCCCAACGGTGAAATTAGCTATCACGCAGAAGCGATCAATTTGGATTTTTTGCTCAACAAGCTACCTAAAATCCTGTTATCAATGAAACTACAAGCTGAACGCATCAACTCAATGATGCTATCGTTACGGAATTTTTCTTACCAGGATGCAGCAGCGATGAAACTTGCTGACCAGCCTGAGACCTTTGAAATGAGAAATCTATTCAGTAGCCAAGAATAGCCGCTATCTATCCTCTAGATAACAAAATGTAAAAGCCCCTCTCATTATTGCAGTGGGGCTTTGTAAACTTTATTTGCTAAAATTTGCTGTTATTTTCTTAAAACGCGCTCATGATGGTGATGATCCCAGCGCTTGTCAACATTATGAGCGCGCCCATAAATATAGATACACCCAAAGAACCTGAAGTTTTTGAATTATTCATTTTATTAGAATCCCCCAAAGTTAAGGATTCATTAAGAATATCAATATCAGTATTGTATATCCATATAAATACGGTAAAAATTAAAATTCCGTAATCTTTCTTAGTAAACGCTGTGGTATTTACTTATAGATGAGCTTGCTGAACTACTTAAATTTTATAATCTGTCAGGATTCATTAACTCTTTCTATGCAGCTTTGATCGCGTCAACCATATATACACGTATTTATGTATCAATCGTTACAGTAAATAAATTTATAAATCCCTCATACCCTAGCGAGTTGTGTGCCTTTGGATGTGCATATATGAGGTAAAATGAATTTTGTTGAAGTTAAAGAACCATTTAGCTAGAAAATTATCATGACAGTCTCCACGGTCTCTAAAAACCAAACAAGCAATTTTGATTTAGAAGAGTTAAATCAACAGTTTGAAACTGCTACTCCTAAAGAGATACTGGCCTGGTCTATAGAAAATATCCCCACGGGACTGGTGCAAACCAGCGCCTTTAACGTGGATGACATGATAATTACTCATATTCTTTATAGTGAACTGAAGCATCCAGTTCCGGTTATCTTTCTTGATACTCTGTACCACTTCCCCCAAAGCCTAGAACTAGTTGCTAAGACTAAAGAAATTTATAACTTGGATTTAAAAACCTACAAGACTCCAGACGTAGATAGCCGCGAAGCGTTTACTGCCAAATACGGCGAAGCACTCTGGGATAGAGATATTACCAAATTCCACCACATTACCAAAATTGAACCTTTGCAACGGGGTTTAGACGAACTCAACACCATCGCTTGGATTACCGGTCGTCGCCGTGACCAAGCCGTTACCCGTGCTAATATGCCTATCTTTGAATTGGATGGCAAGGAGCGCTTGAAAGTTAATCCCTTAGCTAACTGGACACGTCAAAAAAGCTGGGTTTATGTGGCTGAACATGGAGTAATTTACAACCCCTTGCACGACCAAGGCTATCCCAGCATTGGCGATGAACCCATCACCACCAAAGTCGGTGAAGGTGAAGACGAACGCGCTGGACGCTGGCGGGGAACTGGCAAAACTGAATGTGGAATTCATATTTAATAATTTGTCATTTGTCCTCTGTTACAAAGTCTCAGCTGAGGAAACCTCAGCTGAGACTTTGCTCTTTGTCATTTGTCATTAATATTTAGACAAAGGACAAATGATTAAGAACAAAGGATCAATATGATTAAAATCCTTCATCTTTCTGATATCCATATGGGGAGCGGCTTCTCCCACGGACGTATTAATCCAGCAACAGGATTAAACACACGATTGGAGGATTTTGTCAGTACATTATCAAGATGTATTGACCGAGCGATCGCAGATAATGTGGATTTAGTCATATTTGGTGGTGATGCCTTTCCAGATGCGACTCCACCACCTTATGTGCAAGAAGCTTTTGCTAGCCAATTTCGCCGTCTTGTAGATGGCAATATTCCCACAGTCTTGTTGGTAGGAAATCATGACCAACATTCCCAAGGATTGGGGGGAGCGAGTTTATGTATTTACCGCACCTTAGGAGTGCGGGGGTTTCTTGTAGGGGATACGGTAACTACTCACCGCATTCAAACTCGCAATGGTAAAGTTCAAGTTATTACCCTTCCTTGGCTGACCCGTTCGACGTTGATGACTCGCCAAGAAACTGAAAGTTTGTCGCTAGCAGAAGTCAACCAACTGTTAACTGAACGTCTACAAGTTGTCTTGGAAGGCGAAATTCGCCGTCTTGACCCCGATGTACCAACTGTGCTGTTGGCTCATTTGATGGCTGATAATGCTGCTTTGGGAGCCGAACGCTTTTTAGCAGTAGGTAAAGGTTTTACTCTACCCCTATCTTTGTTGACACGTCCTTGTTTTGATTATGTAGCTCTGGGACATGTCCACCGCCACCAAAATCTGAATAAATCTAACGACCCACCAGTGATTTATCCAGGAAGCATTGAGCGGGTGGATTTTAGCGAAGAAAAGGAAGATAAAGGTTATGTGATGATTGAACTGGAGAGGGGTAAGGCTAGTTGGGAGTTTTGTCCTTTACCTGTGCGGACTTTCCGGACAATTGAGGTAGATTTATCAAAAGCAGAAGATCCGCAAGCCGCATTAATTAAAGCGATCGCTAAACATGATATTCAAAATACTGTAGTCCGGTTAATCTATAAACTCCGCTCCGAACAGTTAGATTTAATTGATAATTCCTCGCTGCATAGTGCGTTAAGTTCCGCTCACACCTACACCATTCAACCAGAATTACTGAGTCAATTGGCTAGACCCCGGATTCCCGAATTAACGGCCAGTAGTAGCATTGACCCACTAGAAGCATTAAAAACTTACTTAAGTAATCGCGAAGACCTGAAAGACATCGCCGGAACAATGTTAGAAGCTGCACAGAGGCTACTTGCAGACGATGTAGAAGTCTGGCTGGAAGGAGCAACTCATGAGTAGCATTCTCCGAATTATTTGTTAATTATAAGAGTTAGACACGGGCAATATAAAATCAGTTGTTTTGGCGAAGAGTGTAGCCAAAATGGTAGAAGTCCCCAAGCCCTCAGTTAGCTATAGAGCAAAATTTAAGGTTAAGGGGTTAGGAATCTGCCAAAATTGCTATATTCCTTGCTCAGTATTTTAGTAGTCCTCTTGCAAAAGGTACTTTTGTCAAAGCTGGAGATAGGGTAAAGGTTAAAAAGAAAAGGAAAATTCTCTCCCTTTCACCCTTCCCGCTTTCTCTTAAGCCAACTTCTGCAAGAAGTTCCAGGATGTATTCAATTGAGCGGGAGTACAAACCTTTTTCAGGTGGACTTAGTATGTCCCTCTACCCACAGATAAAACAATTTTTACTCGGTAAATCATTACCAACCAGCGCTCATAGTGAAGAGCGATTGAGTAACGCTGCTGCTTTAGCAGTGCTATCCTCAGATGCGCTCTCCTCAGTTGCTTATGCTACAGAAGAAATTCTGCTGATTCTAGTAGCAGCGGGAAGTGGTGCTTTGGGTTTGTCTCTACCTATTGCTATAGCGATTATCATCCTGCTGGGCATAGTTGTGCTTTCCTATCGACAAACTATTCGCGCTTATCCCAAAGGCGGTGGTTCCTACATTGTTGCTAGAGAAAACCTTGGTATTTATCCAGGTCTAGTGGCAGGTGGTTCGCTGATGATTGACTATATTTTGACAGTTACAGTCAGTATATCTGCGGGTACAGCAGCTCTGACATCAGCAGTTCCAGCACTCCGACCTTTCACAGTCAGCCTGTGCTTAATTTTCATTTTCTTGTTAATGCTGGCAAATCTCAGAGGCGTTAAGGAATCAGGCAGAATATTTATGATTCCTACCTATGCGTTTATTGCCAGTATTTTTGTACTGATTGCTATTGGTTTGTTCAAACACGCTACCGGGGAAGTAGTAGCAGACTATCCCCCCATTCCTGTCAAGGAAGGACTGAGTTTGTTTTTCATTTTGCGAGCCTTTTCAGCTGGCTGTACAGCACTTACCGGAGTGGAAGCTATATCTGATGGTGTCTTGGCATTTAAGGAACCAGAGTGGAAAAATGCCCGCCTCACATTGCTTTACTTGGGCGTTATTCTGGGGCTGATGTTTATTGGCATCACTTATCTATCCAATATGTATCATCTTGTGCCAGAAGAGGGACAAACAGTAGTTTCTCTTTTAGGTAGAGAGATTTTGGGGAATGGACCATTGTACTATTTTGTCCAAATTGTCACCCTGTTAGTTTTGCTGTTAGCAGCAAACACCAGCTATGCAGATTTCCCCAGACTTTGCTACTTTTTGGCGCGAGATGGCTTTTTGCCGCGACAATTATCGCTATTAGGCGATCGCTTAGTCTACTCCAACGGTATTATTCTCCTAAGTATCTGTGCTGGGATTTTAGTAATTATCTTTAAAGGGCAAGTGAACGCCGTTATTCCCCTGTATGCAGTCGGTGTATTTACTTCCTTTACCCTCTCTCAAGCTGGGATGGTGCGTCACTGGTTTCAATCACGAGAATCAAATTGGCGCGCTAGCGCGCTCATGAATGGGTTGGGAGCCATTGCTACAGCTGTTGTACTGGGAGTAATTATTTCAACTAAGTTTCTCTTAGGCGCTTGGTTAGTGGTAGTAGCCATACCTTTAGTAGTGGCTTTATTCTTAACGATTCGCCGTCACTATGAATACGTAGCCGAACGTCTGAGTATTCAGGGTATAGCGCCTCGCAGTTATATTCCTCGACCTAAACCAGCAATGGTTACCCATCCAGCGGTAGTAGTAGTAGGACAACTTAACCGAGGAACAGTAGAAGCTTTGGACTATGCACGCACCATCGCCGATGAAATTGTAGCAGTACATGTAGATATAAATAGTTCTACAGATAGAGAGAAACTGCAAGAAAAATGGCGTAATTTAGAATCAGATATTCCTCTAGAAATTATCGATTCACCCTACCGTTCTGTAATAGAACCACTTGTGGATTTTGTCAGTCAGTTTGAAGAGCATCATCCAGATGTTTTTACAACTATCATTATTCCTGCTTTTGTAACTCGCAACTGGTGGGAAGGTCTTTTGCACAACCAAACAACCTTATTCTTAAAGACAGCTTTAAGGGCTAAAAAAAGTCGAGTTGTCTCTACTGTTAGGTATTACCTATAACAGAATTTTTCATAAAATTGTGAATGAATGCAACCGAGTTTCTCTGCTTTATAGCAGTAAAAACTCGGTTTTTTTTAATAACTTCGTAATTTTAGGATTCGTAGCAATTGCTGAATCATCGATTGTTCACTTAAGTAAACAAAAATGAAGCCAGATGAGAACTTTTGTTCTATATATCGTATAATTTTTTTTAATTACGGTATTTGGCTCAAAATACCGTAGATTAAGGGGTGATTGCACATGAGTAAATCGCAACATCCGACACAATTAAGTACGGATCTAATTGAGCGAATGCGAGTTTATGTCGTGGAAATTTGGCAAGCTATGCAATTTTATTACCAACAAAAAATTAGAAGTTGGTTAAATGGACGCTCTCTACAAAGCTTTGTGTGTCTGTTTCTAGTAGCTACTCTTTTAAGTATAGTAGTTGCTGCGTGTTCTGGAAGCAGTACAGCTAGTAAATCTGATATAAAGCTGAGGCTGGTTTCCTTTTCAGTTACCAAAGCCGCCCATGACCAAATAATTCCCAAATTTGTGCAAAAGTGGCAGCAAGAACATAACCAAAATGTCACTTTTGAGCAAAGCTATGGAGGTTCCGGCGCGCAAGCAAATGCTGTGATTGCTGGTTCTCAAGAGGCAGATATAGTACACCTCGCACTGCCTCTGGATGTCAACAAAATTCAGCAAGCAGGTTTGATTAAATCAGGTTGGGAAATTAAATCTCCCAGAAGTGGTATTGTTAGTAGATCGGTTGCTGCAATTGTTACCCGCGAAGGCAATCCCAAAAACATTAATAATTGGCAAGACTTGGCAAAAGATGGCGTGAAATTGATTGCGGCTAACCCAAAAACTTCCGGTATTGCTATTTGGGAATTTTTAGCTTTTTGGGGTTCGGTAAGTCTAACTGGAGGTGACGAAGCGACAGCATTAGATTATCTCACCAAAGTATATCAAAATGCCCCTGTGCTAACAAAAGACGCTCGTGAAGCTAGCGATTTGTTTTTCCAACAAAATCAGGGAGATGTTTTAATTAACTACGAAAACGAGATGATTTTGGCAGAAAAAAATGGCTCAAAACTGCCTTACGTTATACCGCAAATAAACATTTCCATCGATAATCCTGTAGCCATCGTTGATAAAAACGTCGATAAACATGGTACAAGAGAAGTTGCAGAAGCGTTTGTGGATTTTCTTTACTCAACAGAAGCCCAGCAAGAATTTGCTAAATTAGGATATCGTCCAGTCAACCCTACTGTTACCCAAGAAGTAGCATCGCAATATCCCTCAGTCCAAACTTTATTTACGTCTCAAGATTTAGGTGGCTGGGATAATATTCAGAAAAAGTTTTTTGGAGATGGGGCAATTTTTGACAAGATTCAAGCTGCTAAAAAAGCATAAACTCTCACTTTTTCGCCCGATCTAATCTAATTGCAATCACTTTATCTCCATTGATAAGTTATGAGCTTTCGTAGCCAATTTAAGGGTAGCTTTTTTCTAACCTTTTTAATGCTCATTGCCAGCAATATTACTGGCTGTAATAGCGGACAACAACTGAAAAGTCAGGTGAGTATTGACGGTGCAGCGGTAGGGTTTCCGATTTCTCTAGCAGTTGCAGAAGAATACGAAAAGTCAAAACCTGAAGCACAAGTTAGTGTCGCCTCAAGTGGTACTGGTGGAGGAATCAGTAAGTTTTGTGCTGGCGATATCGATATTGTTGGCGCTTCTCGTACCATTCGAGATGAAGAGATCAAAAAATGTAAAACTAAGAAGATTGAATTTGTCGAGTTACCTATAGCTTTAGATGGAATTGCTGTCATCGCCAACCGTCAAAATAACTTTGCTAAATGCCTAACTATTGATGAACTCAAAAAGATTTGGAGTGCTAAATCAGACGGCAAAATACTAAATTGGAATCAAGTTAATCCCAACTTTCCTAAACAAAAAATGAAGCTGTATGCTCCGGCTTCTGATACAGGAACGTTTGATTATATGACTCAAGCTGTTACTGGCAAAGCTAAGAATGGCCGTACAGACTACACTCCTAGTCATAATCAAAACCTGTTGGTGCAAGGGGTAGCAGGTGATGCATCAGCCTTGGGTTATGTAGGGATATCTTACTACATTCAAAACCAAGACAAACTCAATTTAGTTGCTGTAGAAAGTCCCAAAGGAAAGTGTGAAAAACCAGTTCCTGTGGATAATGTAATCAAAAATATCTACACACCTTTGTCTCGTCCACTGTTCATCTATGTCAGTAAAAAATCCTTAGATAGCAAGCCAGCAGTTAAAGAGTTTGTAGATTTTTATCTAGAAAATTCTTGGAAGTGGGTAGATAGCGTTGGTTATGTAGCACTACCTGATGAAGCTTATGTCAAGGTAAAACGAAAATTCGCTACTGGTGAAACTGGCACAAAGTTCAAAAAAGCTAAACCAGGTGAGCCGATTACAAACTTTATTTAAAAGGCAGAGAGCAGAAGGAAGGTATAAGAAAAGTGTTAACTATCAAGCTTTCATACTTTCTCTACAAAGTTACAAGTCCTTGAATTTATAAACTGCGATAAGCGCTACATCAAAACTCTCTTCTTCTCACTTTCTGCCATCTATATCCTGCCTTTTTTTACTAGTCAAAACTGAACTGTATTATGCAAAATTCAAATTTTTCAAACGATTCTTTTCAAATACCCAGGCAGTCACTAGAGAAAAATGCATCTGAAGATATCCAAGAAAATATTGTTGCGGGAATTTTATTTGCTTGTGCTTTGGTGTCTGTATTTACTACCTTTGGTATCGTTGTCATTATCTTTAAGGAGACATTCGCCTTTTTCAAAGAAGTTTCCTTTGCACAATTTTTTCTAGATACTAAATGGACACCTTTATTTGCAGAGAAACATTTTGGCATATGGCCCTTAATTAATGGGACTTTCTTAACTACAGCGATTGCGATGGCAGTTGCTATTCCTTTAGGTTTATCTTCTGCTATTTATCTAGGTGAGTATGCTCAACCTAAAGTAGCAGCAATTTTACGCCCAGCGGTGGAACTTTTGGCAGGGATACCAACGGTAGTCTATGGTTATTTTGCACTGTTATTTGTCACACCTTTATTACGAAATTTTTTCCCGCTGGAAATTTTCAATGCCTTAAGTGCAGGGTTAATGATGGGAGTAATGATTACTCCAACTGTTGGTTCTATCAGCTTAGATGCGATTCGCGCAGTTCCACGTTCATTACGTGAGGGAGCTTCCGCTTTAGGTATTACTAAACTGGAAACGATTTTTAAAGTAGTTCTCCCAGCAGCACTGTCTGGAATTATCGCCTCGATTATTTTGGGTACTTCTCGCGCTGTGGGTGAAACAATGACTGTGATTATCGCCGCCGGACAACAGCCAAAACTAACTATTAATTTTGCAGAATCAGTTGAAACGATGACAGCTTACATGGCGCAAATTTCTGGGGGAGATAGCCCGCGTGGTAGCATTAATTTCCAAACCTTATATGCTGTAGGCGCTGTTTTGTTTCTACTCACCTTAGTTCTAAATATTGTTAGTTACTGGATTTCTAATCGCTTTAAAGAAAAGTACGAGTAATAAACATGGCTACAGCTTATCGACAAGATGATTCTTTGAATCCGGCAACAGAATTTACTGATAATGTTGAGAGTAGAGAGAAGTTAGGAAAAGTATTTGAAGTACTTTTTTTGTTAGGGTTACTGATTGGTGTATTTGTCCTAGCGTTGCTACTCTTTGATATTTTAAGAGACGGACTAGGGAGATTTTTGACACCCGGATTTTTAACAGAAACTCCTTCTCGTTTCCCTGAAGATGGTGGTATTCGTCCAGCTATTATCAGTAGCATTCTTTTAGGACTTGTTGTCATTTGTGTTACTGTACCAATTGGTGTTGGCGCAGCTTTATATCTGGAAGAATATGCACCTAGAGCTTGGTGGACAGCAATTATTGAGATAAATATCAGCAATTTGGCGGGAGTACCTTCTATTGTCTACGGATTGCTGGGTTTAGGAGTTTTTAATTATTTGTTAGGTTTTGGTCCGGCATTAATTTCTGGAGCATTGACTTTATCTTTGCTATCTTTACCAGTAATTATTGTGACATCTAGAGAAGCAATTCGCGCAGTTCCTGATTCTATTAGAAATGCTTCTTACGGCTTAGGTGTTACCAAATGGCGAACTATTAGTAATCATGTCGTACCCTATGCTGTTCCTGGTATTCTAACTGGAGTAATTATTTCTGTATCCCGTGCCATTGGTGATGCAGCGTCTTTAATTGTTGTCGGCGCTGTCGGTTTTCTGACCTTTAATCCTGGTTTGTTCCAGAGATTTATGGCTTTGCCTATTCAAATTTACAGTTACATAACTCGTCCAGAACCTGGTTTTGCTAATGCAGCAGCAGCAACAATTATTGCATTGCTGATCTTGATTTTAGTTCTCAACGGTGTAGCAATTTATATTCGGCAACGCTTCTATCGTTAGATAACAGAGCAAATTCAATAGTTAATAGATTTTCCCGGCATTTAAATGATATCTAGGAGCTAGGTAAGATGACTTTCAATAATCGTAGAAGTCAACTGAATAATCAAGGCACACTTAACCAAGAGAATAATGCGGTATTTGATGTTGAAGGTGTTAAGGTTTACTATGGTGGATTTTTAGCACTTTTAGATGTGTACTTGAAAATTCCTGAAAAACAAATTACAGCTTTTATTGGCCCTTCAGGATGTGGTAAAAGTACTTTGCTACGTTGCTTCAACCGCATGAATGATTTAATTACTGGAGCGAAGGTAGAGGGTAGGCTAAATTACCGCGATCGCAATATTTACGACCCCAAAGTTAATTCAGTAAAATTACGACGGCAAGTCGGAATGGTTTTTCAAAGACCAAACCCATTTCCGAAGTCAATATACGAAAATATTGCCTTTGGCCCGCGTTCTAACGGTTATAAAGGTAACCTAGATGAATTAGTCGAAGATTCCTTAAGACGCGCCGCTATTTGGGATGAAGTCAAAGATAAACTCAAAGAGAAGGGTACGGCATTATCTGGCGGACAACAGCAACGGCTTTGCATTGCCAGAGCGATCGCCATGAAGCCAGATGTATTATTAATGGATGAACCATGCTCGGCTCTTGACCCGATTTCTACTCGTCAAGTCGAAGAACTCTGCTTAGAACTCAAGCAACAATACACCATTATTACGGTGACTCATAATATGCAGCAAGCTTCGCGGATTGCAGATTGGACAGCTTTTTTCAATACCGAAATTGACGAACATGGCAAACGTCGCGGTAAATTGGTTGAATTTAGTCCAACAAGGGAAATGTTCTCTTCTCCTCAGACTCAAGAAGCTGAGGAATATATTAGTGGACGCTTCGGTTAAGTATACTTACTCATGAGAGTTGTCCAGAGTCAACAGTCAAGTTTTACTCTGGACTCTGAACTACCAAACACGAAAATACACAATTTTATTTGGGCATTTAAAGCGTTGATTAGCTGTGATGCAAAGGTTTTGTCGGAATTTCAATCACAAACTCTGTTCCCTCCCCTAATTTGGAGGAACATCGAATTTGACCGTGATGTTTTTCGACTATTATTTGATAGCTGATAGATAAACCTAATCCTGTACCTTTACCTAGCTCTTTGGTGGTAAAGAAGGGTTCAAAAATGTGCGATCGCACTTCTTCTGGAATTCCAAGACCATTATCAGCTATTCTAATGACAATTTGATGATTAACTATCTGCGTATTAATCCAGATAGTTAAGGGAATTTCTGGGCGAGTTTTTGATGATTTCAAATACTTTTCTTGTACAGTTTTATACTTTTCTTCTAAAGCATCAACGCTGTTACTTAGGATATTCATCACTACTTGATTTAGTTGTGCAGGATAGCATTCAACTAAAGGTAAGGCAGCATATTCTTTAACAATTTCAATAGCTGGGCGCTCTCGATTATTTTTAAATCTATGTCCTAAAATCAGTAAAGTACTATCTAATCCTTCATGAATGTCTACTGCCTTTAATTCAGCCTCATCTGTACGAGAAAAGTTTCGCAATGATAGTACAATCTGATGAATCCGCTCTGTTCCCACATTCATCGATTCAATAGTTTTGGGTAAATCTTTGATAATAAAGTCCAACTCAGTTTTATTAATTTGTTTTTGAATATCTGGAAATAAAGCGTCATTTTGACGGTAAAGTTTTACTACCTTCAGCAGTTCTTGAGTATATTCATTTAAATGTATAAGATTACCAAAAATAAAACTGACAGGATTGTTGATTTCATGAGCAACTCCGGCAATTAGTTGCCCTAAGCCAGCCATTTTTTCGCCCTGAATTAACCGCGACTGAGTTTGTTTTAATTCTTGTAAAGCTTGCGTAAGTTCTAAGGTTTGACGTTTAGTTCGTTCGAGTAATTCTCCTTGCTGAATAGCAATTCCTAATTGCACACCAACTTGAGCCAATAAATTGATTTCTTCATCTTTCCAATAGCGCGGTTGCGAATTTTGATAAGCAACTAATAATCCCCATAATTGTTCACCTTGTCGGATGGGAACAAATGTTTCATTGCGCGGCAGTTCGTTATCGTCATCTGTACCTTCAAAATTTTCTATCAGCATTGGTTGGACTTGTGCCACTGGTTTCCAACCATCTTTGAAGGAATCTGCCACAAATTTACCACTCCAATCTGGGTTAAAACGGTAGATAGCTACGCGCTCAACTTCAAGCAACTCTCGCACAGCTTGAGTAGTAGTTTTAAAAATAGTTTTAATATCAAGTGATTGGCGAATTTTATCAATAGTTGCAGCTAGCAGTTCTTGGCGTTCCATTGCTTTTTCTCGCTCGGTAGCTTCTGCTAACTGGACAGCCTGCATTTGAAATTGTTTTAAATAAGAATCCTGTTTTAATGCAACTCCTAACTGCTCGGCTATTTGGCTGAGAAATTCAATTTCAGAAGGTTGCCAGTGACGGGGTGCATCACATTGATGAATACAAAGTAATCCCCAAAGTTCGCCGTTTTTTAACAGAGGTGCGACCATATTTGCACGCACTTGAAATCTTTCTAGTATTTGGATATAACAGCCTTGAAACTTTCTTTGATAAATATCAGCGATCGCATTTACTCGACCTTGCGCGTAAAAGTGTGCAAAGCTTTCACTAAAGCAGTGGTCATAAACTTTTTCTGCTATTGCAGACTTCCAGTCGGGAGCGACATCTTCATAGACAAATTCTCCTTCCCAGTCTGTTTGCGGGTCAAAGCGAAAGACCGCCACTCGGTTTGCTTTAAGTAGTTGCCTAACTTCGGTGACAGATGTTTGAAAAATTGTGTCTAAATCTAAAGACTCACGAATTCGCGCAATGACACCAGTTAATGTCTTTTGTTGCTCTGTCTGGTAACGTGCTTCTGCTAAAAGTTTGTTGTGTTGGAGGACAACTCCCAAGTTCTCTGCTATTTGGCTAATAAATTCAATTTCATTAGCTTGCCAAATTCGAGGATTGCTGCATTGATGCACACACAAAAAGCCCCATAAATTCCCTCGTTTTAGCAAAGAGACTACCAGATGTGCCCGCACTTGAAATTTTTCCCAAATCGCAGCATAAGATTCATTTAATTCAGCATCAGAGATATCTGCAACTACTTGTACTCTTCCTTGTTGGTCATCACCTGCAAACTGTTCCTTAAAATATTGGTCGGAGACTTTTGCTCCTATTACCGAGTCCCAGCTAGGTACAACATCCTCGGAAATAAATTCTCCTTCCCAGTCTTTTTGACGGTCGAATTGGAAGACTGCAACCCGGTCAGCTTGCAGCATTTGTCGCACTTCTGTGACTGTAGTTTGGAAGATTTTATCTAAATCCAGAGACTCGTGAATGCGAGTAATTACGCCAGTTAATGTTTTTTGTTGCTCTGCTTGGTACTTAGCTTTTGCTAACAACTGATGATGTCGCAATGCTACACCAATTTGTGTACCGATTTTGGTTAGTGATTCAATTTCATAGGATTGCCACTGTCTGGGTGAAGAATTTTGGTAGGCTGCAATGATTCCCCACAGTTTGTCTCCTTGAAGAATGGGAGCCGTGGCAAAAGCTTTTGCTTGAAATTGCTCCAACAGATTCACGTGACAGTCTGTTAATCCAGCTTGATAAATGTCATTGGCTGTAAATGTCTGATTATTAACGTAGCGTCCCCCTTGATTTTGCTGTAAATAAGTATCTGCGATCGCAGGCTGAACATTAACTAAGGGAGTCCAACCTTCAGCAAGTGATTCAGCGACAAAGTTACCAGTCCAATCGCCATTGAAGCGAAAGATTGCAACTCGGTCGGCTTGCAGCAGGTTGCGTATTTCTTGAGTCGTTGTTGCAAAGATACTTTCAATATCCAGGGGGGAACGAATTTTATCAACAATCTGAGCAATTACGCGATCGCGCTGGGCTGCTTGTGCTAATTTTGCAGCTTGTAATCGAGCTTCATGGAAAAGCTTCGCTTGTTGAATGGCAACTGTGAGATGGTTAGCAATTTGGCGAATAAACTCAATTTCCGATTCTTTCCAGTTGCGAGCCTCACGGCACTGATGAATGCAAAGCAATCCCCACAGTTCCTTCTCCCTTAACAAAGGCACAACGAGGTTGGCGCATACCTGCATTTTACGCAAAATTTCTACATGAGAATCGCTTAGTTCTGCCTCATAAATATTGCCAACAGCCTGCACTAGACCTTGTTGATACTCAGCAGCAAATTGTTCTGCAAAGCAGTGATCGTGGATTTTCAGTGCCATTACCGAGTCCCAACCAAGGACAACATCCTCACAAACAAATTCTCCTTCCCAGTCTTTGTCCTGCTTAAACTGAAAGACTGCTACTCGGTCAGCATTCAGCAATTGCAGCACAGCTGTAACGGTAGTTTGAAAAATCGTTTCTAAGTCAAGAGACTCCCGAATTCGCACAATTACATTCGCCAGGGCTTTTTGTTGCTCTAGTTGTTCTTGCAGTTGAGCGCTTGACAATAAAAGTTGATTTTCCGTAGAAGTCGAATTGAGTTCCATTGCTCTTATTTATGGGAATTTTCTTAAAAAGATGCTTTCCGCCAAACTTCTCTAGGGTGATAGATGAAACACTGCAAAATTTTTCCAGTGTCCTACTATTTTTGAGAAGATGGTTATTTCTATATTTCCCGTTTATTTATTTATCCTCGCAATGGAAGATAAATAACGAAACTATACAAAGATTTTGCAGCTTATAAAATGACTCAAGCAAAGAAACTTTAATCACTTAAAGTCGGCATAGTACGTCTTTTACGGTATGGTAATACTCGCTATCATACAGATAACAGCATATGCCTACTGCCGAACAGGCTCTTGCGTGCGTCAGAGTATGCCAGATGCTCTCAAATGGATATCAGCCTATCCATGTATTTCGGTACAACCAGAATACCAAGACAGTTTTTATACTGGCTGGTATGTCTGAAAACCTGGAAATCCTGATTTTTCCCGATGGTCAATGGAGGTTTAACGATGACGAAACCGGATTTTAGCAGAATGACTCGTCAAGAGATGAGAGCTTATATTTTGGTTCATCGGGATGATGATGAGGCCATCGAGGCTCTGATCAAACGGGGAGATCCCAACAGCCCAAAATATCGCTTTCCTCAAACTGACGAGGATTTGAGGGAAATGGAAGAGATTCTGAAAAGAAAACTGGAGAGCAAGGGAGAAGCGATCTAATCAATCGCGTTGTAACTAGAAAAAGAAATTTAATCTATTTGAAATATACGTAGGGAAGCCAATGCCTACAATACGCTTAGTAAGTCATTTTTTCAAAAATTAAACTGGATTTTTATAGAATTGCCAATCCAAGGTTCAAAATTCAAATCTAATTCCGGAAAATCTGCTGAGGCTTGATCGTACTTTCCTGGAGTAGGATTTTAATCAAGTACTTATACTGGGTGTTATGTCTAAACTACTGCCAGTTGTCTTAGCCACCGTTACCATTCTTATAACATCAACTAATCATCCTAGTGCCACACTGGCAGGAACTTGCGCCTCTAAGTGTGGTCCACGTCCAATTCAATTTACTCCCGGTCAATCTATCCGCTTGGAAGTAATAAATAGAACATTAGGTTTGGTAAAATTAGAGAAAGTCCAAGGAACTGACCCCATTCCCCTACGACCAGGACAGGAATTACAATTTGTGCAAGGTGATGAGACACAGCCAAATATTTCTCTTGTGTTCTGGGATGAAATGGGATTGCCGCTACAAGCAATTATTTCCAAACCCAACTTTGGGACTTTACACGTAGAACTTCGTCCTGGTAAACGCAACCCAGGCGATCGCTCTCTGCATATGCTGACTGACGGTCATGTAAATGTGTATTAAAAGTTAGCAAAAGTTAGCGTCAAAGCGATCGCTTTGACGCTATTAGTTATGAGTTAGGCAAAAACTTTGCATTCATAATTTCTAACTCATAACTTTTATTGTGCTAGATGTCGTTCGCCCTGAAACCGCAAAACCTCGTAGGCGCTTACCTAATCAGCGTTGGCAAATTTACCCACAAAGAGCAGAATTTGCCCAAAAGCTGGCTGTAGCGAGTAATATCTCACCTATTGTTAGTCAACTGCTAATTAACCGGGGTATCGAAACCCTAGAAGCAGCACAAACATTTTTAGAACCAGAATCTTTAATCTTACCTGCGCCATTAGAAGAATTTCCTGATTTGGCAATCAGCGTGGAGTTACTGCAAAATGCGATCGCCTCTGAAGAAAAAATTGCTATTTGCGGTGACTACGATGCTGATGGAATGACTAGCACCGCTTTACTGTTGCGCAGTCTGCGCGCTTTAGGGGCTAAAGTTGATTATGCTATCCCTAGCCGGATGCATGATGGTTATGGCATTAATAAACGGATTGTAGAAGAATTCCACAGCGAAGGCGTTGGGTTAATTCTGACTGTCGATAATGGTATCTCCGCAGTTGAACCAATTGCCAGAGCCAGAGAACTAGGTTTAAAGGTAATTGTCACCGACCACCACGACATTCCTCAAGTATTACCAGAAGCTAATGCTATTCTCAACCCCAAACTGATCGCTGAATCTTCGCCTTACCGAGGTGTTGCGGGTGTGGGTGTGGCTTATATTTTGGCGGTGTCTCTAGCACAACAACTAGGGGAGACTAGAGGCTTAATCCAGCCGATGCTAGCACTATTTACATTAGGAACGATCGCAGATTTAGCTCCCCTAACTGGGGTGAACCGCCGTTGGGTAAAACGTGGTTTACAGCATTTACCTAAGTCTCATTTACCTGGGATACAGGCGTTGATTCAGATAGCTGGAGTACAAGCAAGGGATGGGGATCTGGGGAGCAATCCAAAATCCAAAATCCAAAATCCAAAATCCCTAAAGCCAGAGGATATTGGGTTTCGGCTGGGGCCAAGAATTAATGCGATTGGTCGGATTGGCGATCCTCAGATTGTGATTGATCTGCTAACTACAGATGATATGGGGATAGCGCTGGAGAGAGCAATGCAGTGCGAAGGTGTGAACCAGCAACGCCAGGAAATGTGTGAGCAAATTGAACAAGAAGCGATCGCTTATGTTGAAACTGAATTTGTCGCCTCACTCCAGCAAGACCGGGTATTAGTTGTTGTCCAACCAAACTGGCATCATGGTGTAATTGGAATTGTCGCTTCCCGTTTGGTAGAACGCTACGGTGTGCCTGTGTTTATTGGCACTTATGAGGATGAAGCACATATTCGCGGTTCAGCAAGAGGAATTCCAGAGTTTAATGTGTTTGAAGGTTTGCAGGCTTGTCACGAGTTGTTAGGTAAATATGGTGGACACAAAGCAGCCGGGGGATATTCTTTACCAGCGCAGAATTTATCGGCATTGCGATCGCGTTTGATTGAGTTTGCCAATCAATGTCTCGAACCCCAGCACCTCAAGCCACTACTCAAAATTGATACCCAGGTAAATTTTAGTGAAATTAATCACCAGCTTTATCAGCAGCTAAATACTTTGCATCCCTGCGGTATCGACAACCCCGATCCGGTCTTCTGGACACCTAATGTTCAAGTAGTTGAGCAACAAATAGTTGGCAAAGGTCACATCAAACTCACACTTGCCCAAACTATCGATCGTCAACAGTATAAAATTAAGGCGATCGCTTGGCGTTGGCGCGACTACTATCCCCTACCATTGCGAGTCGATGTTGCTTATAAACTGCGAGAAAATAATTTTAATGGTAATACCAACATTGAGATGGAATTAATAGGCGTGAGACTTACAACACAATCTCATCTATTTTTTACCTCGCCACCTCGTCCTTTAAGAACCACTTTTGAGTACAAGCAGCGTCAATATAGTTGTGGTATCTTTCAACAGGGTTCGTTACCAGAATTAAGAATTAAAAATCCTGAAGGCAAAGTCTTAGTTATGCAACCAGGACAAACAATTGGCTTACTAGGCAATAGTCGTGAAGACGCCAAAGAGGTTGATGTTTGTCAACCACAATACGACAGCATTATCCAAGCTGCGCTTCAAGCATTATCAGTGCTGAGTTCTGAGTCCTGAGTTTTCAATTACTAAGTTGGAGTTGGGAATCTTAATAATGTTCTACAACTCAGCACTTTTCACTTAATACTCAGTACTTTTCACTCAGCACTCAGCACTGTTACAGGTTGCCGTTGCGAAATGCCAGCACAAAAATTACAGCAGGACCAGCAAGGATAATCAGCCCAACGAAGAGTAGTTGAAAAATAACTTCCCAATTGATATTGGCTATAGCTTCAAACATTGTTTCCTCCCAATTGTCTTAAAAAATTCAATAACTTCAATTGCAAAACCCGCAATCGATCATATCCGGCGATGGACTGCTAGATTTAATTTACTTAACAAAATTATAAGAAAAAACATAAAAATGTAAGATGAGGTGACTAGGCTTCGACTTCGCTCAGCCTACAGAAAACAAGGGTAGTAATGCCCAATGCCCAATGCCCTATGCCCCATGCCCAATACCCAATAACAAATCATGGCAACTTGGCAATGTATAAAGCAATGTGGAGCCTGCTGTAATCTTGACCCAGCAGAGCGCCCAGACATAGAAGAGTATCTCTCACCGACAGAACTGGAACTTTACCTCAGTATGGTAGGTGAAGGCGGATGGTGCGTTAATTTCGACCATAAAACGCGAGAATGTCGCATCTACCCAAATCGCCCTCGTTTCTGCCGCGTAGAAACAGAAATATTTCAGGATATGTATGGAATTGAGCCAGAAGAGTTAAACGATTTTGCCATTGACTGCTGTCGCCAACAAATAGAAGGAGTCTATGGCGATCGCAGCTTGGAAATTATCCGCTTCAACAAAGCTGTTGGTCTATAAATTAAGACTCAAGGAACTGACAACTAATAACTGGAACTAGTTGCAATTTATTACAACAATCTGAGAAAATGAGAAGAATATGAAAACAAACTAGGAACAAGATTACTGCCTGTGAAACTTGACTCTGCACCCTTGAGCCTTTCTGGCATATCTCAGACTGAAAGCCAGCCAGAACTTGAAGACAGTACCGATATTACGTTAACGACTGCAATCATTGAGCCGCTTCAGTCTGTAGTTGCCGATAGCCCAAAAAAGCAAGAATCAGTAGCAGTGATTTTTGGTACAACCTTCATCACCATTTTTCTAGCAGAAATTGGCGATAAAACTCAGCTATCTACCTTGTTAATGAGCGCAGAATCTCATGCACCGTGGATAGTTTTTATGGGATCTGGGGCTGCACTGATAACTACCAGTTTATTAGGCGTACTTTTAGGAAGTTGGATAGCCAACCGACTTAGCCCTAAAACCGTAGAGAAATCAGCAGGTGTGATGTTATTGCTAATTTCCCTCATGCTGTTTTGGGATGTAATTATTGGTCATTAGTCAAGAGTCAAGGGTCAAAGGTCATTAGTAATTTCCTCCTTGTCCTCTCCGTCTTCCTTATCCCCCTCATCCCCTTAAATCACATGGATTGGCATCTTTTAGGACTGAGCTTTATTACAGTTTTTTTATCAGAATTAGGTGACAAGAGCCAGCTAGCGGCGATCGCGCTTTCTGGTCGCAGTCAATCTCCGCGGGCTGTATTTTTTGGTACTGCGGTTGCCCTACTATTAACTAGCTTGTTGGGAGCATTAGCAGGGGGAGCCGTTGCAGAATTTTTACCTACACGCTTGTTAAAAGCGATCGCGGCTGTAGGATTTGCGATACTCGCCGCACGGCTGCTGTTTTTTAACGATTCAGAATCAACACAGTAATCAATATAGATACATTTCACAAAAAAGACGCCAAGAATTTCTTAGCGTCTTTTTTGTGTGAGATTGAAATCTTAACCTTGCTGTCTCCAGCAATAGCTTAAAAGCGCACCACCTGCTATCAGCTTGGTAGCTTCCAATATCCAATAACTACCGTGGAGTAAATTCATCGTTGCTGGAATGGTAGTCTCTACATCAAATGCATTGAGATGAACTCCGATTGCACTCATCTGCGGAGTTAAAAGATAAGTATCAAGCAAAGCTATAACTAGCAGCAACACAGATAAAACAATACCGTTACGCCGCCAGTTGATTTGAGTTTTGCTCAAAGCTAGTACGCCAGTTAGCACTACAGCAGCAGACAATAATTCCACACGATTGAAATTCCAAAAAATCACATAGCCAACTGTAGAAAAACTAGCTTGGGTCATCATGCCAGAAATGTAAAGACTAGGCATAATTACCCAATCTAAGAGAAGGCTAGCGCTAAGCCAAAAGCCTAAAGTTAATAAAACAGCAGGTTGCCAAAACGACTGCTTGAATTGAACGTTAGAAATAGTATGCATAAGAATAATTGCTGTGTTGTATTCTTAGTTTCGATCTCTAGGCATTACTTTGACAACACTTATCAATTATCCTTTACAAAGCAATTGTGCTTATCACGAGTCAATAGAAAGATTGTGTAGTTTTATTAATAAAGTAATCGTTGCAATAATTTTATTTAAAGTTTAGTTGTGTTGTTGAGCGATCGCTTCAATAGCTATAGATGAACAATATGATGAGGCTTATATTTCAACTGCTCATAATTTTTTGATTACCAGAGTCAACGCTCAAGGCTTATTAGTTATTTCTCCCCGATCCTGCTTGTCCCCTTGTTCCCATTCCTCAGTCAAACCCTCATCTAGAAGACGGCGGACATGAATGAATTCATGTGCTACGGAGATCTGAAGCACATCTTCTACTTTTTCTCGAACTCTGCTCTTGATAGGTTGGGCTGGGTTACCTGCATAAATTGTCATTGGCTCTAATGAGCGCCCAGTTACTCCCCCTAATGTCAGCACTGCTCCCCGTCCAACTGTAACTCCAGGGCCAATTACCGACTTGGCTGCAATCCAACTACTCTCGTGAATGTGAATTGGTGCAGGAATCAGTTTAAAATCGGGATGATACCAATCATGATTGCCAGTGCAGAGATAAACTCCTTGCGATAAACACACATGACTTTCAAGTATCACAGGCGCAAGGTTATCAATCCAAGTACTTTCCCCAATCCAAACACAATCACCAACAGTCAAACGCCAAGGAAACTTTACCCGCACTCCTGGTTTAATGCGAACTTGTTGACCAATGCTAGCTCCGAAACTGCGAAGTACCCAAACCTTTAAAGTTGAGATGGGTAGCCAATTACTCTCAACTAAAGGCGATCCGAAGAAGTGCCACAAAAGCTGCTTCCAGTAGGGTACGCCAGGGGTATAACTGCCAAGAGAGTAGTTATCTAAATGCATAAAGTGAGTTACTTAATATTAGGATTGAGGCTAGCTCCGGTACGTCCTGAGACAATCCAGAAAAGAGAGCGTCCAATATCACGCAGGATGTGAGCAATCGATTCTCTAGGCCTATCAGAGGGGATAGAGACACAGGTAAAGATAATACCTTGACTGCCCAGAACGAAGATTGCTATAAATTTTGCTCTAGGCATGTGAAAATCTGAGGTAACTAAGTAGACATGCTGAATATGACTTTGCTTAAAGTCGGAAACGAGGCTAGTGAAGTTGGTAACTGTGTCAACAGCACGGTAATCAAGATGAAGACGGCTGTTGGGGATATCTGCATTGTGGAAGATGGTACTGGCTGTATCTGGAGGTGAGCCACTGGAAACCCAGATATCTAGGGTGGGATGTATTTGAGCAAATTGAGCAGTGAATTCTTCTCGATCTGGACCGCCACCAAGGGTAAAGATAGCTTGAGGGAAGGGAGCTTGGTAGGATGCGATCGCTATTCGTAAGGGAATTATGCTCAGTAACACTAGAATAAAACTAGCTATACCCAAAAAACAAAACTTTCTGAATTGCAGATGCAACCGTTGCATGAGTGGAATCAATAGGTTTTATATGCTTATTTTTATATGTAGTACAAGAGTTATTAGAAAAGTGCGGTAACTGGTAATTGAGAAACTCTAGTTAGTAGTGGAATATATGTAATTTCCAAATCAAGAGTTTAATTACCGAAAAGTAAAGTACGAATTATTGTATACTTTCTTAAGTGAGAAACAAATAACCAACTTAAAAAGAAGCTAATTGTAGCACAGCTTGAAACTGTAATCAAAGTGATAGCACCAGGATAAATTTTATATATAATTGGTCTAATAAACTCGATTAACAGATGATGTATTAAGTATATTCCAAAAGAACATAGACCTAAATTTGTGATCCAGTATTTCTCTGATATCTTGTTTGATAATAGAATACTAAAAAGTAAATAAAAATAAGTAATAACTGTTTCATTGATAAACGGAGGAAATATTAAGTAACGAAATGCCGAAGATAAATGGAGAGAAAAAGCTATACTAAAAAATATAAAAATATATTTATTATCGAGTTTAATAATATTTTTATTAAAACCAGGATGATTCAAAATCATGGCGATAAAAATATTGGGCAAACATCTTAAAAACCATGACAACTCTACTAAGATTAACCTAATTAGTGGATTATTATTTAAATTTGATGAAAATGTTGAGTTAATGAGGTTGCTAAAAGCAACATTAGTACCAAGATTAAAGGAATTTCCAGAATCTAAAATTATTTCATAAGTTAAAATACTTGTAATGGTTAGTAATAATAAGATATTTAAGTTGTAGAATATTTTATTAGATAAAAAATTTCTAATAATTTCAAAAGAAATAATTCCAGAAATTAAAAGTGGAATAAAATATAATTGAACTGCCGCTCCTCCTAACAAAAAAATGGCAACAGGGTCGCTAAATAAAGAAATAATTTTTGGAGTTTCACCTTGAATTAAATATTTACTAATCCTAAATGTTAGATAAATTAAAGTCCAAATTATGTAAGGTAAAACAAGAAATTTTAATCTTGCAATAAATGAATAAGGGCTAGTGCTAGAATATATTTTTTTAACTAATAAATAAAAAGATATAGCTAAAAAGAATGGCACAGCAAATATATTAAAAAAAACACCTATTTTGGCAGCCCAGTAGCTCGTATCTCCATAATTACCACCTTGTGAATGTATATAAACCACAGCATAAGCTGAAATAATTTTTAATAGGTCTACGCCTACAAATCTTGGCTTATTATTCATTTTATCAATTTCTAATTTTTACACTAAATCACATTTTTAGAAAAAATTATGAACTAAAAATATTATGTCTTCTGCTGAGTTGAGTATGGCAAAATTAAGTTTTAAATTTCTCTGCCTCAATTAGATGAATTGCCAGCAGAATTTCAGCTAATACACGCTGAAATGCATAATAAAAGCCACGCCATCCGTCGAGAATACCTCCTTTGAGAATAAGGCAATATATCAAGATAATGATAGGCGCAAGTATTTTTTGTTTACGGATACGATCGCCTAAGCTGAGTTCACTTGCAGGAGTCTCTAGTAACTTTTTGGCTTCTATTCCCATATAACGATCCTGCGCCCATAGCCAACGACTTAAAGGTTTGCGATCGTCATGATAAATGTAACCAGATAGTAATCTAGAGCTTCCTTCTACGCTGACACGATGAGCATGACCATCATTTTGATAAATTGCTTTTTTTCTTTTGTAGAGAACCTTACGCGGTGGAAGTAGAGTACCACGTAGAGGCTGACCAAAGACGCAGTACTTGAATCTAACCTGGTAACTCTCTACACCAAACTCCAATGGCAGTGTTTTAACTTCATCAATTAGCTCATCACTTAAGACATAATCAGCATCTAATGATAATATCCATTCAGTCGTAATTTTTTCTAACCCATAGTTACACTGAGCAGCGAAAGAATCAAACTTTCTTTGAAAAATTTCGACTTGAGGATAGGAGTACAAAATATCTAAAGTTTCATCTGTACTGTAGCTATCAATGATGACAATTCTCTTAGCCCAAGTCAGACTCTGAAGAGTGCGATGAATGTTAAGAGATTCGTTGTAAGTAAGAATAAGAGGAGTAATTTCCTCTAAGATTGCAGAGCTATTCACTTGAATTATTTGGAATAATTTGGCGCACTAGAACACAACATTGATTTCCATAAAAAAGGAAATCTACCTGCAAATTTAAAGTTAATATCTGTGTAATTTTCTGCTTCGAGCAGATTAGTCATTGTTGCTTGAGAAAAAAACTTTATGTGCCCACAATCCCACAGAGGATTGAAGTGCTTATCTATCTTGCCGGAAACAGCAAGTACCAGATTTTTAAAATAGCCATGATAAGGAGTAGTAAGAATTAAACTACCATTTGGTTTGAGACATTTTTTGGCATTTCTAACTAACTCTCGTGGAGAAAACAGATGCTCAATTACTTCAGCGGCAATAACAATATCAAACTTACCGCCTAGTTCTAGATATGGGAGATTATAGATGCTACCCAGAATAAATTGGCAGTTTGGAAAGCTGCGGCTAGCAAATTCAAATCCTGACTCAGATTCTTCAATGCCAACAACTTCATAGCCTTGCTGTGCAATTAAGTTACTTAAGCTTCCATTACCACAACCAATATCTAAGATACGGAGCTTTTCTTTATTTTGAATTCCTTCATAGGCAGTGATCATCTCCATTAGAGGCTTAATTAGATAGGTATGATGATGATTAGGCTGACTATCTTGATATGAGTACTCATATTTCTGAGATGTAGAAATCATAGGGTTGAATGTTTAGATAGTTGTGATTTTTATTAACTAAAGCGCAGGAATAACCTGTCCCTCAATGATTGCTGTATAGACACTAATCATTTTTGCAGCAATATGCTCCCAAATATATTTTTCAAAAATCAATTGACGAGCGCGATCGCCCATGATTTTTGCTTGTTCTGGATTAGTTAGGCAATGAATTAAAGAATCCGCGATCGCATCATAGTTAGTGTCAACAACATGAGCAGCTTTAGCAGCAGCAGCTTCAGGAAAATTACACTCCGTTGTAATCACGCAGGGTAATCCCGTAGCCATACCTTCTAGCACAGATATACTAAAGCCTTCAGAATAGGAAGGAGCGACATAGATGCTAGCAGCCGCTAAAGCTGCATATTTCATAGAACCTGTAAGCATCCCAGTAAAACTGACAGCATTTATGCAGTCTGCTTCCATAAAATAGCTTTTGACAGTAGGCAAAAATCCGATATTATCTGGACCTGCAACAATCAGGTGTGTTTCAGGAAATTGTTTATGTACCTTAGCAAAAGCAGTAGCTAACAAATCAAGTCCTTTTTTAGGATCAATGCGACCTAAAAATATAATTAATTTTTTATTTTTAGTATCAGGAAACTTCTCATGGAAAAGTTCTGGAGAGAGGATATCCTCAAAATCTTTGCCATATATGCCATTGGGAACAATAACTAATGGAGTGGTAAGTTGGAGGTTTTTAATACGTTCAGCTTCTGTGGAAGCTAGCATTTGGATAGCGCTAGCATTCCGCAAACCAGGTTTTTCCAGAACAGCAAAATAAAATTTTTTTTTCCAAGACTTGTAAGCCAAAGCCCAAGGTTCTAGCATTCCATGAGGGGTGACAATATATGGAATTCTATAAAGTTGACAAGCCCAGTAGGTAGGTAAAGCAGGATAGGAAAATATAGCATTAGTATGCACTAAGTTATAATCAGACACATGCTGAAATAACCATCTAGTCAATGACCAAGTAAACTTGTAATCTAGTAAATCCCAGTAAGGAAAGTATTGGACACGATAATACTTTTCTGTAATCCATATATGTAAAGGAACATCTAGAGTTTTGGAACCATTAGCATTGGTGGTTACAATGTCAATACTAACTCCTAGGCTAGCAATTGCCTCAGCCAACTCAACAATACATTTTGATGGACCTCCGTATACGTTTCCTATAGCAGGAGCAACAATTAAAATTTTCATACTTACTTATAAGTTCAAAATTAGATTTCTGAAATAAAAACATAATTTTTACCGTGAAATTGATTGTGGGCTACTAGCCTAAATCTCAACTAGTAAAATTAGTAATAATATGCAGATAGATTCTACACAATTATTGGAAATAAGCTTAGCATATACCCAATTTAAGTCCACTTTTTATGGACTATTTACAGGCGATTGCATATTCAATTGCCTGTATTAAACCTTGAGCAAAGTAGTCAGGTGAAAATTTTTGAATATGTTCTTGAGCTGCTTGGCCCATTGCTTTCAAGTCAATCTCTCTAGAACTGATTTTTAGCATCAACTCAGTTAGCTGTTGAGAATTATCAGGGTCAAAGCCAAAACCATTGACACCCTCAAGTATTAAATCTTCAAAACAGCCACAGCGATTGGAAACAAGTACTGGTAGACTTGCCGCCATTGCTTCATTAACTACTAATCCCCACTGCTCATGAGTACTACTATGAACAAAACAATTGGCGTGAGCAAAGTAAGGCAATAGTTCATCTTGTTGAAGGAAACCAGGAAGATGAACGGTATCTTCTAAATTTAGTTCTGCAATTTGTTGTTCAATTTGTGGGCGCAATTGACCATTACCACATAGAACTAAATTCCAAGCAACATTACCTTTAATCTTGTAATACTCTGCATATGATGAGAGAAGTAAAGCAAGGTTCTTTTTAGGTATAAATCGATTAATTGACAAGAAATAGGGTTTTTCTAGCAGATTGGGCAAATGCTTAATCTTATCAGTATGAAATGTGTCATTACCTACTACGTCATAGCCTAAGAAGATTGCTTCATTAAGTAACCCTAACTTTAACAAATACCGCTTTTGGGGTTGACCTCCTACTAAAGCAGACTTATATTTTCTTACAAACCAACTTTTCAATATTTCTCGCCACCAAGAACGATGGCAATCATTTTCAGTGGTTTCGGATAAAAGAATAGCTGGTTTACTATGCCACATACTCCACAATAATACCGCCAGCATTCCGAAGTGAAAATAGCCTGCGATCGCAAAAACATTAATTTTAAGTTCAACCAATACAGAATAGAGCCTTGAGATAAAATGATGTATTTTTACGTCTTCTAATGGACATTCTTCAATAATAGTAATCAATTTAAAAGGTAGTTCTTGAATATTAGTTTTCCAAGTATAAGCATTCTCATGCCTTGCTAACTCTATACCTATAACCTCCCATCCTATTTTGCTACATTGCTTATGCAAAGCACTGACACGAGAAATGTGATATGGTCCATAATTAGTAAAAATAACAGCAATTTTAACCACTAGCTTTTTTCCAATTATCCAATATTTATTTTGTGCAACCTTGGCAATACTTCCCCCAAAAAACTCAGATTATATTTTTTCCATCTTCTATTGTTACGATGCTATACATAGTATGCTTCTCCTTATAAGTAATCTCAATAGAGTAGCTATTAGAGCCTCGGAATAATCATTATTAAAATTAATTAAATTTAGAAATAGGCTGATATAAAGAATTAAGTTTCCGTAATCTTTTGCGCTCAATTCCTTCAATATATAGAATTAAGATATAACCAAAAATCATTGGCCATAAAACTAATATGGTAAAATCTCGCCCTAGGTTCGGTGTAATTCCCAATCCTACAAGAAATAAAGCAAACCTTAAAATAGAATAACGTTGGCTCCAGAAGCGAGCTATGATACCAGACCATATTGCCATAAGAAATGCAGGAGCAACAGGCCCAAAGATAAACCCAAAATTCATTACTCCTCCACCAATTAACCCACGAGAAACTGTGGCTGTAATTCCAAGTCCTTCCTTACCTGGAGCTCTAAGTTGCGCATAGTCAAGGCCAATAAAAGGTTTGTCTGGCCAAAGGAAACGCGGAACCCAATTTAGTGCTTCAACTAGGTAATCATAACCATAATGAAGTGAGAGTGAACCTTGCTGCAAGAAACTATTGATATAAAAAAGTTCCTGAGCCATATTTAGCCCTTCATGTTTAGTTTCTGGAACTACCACCTCACCTGTTTGCCAAATTTGAGAAAGGTAATTTTCAAAGCCAACATTACGGAACGCAATTATCACTGTGAGTATATAATTAATACTTATAAAACCCAATAAACTTAGGAATAGCTTAAGCCACCACTTTTGTTTTGAAACGATTAAATATGATAAAAAAGTTGGTACTACCATAGCCAAGAAACTATTTCGTGTCCCTGAAAATATGAACATTGGCCAAGAAATAATAATTAGGCTGAGATTTATGACTTTAACAACCCATTGTTTTTGAAATAACAGTAAAACCCCAAAAAATGAACATATCAATGTGTAGGAGTAACTCAGAGATGACATGATAAAGTCAATCGACGAACTACCCACTGCTGCTCGTGTGAAAAGGAACGTACTATGTGAACGTCCCCTAAGAGGTAATAGTGCGTCTATCACATTCCAGTTAACTTGGCTTAATCCTAAAAGTAAAATTAATAACCAGATTGATGCCAAGATAGATAGCAAATGCTCGGGGCGCATTGTAATTAAGCTGAACTGGGGCAAGGTATTGAACGTCTTTGGCGTCAATTGTTTTGTAAAGTAAGGAACTAACAAGCGAAAAGCAATCAGAAAAATAATAATTTCAGAGAACCCAAGTTCTACAATATCAGTCGAAAAAGAGAGATAGTTGTCTGGCGTGTAAATGATTTCAACAAAATACCAGAGGCCTACTGTGCCGTAAACAAGCATTGCAGGAATAGCCCAGTTTTTCCTCCAGTTTAAGCATGTTTCTATAATGAGGCTTACTAGCAAAAGCACTGCCAAAATATAGACATCAGGTATCTCTTGAGTAATAAAATTTTCGTGATTCATATAATTTAAATTGGTTGCTAAGTCTGAGTTTACTGAAAAACAGTCAATATTTTATGTTTAATTAGATTTTTGATTACGTAATAATTGTCTAAGTTTGGCTTCTAAATATAACGGAAATAATCTAAGATTTAACAATAAACTTGTGGATAAATTTCTTAATCATCAAAGTATTTTTTTCTGTTATAAGTGCGAAGAAAAATGCAAAGCTATATGTAACAGTCAGTAACAGAAATAAAGTTAAGAATGTTGATAGTTCAGGCTGCATTTGAAGATTGATAATTTCAAAATTGGATAATACAGCAATTGCAAATATAGATAGAGGCAGATGGGTTAAATATAAAGAAAAAGAAAATGATGCTATTTCCTTATTAATTGTTTGCATATTTATAAACAATTTGTGAGATTCATTAATAGATTTAATTGTTACTGAAAATAAAATTCCTAAAATGAAATCTTGTTGAAATGGAGTAAAAAAATTAATTGCTTGAATTCTTAAAAAGATTAGATATAAAATCATTAAAGTAATAGCAGCATAAAAATTGAGAGTTTTTCTAGTTTTAAAAAGCCATACTGCTGCTCCTGTCATCCAGACAGAAAAGAAAATTAGCATATTTCCATGTATATTGGAGTTGTACATCATAACAGATAAAGCAGCAACGCCAATCAAACATAGCACTTTCTTATAAATTGATTTATAGTTAAACGTTAAAATAATTAAAGGAAAGTAAAAATAGTACCACCACTCATTTGCTAGGCTCCATAGAGGTCCATTACTACCTAAAGATGGACTTGTTATGGTTTGAAGCATAACAAGATTAGATAAAAAAACATCGATTCCTAGCCTTTCCGAAATATTAAATCCGACTGTTGCCAGGTTAATCTGGTTAGTGTACAAACCGCTGCCATTAAAATAAGAGCAACCCAGTAAGTCAAATATTAATCCTGTTATAAGACTCAAGGGAAAAACTATATAAATTCTCGAGAAGCGATCGATAAAATATCTAAGTAAAGAGAATTTATTAGCTTTCAGATGACTAAAAATACTACCCGCTATCAAGAAACCGCTCAATACAAAGAATATAATAACTGCTTGATGTCCAAAACCAGTCAAAAAGTAAAAAGCCCGAATAGCAATATTTTTATTTTCAATAATCTCATAATCAGCAAATAGCAAATTTCTTAAATGACTAATGACTACTACAAATGCTGCAACCCATCTGGAAAAATCTAGAAAGCTGGACAGTGCTAAAGAGATATTCATTAACAATTAAAGTTCCAAGAATTTGCTATTTATCTTATTTCGTTGTCCTAACCCAAAAATATGCTTTGCAATTGGTTAGCAAGCTGGGGTAGATTGAAACAGTTACCAGTAATTGAGTTTTGGGAAAACAGTCGCAATTGATCTGGATGCTCAAGGCAAAATTGTAGGGACTGAGCGATCGCTTCACCACTGACCTCAGACAGCACCAATCCATTGCAGCCATCCATCGCGACCTCACCGCAGCAGCGAGAAGCAATAATGGGCAATTGCCAAGCTTGAGCTTCGAGTTGAGTCAGTCCAAAGCCGTCAGACAAGCTTGGGAATAGGAAGACATCGGTATTTTGATAGTAGTTAGCTGTTTGGCTGCGGGAAATTTGACCGATCCAGCGAATTTGAGGATGAGTTTGTAACTTTGGGGAAATGTTAATCTGCTGAGAACCGACTACCCAAAACTCTATTGGATATCCTTCTAAGTCTTCAACAGCCTTTAACACAGCAGCCATTCCTTTCCGTAAAATTACTTGACCCAAAAATAAAACTCTCAGCGGTCGTTCTTGAGAGAAAGATGTGGGATAAGTTCTAACCCAGTGTTTGGCTGCATCCGGCGGAGTGTAAATCAGGGGGACAATCTCAATCTTATGGGCAGAAATTCCTGCATCCTGAAGTAACTGACGTGACCAATCAGAGTTAACCAAAATGCGATCGGCTAATGAGCACTCTTGTTGCCAGTTATTCCAGTATTTAGATGGTGCTTGTTGCCATGTAGACTGATAATTTGGATATTTAACATGTTCTTCTAAAACTAACTTTTCCTCCAGGGGGCCTGGATCAATTTGTCCTAGAACTGTGTGCCAACCTTTTGTTTTGGCGTAACGAAATAGTTCTAAAGCAGCATAACTATAGGCAAAGAGAGTAGGAGGAAATCTAAATTGATGGCTGATTCGATCTAAAAATTGCAGTGATTGTTGTTGAAACCAATCATTACGTGCGATTATGAGTTCCCACCCCGTTTTTTTTTGCAAACGTTGCGCTAGTTCAAATCTAATCAAAGAGCTAGAGAAGGCGTGAACAGATGCTTGGGCTAAATCTGCATGGTATCTTTCCCGTAACTTAGCTAAGCGATGTTTAGGTAAAAGATTTAGTGAAGATTGGGGCAAAACCCAGGCATCTGTTATTAGGTGGGCAAGTTTTCTTTGCTGATGTAAGGCTCTTGGAATAGCATAATGCTCACGTGCTCCAATTTGACAGGCTATCCAATTAGAAGATGCAGTAAGCATTTAAGTGTAAATGAATAATGAATATGATAAGTGGCTCAATTATCAAAATATATAAAAAATACCCTTGTAGAAGTATAAAACTCTTTACCTCTACAAAGGCATTCACTAATTTATTTATAGTTAAGCAAGTAAAAAACTCTTTCTTCTCATGTGCTTTGAGTGAATATCAACTTTTACTTTTCAGAACTTTATTAATAAATAAAATTCAGTGCGTAACTTAGCAGCTTACCCAGTGGATCAACAAGGATTATTAGGCGACAACTGCAAAGTTTGCTCCTCCTAATGAGGCTGGAGCACCCGTCAAGGTTGCGAAATTTCCACCGTTTATATAACCACCAGTTGTCAAGTCTGGATTGTAGAACAACAGACCATTATCTAAATTATAAACAATGTATGCATTTTGAGCGAAAACCCCCCCATTACCCGAATTATTAGACTGATAGTGTCCAGCGATAAAACCCTTACTACCCGTTAAATTAGAACCTACAAAGCTTGCCAGAGCAGTGAACGTGCTAGCACTCAGACGAATCACATCTGTTTGTGCACTACTGAAGTCTGTAATTGTATCTGTTCCCAGGGAAGTTAAAGCTAAACCTGCACCACCAAACTCAAAAACGTCAGCGCCACCTCTACCGGTAAGAACATCACTACCTGCTCTTCCATTCATGGTATCACTGCCGATCCCTGCTACAATGTCATCACGAACTGTATTTCCTCTAACAGTGGTACCAAGAGTGTTATTCAGCGTAATGCTGTTAGCACCACTAAAAGTGAGATTAACGACTTCAACTTCTGCTGTAGTAGTCCAAGAACCAAAAACGTTAACAGTGTCAAAGCCTTGACCAGGTACTTCTACTACAGTGTCACTACTGTCAATATTATAAGTATCATCACCATTATCACCAGTCAATAAGTCGGTGCCGCTTCCAGCTGTTAAGCTGTCATTTCCCTCGCCACCAAACAATCGATCGTTATTGTTACCACCATCAATTGTATCGTTACCACCAGCACCATAAATAGTATCGTTAGCATCCAATCCATTTAAGATATTGTTCTGGTTGTTGCCTTTAATAATATTATTAAGATTATTGCCTATGCCTTGCACTGCACCGGCAGTAAGAGTTAAGTTCTCAATAAAACCTTTAAGAGTAACTCCAGTTTGACTGGTTAAAGAAAAGTCTATTGTCGTAACAACAGTATCTATTCCACTACCACCGTCACTGTTTTCGTCTATGATCAAGCTCCCAACTTGAGCAACATTATAGCTATCGTCTCCAGCACCGCCTATCAAAGTACCTGTATTAGAATTAGTAATTTCTAAAGCATCATTACCAATTCCTCCCCAAACTGTTGAACCGCTTGATCCTTTCAAAGCATCAATTCCAGCTCCACCTTTGAGGATAGTGTTAGTGGCGTAACTGATAATCACATCGTTTGCGTTAGAGCCGATTATAGTGCCACCACTAGCGCGCATTGCAATAGTAACGTTTGTTGCTCCTCCACTCAATTTAGCAGACGTATCATAGCTCACAGTAGTGTCAATTACTGCTATATCAGAATCTATAATAACGTCGTTTACGTTCTCAACGGTATAGTAGTCTGTACCAGCGCCACCATTCATAGTGTCTATACCAGTACCGCCAATAAGCTGATCGTTACCGTTAAGACCAACAAGCAAATCGTTACCGTTGCCTCCCCATAGATACTCAGCCCCACTTGCACCAGTGAGAGTATCATCTCCTCCTAGACCAAATAACTGATCGCCGGCACTTGTAGCCGTCAAATTATCATTTAATGAAGTCCCTGAAATAACTGCCATACTGAATAATTTGCCTCTCGTTAGCCTTGTTAGACTTAATTAGTCTCCTTAAATTAAAGATGTAAGGATAACCCCTGATATCGCCTCAGTGTATATACTTAAAGTTTTATGTTAATGTGATGAATATAACTAAGGCTTTAGCTTGGTGTAAATCAAGCCAAAACTGCATGGGTCTGCAATGAATTTTCAATCACAGTAACTTAGCTAATTCTTTGGCAACTTTGCGTACTACTGTATAATTTCGGTTTGTCTGTTAGATAAATACGTACATCCACTTATTCGTATCTCATAAGGTCAGTTCTGGCTTCATTTCGGCTGAAAAGTTTCAAGAGTTTAAAGTTAGTATCTCGACATGAATCTTGGATGTGGATGCCGATGCCGAAATCAAGGCAGGTTTTGCTGTATTTCAATTCAACCAGCCATAATTAGCTTTGAGATAGGGTTTGCCACTGCTCGTAACATTGCATTGACATATTCTGGCGATAGTGTTTAAATTGCCCAATATCTTTAAAACCAGCATACTCTCCTTGAACTTGTCCCCAGCGTCTAACTTTGATTCCTAGAGATAACCTAGACAATAAGGTTCGTACTTGCTTAATTAACTTAAGTTGATGAGGTACAAACCAATCATTCCACAGGACATTGTTTCTAGCTCCGTAGAAGTCCATACGATGCCAATTACGCCCTGTGTTGGAAGCAGTATGATGAATCAGAAACTGAGGAAAATGATAGCAATACCAACCCTTTTGAAAGGCTCTGGCGGCAATTTCCATTTCTTCACCTTGGTGAATCAGTTCTGCACAATAACCTCCTAATTGGATAAATTTTTCGCGATGGAGAAGATGTCCACAACCTACGAAGCATCTAACTTGGTAAGGGTGATTATTAAAAGACTGGTTTTGGTAGTTTGCAAGTATAGGATTATATATTGGAAAGCTAACACATAATAAGTTAGCTACCGATTCAGCAAATGCAACGGCAGCTTCTAAGGAACCAGATACAGGATAGGAGTCATCATCTAAACTTAAGTAGTATTTCGTCTGAATCGTCTGTGCTATTTGGTTACGACGCACAATCAAACCTTTTGATTCTGTAAATCGCTGAAGTTTAATTTGCAGTGATAAATCTGAAATATCAAAAGGACAAACTTCGTCAGAAGCATCATCAAAAATTAGTATGGGTAATGCGGCTAAACCTGCTTCCTTAATTTTAGTAAGGGTAATTTTTAAATCCTGCCAGCGATTTTTAGTTGTAATCCCAATTGATACTAAGTCTGCTAAATTTTGAGTCATAGTTATTGCTCACTTCGGTATTTAATGACTCTGGCTGGGACTCCAGCTGCGATCGCTTTCTCTGGTAAATCTTTGGTCACTACACTACCTGCACCCACAACGGTATCATTGCCAATAGTTACACCTTTAAGAATCGTGACGTTTGCTCCAATCCAAACGCGATCGCCTATTCGTGTAGGTTTGGCAATCATTGGTTGCTTCAAAGGTGGCAATGTGAGGTCCAAACCATGATCGTGGTCAGTAATGTAGCAACCAGGACCAATAGCACAGTGATTGCCAATCGTTAGTGACAAAATAGCGTCGAGGAAAGTATTGCGGTTGATGTAAGTGTGAGCACCAATATAAATTTTGGGATCGGATTGAGACTCACCGCTACAGAGAATAACTACACCACGATCGAGGGCACAAGGACTCTGAATTTCAATATCTGCAAAATTGCTAGGTATTTCTATCTCCCTCATCCAGACATAACCATGCAACTTAACTCCCAATGATTGATAGTAAAAATTCCTCCAACGAGATGTTAGCCCTTGAATAGCTCTGTTGAGCAAAAAAAATCCATTACTTATCAAGTGCTTGATCACTAATATTTACCTAATATCAGTTCACTTTTGACTGCTATTTATACATTTTCTTAACTCAATCACCCTACTCTAGATTTTGAGAGTGGTAATTTTCATGATTGGCTCAACACCTTTGAAATACTCCATTTAAGTAGAAACCACTCAAAAAATGAGATGCCAGTATCCGATTAGTTTTTGTGAAAAAAGAATGGATAGAAGATATTACTTTTCCTTGATTTTCAGCTAATTCCCAACCAGCTACTAAATCTACTTTTACAGGATGCCAGCCTGTGGCTTTTGCCATATCCATAAAAGAGTAATAGTTAAAGTAGCCAATATGACCCCATGTTTCCCTTTGATTGGAGTAATTGTTATGCCGAAAAGTTGAGAAATTATCAAGTAAGGGTTGGCGTACAATTATATATTCACTGGTATCACGAGCAATCCGCAGCATTTCCCAAGGATTCTCTAAATGCTCCAGCACATCTATAAATAAAACTACATCAAACGGGCCATCTGAAGACTCAAAAAACTTCTGGCGCAAGTCAAGGTTAGGGAAAAGTTCCCGACCAGTTTTGACAGCATAGGGAGATATTTCAAAGCCTACTGCATCAACCACCAGATTTTGATAATTCTGTGTTAACTGTTTTACAGTTTCCACAACTACACCACCTACACCAGCACCGACATCAGCTATCCTCAATACATCAGTATTAATTGATGCGATCGCAGCGTCTAAAGCAGGCATAATATCTCTAACTTTATTAGTTGCATGATCGAGATGCCAATCTTGATGCTTCAGTCCATACTCTCCACTTGTATATAATTTAATTGCCTCAACCACGTCTGTTTATCCCTCAGAATGAATATTTTTATAAGATGCTAATATCAGTTCTGAAATAGCAGCCAATTTACCAAATAATAGTGCTGGCAATTTAACCCAACCTTGCACCGAAATCATAGATGCAGTAATACCAAATATTTCAATGACCAACAACTTGAAATAATCAATGGGTGTTCGCCGTCCCAAGATGCAAGTCATAACATAGTGGCGGTTGATCAACTCCATTTTGCCAAGAACACTAGGATCATTCTTATAATCTCCCGGTTGGCTATCATGAAAAATTTTGGCAGTGCGAGCATTTGCCAATTTCCAGGTTTTGCCTACCATCAAAGAAAGAGTGACATCTTCCATGAGGGAATATCCCGTAAAGTTTATGGGAAACAAAGGTTGAGGAAGTGCTTCTCGCCGATAAAGTGTGCAACCACTATTGAGCCACTCCACAGAAACAACCTCTGGTAAGCTTGGGTCATCTTCTGGTAACAAATTGAGGGCTGGACCGATGCACTTACCTGCGTAGCTGTTCTCTGAACGACCATGCAGAAAATGAAACAGTAGACGACTAATTCGACCAGGGGGTAAGTAACGCTGATTAACAATCATGGCATTAACACCACCAATGTTTGGCGCACTGTGTAGCGCCAACCAAAGTCTTGCTAAACAGTCTGTCTCCAGCAAAATGTCATCCTCCAGCAACCAGATCACGTTTTGCGAAGCGTAGGTCATGGCTTGGTTACGTTGGGTTGCGGCTCCTGTTTCTGTTGCCCGATAGTACTTTATTATAGTTGCTAGTCCGGGAATCTCCTTTTGACAAAGATTTTGTGTGCTGTCATCGGTAGAAGCATCTACTACAATCATCTCTTCTGGCTGTACAGATTGTTGGGCAAGACTTTGGAGCATACGAGCCAGAGCTACACTGCGGTTAAGGGTAGGCAAGAGAGCAGAGATAGGCAAAAGGTTGGGCATAGAATTGTTAAAGGCTCCGTTGTTGCCAGCTGATAAAAACTTCTTCAAAAATGTCATCCAATGACTTTGTTAGATGCCATTGGGGATAGTGAGTTTGCATTTTGCTTAAGTCGCTAATGTAGCAGATATGATCTCCTTCGCGATTTTTATCAAGATATTCATACTGCATTTTTTTGCCGCTTAAACTTGCAATCCGCTCAAAAGCTTCCAAAATTGAACAACTATTTTGCCGACCACCACCCAGATTATAAACCTCTGCACAGCGAGGATTTTCCCAGAAAGCATGAATAAACCGAGCAACATCAAAGGAATGAATATTATCTCTTACCTGCTTACCTTTATAACCAAAAATGCGATAAAGCTTACCCTCTAGGTTGCACTTAATTAGATAGCTAAGAAATCCATGTAGTTCGACACCAGTATGATTTGGTCCGGTTAAACATCCACCACGTAAACAACAAGTTTTTATCCCAAAGTAACGTCCATATTCTTGCACCATGACATCAGCCGCTACTTTAGAAGCACCAAATAAACTATGTTTACTTCTGTCAATTGAGAAATCTTCCGGAATACCATTTTGATAACCTGGCTCATCGTAATCCCAACGAGTTTCTAACTCTTTAAGTGGAATTGTGTTAGGTCTATCTCCATAGACTTTGTTGGTACTCATGTGAACAAAAACAGTTTCTGGAGAGTACTGCCGAGTCGCTTCTAATAAGTTGAGCGTACCTACAGCATTGACATCAAAGTCGTCAAATGGACGAGACGCTGCTAGATCATGGCTAGGTTGAGCAGCAGTATGAACTAACAAGTCTGGGCGTATTTTCTCAATGCAAGCAAGAATACCAGCGCGATCGCGAATATCTAATTCGATATGGTGAAAGTTATGGTATTTTTCTAGAAGGCGTTGCTGGTTCCAACGTGTATCACCTGCGGCACCAAAGAAATTTGCTCTTTGATTATTATCAATGCCGTAAATTTCCCATCCTTCAATGCAGAAGTATTCTACTACTTCGGAACCAATTAGTCCAGAAGAACCCGTTACTAGCAGCTTTTTCATATTATAAAATTAATAATTTTGCGGAGAGAGTAACGTAATAATGAGGTGTATCTATAGGAATCCGATTTGATTATTTGAAAAAATATCAATATCTGTAGGGTGGGCACGACCCACCCTACGTAATATTTCAAAAGTCAAGTATGAATCCTATATCTTTATTACTTTTAAAGGTACACAGGTAATACCAATTCAAATAATGCTTGCAACAGATAAATTATTCGTCAGGAACATTGCTCCCTACCCATCTGTCGCATTGTTTTTTTAAACTGATATAAATTCGCTACGTGAAAGGCATTTAATATTTACGACAATTGAGTAATGACTTGGTAAAACTGTTCAATTACTTTGGCATGGGAAAAATACTCAACGCCTTTGGTTAAAGCATTAGTAGCTAATTGAAGCCGATATTTCGGATTTTCAGATAACTTTTTTACCGAGTCTGCAAGGGCAGAAATTTCATTTTTTTCCACAATCTCAGCTACCCCAGGATTGTCTTGCGCCCAACGTATTGCTGAACAGTAAGAAGGTCCCCAAATTAGTAGGGGTAAACCAATGGCAGTATAGTCGGTTAGTTTGCTAGGAAAGCTGATTTCCATATTGGAACGATATTCTTGATCGAAGTCCATTGGTACAAACAGCACATCAGCGTCTTTTCGCAGGGTGTGAATTAGTTGTTGGGAAGGAACCATTGGGTATACAACAACATTAGGTTTATCCAGCCCTAGGTGTTGGATAGAACTCTGAGTCAGCCCTGAATAAATTACTAAGCGATGACCTGCTGCTTCTAGAATGGATGCCAAGGAAACTAGGCTTTCAGCATAACCTTTAATGTGAATTGACCCGGCGTAGGCAAATACCAGAGAGGTAGAATTTCTGCCAGTTTTTTCGGCTGGCTGGCTAAACTCAGGTACATCTACAGCCCTTGATGGATATAAAACATTACCTGTAACGCCATACTGCTTCTGGTAAGACTCCATCATGTAGGGAGAAACACAAAGTCGCGATCGCGCCTGACGATAAACTGTGCCAAAATCTTTGTCGGCTAAATTTCTTAACTGATGCATGACTACGGTGTGGGAAGGCCAATCATCATGGACGATGAAATGCAGTGGTAGTTTGTGCTGTGCTCCTAGTTCTGCTGCTGTCAACCAGGAAAAACCGTGGGCGACAGTCAAAATGGCATCAGGTTGAAATGTCTCGATCAGTTTGCTCAACTGGCGCGATCGCCATCTTGCACTTAAGTAAAGACAAGATCTATAAGGCAGTACAAAACGACTATGCAATAATCGGTTGGAGCCAACAGAAATTGTTTCGTAAGCAACTTTTGGTAATCGTTGGTCGGCTTGAGATTTGGTGATATTACCTTCAACAATACACAGCCGATCGCTGGGATAGTTTTGCAACAGGCGATAGAGTAAAGCAGATCCTCCTGTGGTAGATTCGACAGCTACGTCGCCTATATAAAGCAGACGCGGAAGATTTAGAATCGTTGCACTGCTTGCTTCTACGGTGATCATTACTACTAACCTCTGACTAGGAATTAACAGCTAAAGTCTGACGATATAAATCAACATATTGCTGAGCCTGAAGCTCTAGTGAATATTCCTTTAAAGCGATCGCTCGACATTGTTGGCTCATAAACTCTTGCAAGTTTTGATCGTCCAAGATTTGAACAATTCCATCAGCTAGATCTTTGGCATCTTCAGGTTTAGCTAAATAGCCGGTGATCTTTGGGCGTACCAAATCGGGAACACCACCAATGTCAAAAGAAACCATTGGTGTACCACATGCCATACTTTCTTGTAGAACCAGTGGCAAATTATCAGCACGAGTTGGGAAGACAAATAAATCAGCAGCAGAATAAGCAATTACTTTCAGGCGATCGCTGCTGAGGTAGCCGAGATTTAAAATATCCATCCCAAACACTTCAGAACTTTTGATGTTATCTCCACCAACAGTTAACAGTACAGTCTCAGCTTTTAAAGAGTCTGGTAATTGCTGTAGAGCCTGAAGCAACAAATCCCCCCCTTTTCGATGATCTGCAAGGCTTTGTGCGCCAAACATCAAAACTTTTTTGCCAGTCGGGATACCGAGTACAAACTTGCACAGATCCGGATCGAGCGGTTGATATATCTGGGTGTCAATGCCGTTAGGAATATGATGAATAGGAAAGCAATTGAGCATACTTTTTTGCGCCTGCTCAGTCAACCATCGGCTAAGAGTGACAATCACCAACTTTGAACGCGAGTAAACCTTGTGTTTTAACTTCCACTCCCAGTTTGTGTTATCTGTTTTAATTCCCGGGTAAGTATCTGGATAGGGGCATTTACCGCAACCAGTTTGCCAGCGATCGCAATCATAGCTGTAGATGCAATGTCCGGTGAAACTCCACATATCATGGAGCGTGTAGACAGCAGGTTTATTTTCTGTCAGGCGCGGAATCGCTAAATAGTTTAAATAGCTACCATGCAGATTGTGAAAGTTGAGGATGTCTGCTTCTTTGTAAAAGTAGTGATCGGGAATGGCAAAACTACTAGTACAGTGAAAATCGTTGAAGCCAAAACGCCAAGTAAGTTTGGCAATCAGCATTTCTAGCCACTTGTGGCGGGGAATCACAGCAGTGTCATCATCACCAAGCTGAGAAACTCCTACTAGCAATCGAGAATCCAGTCCTTTGGCAAGCAAACCTTGATGCAGGCGATATCCTGCGATCGCAGCACCACCCAAGCTGTCAGATGAATTGAGGTGAAGAACTTTCACTGAAGGTTTAAATAATTAAAAGTAGTGATATGTTGGATTCAACAATGCCATTCTGATGAGAATTTAATTAAAAATCTGGGTATCATCTACAAACTCAGGCATTTTAAGCTACTACGGTGTGTACAATGTGAGGCTGAAAACTATGAACATAAATAATACAGCATAAAGTATGCATTTGAATTTTCCTCTAACTCTATATCTTCAAAGGAGGCTTAATTCCTCAGCGAACTATTTTAAAATGATTGTAAACGTGAGTCAGGATGAGCTTGTTTGGACGTTCTAAAAAAAATGATAACAAATATATTATTAAGTAAACAATAGCAAGAATAACTATCTGTTGTAATAAAGATTGTTTATCAACGAAATTAAAACTAGATAAATAAATAATTAAAGGAACATGTAATACATAAAGGCTATAACTAAAACCTGAGAATGTTCTTATTGCATGAGTCACAACATAAGGCTTTAAAAGAATTGCTATAGTATTAGTAGCTAAATTTTGTGTTTGTAATAGATGATTCAAAAAAAATAAAAACGCTGTAAAAACAAATCCAATTAAATAATCTTTTATGTAACTGATTGATTGTGAAAGTTCAGGAGCCGTTAACAGTTGAAATTTATAAGTAATTTGAGTTATTAAATGTCCTATGGGCGATGGAAAAACTATTATCAAGAATAAAAGCCAAGCTCCAATACAACCATATAAACATAGTTGAGGAGACAATTTAATATCTTTATTAGTATTTATTTTATAAAGAGCGACACCGAATAACCAAACAGGAAACAGTAAAATTATTCTTAAAAAAAGCGAAATCCCTAAAATCAAACACCCTAAGGACAGAAATTTATTGTTATAAAATAACTTTTTATGATAGTATAGTAATCCAAAAAAAGTATAAAACCAGAACTCATAACTCAGAGACCAAAGAGGTCCATCAGAAAAATATTTAATTTTATAAAACAGGTCTGTTTCTTGGAGAAAAAAGAAGTGAATTAAAAAAAGAGTTTTAAAATCAGAGTAAGTATATCTAGCATATATTTCTGGTGCATTTGTTTGTCCAAAAAAATCTAAAATAGGTACTAAAATTAGTGCAAAAATATAAACAGGATATAGCCTGACTAACCTAGCTATAAAATAGCTAGAAAAATGACTATGCTTTGTCTCACTAGAAAAAGCTATAACATAGCCAGATAATACAAAAAATATCATTACTGCTGGGTGTCCAGCCCATAGAAAGTATTCTTTAAATTCCCCTGTGTATGTTAAATAAGATGAATGAGATAAAGTAACAGAAAATGCTGAAACTACTCTTACTAAATCAAGTAAAATCGAAAACAAATGTGTCATATTTTTTGCTTTACAAAAATATGCTTATTCTAAACTAAAATTATAATTTTCAAATCTGCTTTTTTGAAAAAGTCAATTACAGTTGACATATATTTTTAAATCAATAATTCAGAATGTAGTAAACTTTTTAACCGACTTTGCCAATGACCTGAAGCAACATCTTGTAATGAAATTAGGCGATTTAGCTTACCTCTTTCTTCTAAGAAAGCCTTAATTTTGCCGCCACCAGTGTAATCTATTGCTAAGTATGGGACACCTAATGTTTCAGCAAACAGAACAGAATGAAACCTCATGCAAAGATTAAACTCAGCATGATACATACTTTGTAGAATCTCTAGAGGAGATACGGGACCTCTGGCAAAGTTAACATTTTGCTCAAAATCTGAAATATTTTTAGCTAGACGACGATTTAGAACTCTGTCGTCTCCCCCTATATGAAATGTATGCATAGGTAAAAGATGGATATCTGCTCCCTTTAATTGAGCAATGAATTTAACCATCTCAACTAATTGAGCTTCAAATTGTTGTTTTATAGAATAAAACACTTTGTCATCCATGCTGCCGGCGTAATCTTTGCCCCATTCCCGGAAAAAACAAGAGATGTTTTTAGATCGCCCTAAAGGTGGGGTTGCATTTTGCAGATCTTCCAGCGTTGATTTCACATACTCAACATAGTCAGTAGCAGGATCGGCAACCGTTTTTGCATAGTCAATGGAAAATTCTTTCAGGCTACGTTCGCTAGAGGTGCGATCGCGTAGAGTTACATAATCTGACAGCCTTAAAATTTCCAAAACAACCTGAATATAAAGCGGTGACACCAAAGGGCCAATTCCACATCCTTCAACCCTGGTGAAAGCTCCGCGTTTGCTTGCCCTCATCAATGCATATAAGATATGATTTAGCGCTTCTATATCCATTAATGGGCCGCCGCCGACTACCACTTCATCTACTTCATCACATCGTTGCTCAAAATCTTGAGAGTAAGTTTCCACAACCCTAATATCACCAAGTCCCATCTCTTTCACAGTCCATTGAGAAATAAAAGGACAAAGACTGGAAAGATAAATTTTCTCAGGGGGATAAGGACGGGAACGCAGTCTCTGGATAACTGTCCACAAAATAGCCTTATCGCCTACCGTTTCAGTTCCATACCATCCCACAATCAGAACTGTTTTTGCAGCGATATCTAATACATTAACTTCTTGCTTTCTTGCTTTAATTATAGATTTTGATGCTTTTACAAGAGCAGCAGAATTGTATTTTATATGCTTTTGTTTACTTTCTATAAAGAAAGATACCTTTTCTCGAAAGCTAATCGGAACATGATAATCGTGGATACAGTTATCGCAATCGTTTTTAATTAAATCTCGACGTTTAGCAAGATTTGAGAAATAAATCTTGCCTGGAGAAGATTGCAAGGTATTTCCTAGTACTGGAGATTTTGGTGAACAATATAGCAAATCTCCCAGAGAAGTGAGAATTACTGTTTGCGTGTGGTAGGGACAGCCGATTTGTCTCGGCTTACCTTCAGCAAGCATTGACCTAATATTTCTATAGGTATTTTGATAAGTAGTATTTTGTTCAAATTCATGTTCTACTCTATAAAAAAACAGCCCTAGATGGTAGGCTGTCTTATCATCAAAATTTCTAATAAAGTCTGTTTTTTCGTTGTTGTATAAACGGTCAATAAACTCAGCAACTCGGAATCGACCATAAATGCCTTCACTGATTGCATAATCAAGTAATTCGTCAACATAAAGGGCGTTAGACTTAGTAATTGTACATCCAAAGGAAGTTGTAATATTCTGTTGACGAAAATAGTTGATAACGTTAATTGCTGATTGGAAATTGTTTTTCCTTCCTCTTACCTCGTCATGAATTTCTCCAAGACCATCAAGAGAAACCATGACCGAAAAATCAATACCGTGCTCTTGACAAACTGCTGCTGATTGAGAAACTCTTTGCTTAACTACATCTTCTATAATGGCATTTGTAATAATTGATGCCCCTGCAAGTTTAGGCAATTTGGAACATGCAGCTTTATATAACTCTGGCAAGTCTTTTCTTAAAGTAGGTTCGCCACCTGTAATCCCGATATGGCGGACTTCACTAAAAAAAGGATCGATAAAAATTTTCTCTAATTCATCAGGACTCAGTTCCCGATCTTTTTTTTGCTGCCAAATTGCACACATTTGGCAGCGAGAGTTACACACATCATTTGCCATCATACTAATGGCGGTAGGCTTCATCGGAAAAACCTGACCAAGCATATTCACTCTGATGTCTTCGTAAGCTAAATGACTCAGAGAACGAATTTGATGAATTACGTTCAACTGCCGCTCAGTCAGAGTTGATTTAATACCGTTCCTAATAAGGTTATACATATCAAGTTTCTTAATTGAGAGGCTTTGTAGCAGTCCAGCATAAGTTAGCAGGTGTTCGATTTTTATTGCCAAGCATCATATCTAAAATCAATCCAGCTACATTCATCAATCCCACAATCGGAGAGAGCAATAATGCCCTAGATGCAGAAAAACCTTGTGGCTTACCTTCTTTTCTAGAAGTTAGCATCCAATCCATAGCAATCATCAAAGCCGCAGCTGAATAAACCCCTCCATTACCTTCGATTTTGATATCTATAAAACCAGCATCTTTCAAAAGGCTTTCTAAGCCTAAGTCTGTATACCGTCGAAAATCATAAGGTTCAAGATGTACCGGGCTAATGTGAGGAACTGAACCAATACATAAACTACCAGGTTTTAATATCCGATACATTTCAGAAACAGCTTTGATTGGATCATTAACATGTTCCAATACCTGGTTACATAAAACTATGTCAGCAAATGAATTTTGTAGGGGAAGTTCTTCAGCGAAACCTACTATTTGTCTGATTGGTCGAGCTTCGCTTTTAGGTAAACTATCGGCTGTATCAATAGCTATATATTCCCGTACTATGTCTGAAAAGATAGGATAATATGGACTATTGCCTGAGCCAATATCTATCAAAATGTGTTCAGTGCCAAAAAAGTTCTGCCTACTAGCTTTAATAAACTTATTTATATGACTTACATTTTGATAGTTAAATGAGAATATAGTATTTTCAGGATGTTTTCCTAAAATTAAAGGGTTTACTTTAGATAATACTTTGTTATTTAAAGAAGTAAAATTTTGCAATGTCAGCATAACTATTACATAATTAATGATTTCAATATAAATTTCATTATATAGGAAATTTCGATGAAACTGACTGATATTCATAACGCACTAAATCAAGAATAAAATTATGCAGCAAGAAAGTTTTTGGATAAACTTTTTAGGGTTTTCATTAATTACTTTCTCTCTAAAAAAACTCCAGATTTTTATATCAGTTCAATCTAAATTCACTTTAATCTGAATTTTTATTGGTTGAAGTACACTACAGATCATATAAGCAGAAAAAATTTTAATGTTCATTTTTTTAGATAATTATTAAAACATTAATTCCATTGCAAAACTCCTGGAGCTAAAATTCCTTTCCAAGCATTTGCGGTGGTTCTATCTGACATTTGACCTGAAAATTCAACACGAAATTTTATGACATCCTCTAATCTTTGATAAATTGCTTGATTGCGTTTCATTAAAGCAAGCATTACATAGTAATCACCTTCAGTTAAAAGGTTTGCAGGAATGATACATTTCCTTTCATAACTTCTGTAAGAAGAGTCTGAAAACTCGTCAGAACTATGTATTAGCCAATCCCCTTCACTATTACGAATAACTATACTTACAGCAATATCATTAATAGTTTTGTTATCAAATTCACAAGCAATTTTTATTGGTAAGTGCATTTGAAAATTTGCACTATCATTTCCTTCTTGAAAAATTTCAATCCTTTTAATAAAAGGTGTATTACTTTCAATATTAGATACATATAATTGAGAAATAGACTCGCTTCTATGATTGTTATATATATTTAGTGCTTCAGTTATAAAGCCTGAATGAAGGACTTGACCATAATTTAAGACAATACCACTATTGCAAAGTGCTTTAATCGCTCCCATATTGTGGCTTACAAAAATTACCGTGCGTCCTTCTTTTCCTACTTCTTCCATTTTCCCCAAACATTTCTTTTGAAATTGCGCATCCCCTACTGCTAACACCTCATCTACTACTAAAATTTCTGGTTCTAGATGAGCAGCTACCGCAAATGCTAATCTCACATACATCCCAGAAGAATAGCGCTTGACTGGCGTATCCAAAAATTTGGCAATTTCTGCAAAATCAACAATCTCGTCAAATTTGCGTTTAATTTCTACCTTGCTCATCCCCAGAATTGCCCCATTGAGGTAGATATTTTCTCTCCCAGTTAACTCTGGGTGAAATCCTGTACCTACTTCCAACAAACTAGCAACTCGACCTTTAATACTGATACGTCCGGTTGTGGGTTCTGTAATTCGGCTAAGAACTTTTAATAGTGTGGATTTTCCTGCACCATTTCGCCCAATAATGCCTACTCTATCTCCCTGCTTAATGTCAAATGAGAGATCTTTTAGTGCCCAAAAATCCTCTTGAAAATTTGATATTCTCGATTTTCTATTGTGAAAAGGTCTAATCAGTGCCTTAGCTTTATTGGTAATTACATCCCGCAGTGTAGTGTAGCTTTCCTGCTGCTGATGCCCAATAGTATATTTTTTACTTAAGTTTTCAACTTTAATAACAGTGTCAGACATTATTTCTTTACTTTGTCACAATAGTGTTGTGCTTGATCAATAGGTCAGCAGGAATCTAAATGACATCGGCAAATGTCCGTTCCATCTTGCGAAAATACCAAATTCCAGTGACGAATATTAACAGTACTAGTCCCATAGATAGGAAAAAGCCTGGTAAATATAACTTTGATTCACCCCCTAAAATTGCCCAACGAAAACCATCAATTACCCCTACCATTGGATTTAGCGAGTAGAGCAATCGCCACTGTTCTGGCACAATGCTACTGCTAAATCCTACGGGTGAAATATACAGACCAAACTGTACAATAAACGGCACAATGTAACGAAAATCTCGATATTTGACATTCAGCGAAGCCAACCACAACCCTGCCCCCATTGAAGCAGCAAAGGCAATACCAATAAACAAGGGCAGTGTCAAAATCCGCCAACTGGGCACAAAGTTATACCATGCCATTAATGCCAATAAAATCATTCCCGAAATCAAAAAATCTACAAAGCTAACTACTACTGCACTTGTAGGCACTACTAAGCGAGGAAAATAAACTTTGGAGATTAAATTGGCATTGCTAATTAAGCTATTGCTGCATTCTGAAAGTGAATTGGCGAAGAATTGCCAAGGCAACATCGCTGAAAATACCAAAATTGGATAAGGCGCACCTTGGGAGGGTAACTTAGCCAATTGCCCAAACACAACTGTAAAAACTACCATCGTTAAAAATGGACGAATTAGTGCCCAAGCAATGCCGATCGCAGTCTGCTTGTAACGCACCAGTATGTCACGCCATGCTAAAAAGTAAAATAACTCCCGATAGCGCCATACATCTTTCCAATATTGTTGCTCGGTCCGTCCAGCTTCAATTACCAATTCTGGCTGGGAAATGGTGTCTTTCATATTATTTGCGTTGTACTAAATAAGCTGGCTTGGTTTTTACCACCATTTGCACCAAATCTAAAATTCATTAAGCACACTCCATCTTTAAAGAGTGCAATAACTGCGCCCTTGCTACAAAACATAATAGGGACACAAATTGTTGTGCCCCTATCGCGGGTTGTTGAATATTAATGATGGTTTGTAAGAGAGTCGTTGAGATCTATTCTGTTGCACTCAACCCTTCTGTGGGTATCGATACCTTTGGCTTGCGAGGACTTCGCTTGCGATCGCTTTTCCTCACACCCCCAGCCATTTCATATTCATTGCTATTTTTACCGTACTTAGAAGCTACCCCAGTTAGCATCCGTTCTGATAAATCAGCAAGTGATCGCTCTGCTTGTGAAACCAGAGTACCTGTCTGATCGGCCGCTGACACAGCTATATTATGAGCTTCTAATTTTCTGCGTGTATCTTCAATTAATTCTGAAAATATTTTGACCGTTAGCCCATTTCCCAAATCTAGTGAGGCATCAATTGTATTTAAACCAGCTATCCGACGCTGGGCTTTTTCTAAAATTACCGAAGTACGCTTTGGTCTTCCCATAGCAGTATGTCCATGTTTAAAAGGCTACACATAAATTAACTTATGCTTGACCAATACGGAACTAGTGTTAATTGGGAATCATGAGCGATCAAATTTTCTAGGGAATTGCGTAAATTTCCTAACTTAATGGTTTTTTGTTGCGATAAATTGCATATTTATTCCAAAAAATGCGACAAAACTTGTAAACACACCATTTTTTACAAAAAAAACTAATCCAAAGCTGCAAAGATTCGACTCAAACTTATAAATGCTCCACTTTTTATAATAAGAACTAATCCAAAGCTGCAAAGATTCGACTCAAACTTATGAATGCTCCACTTTTTACAATAAATGCTGATTACAAAGCTGTAAAGATTCGACTCAAACTTATAAATGCTCCATTTTTTACAATAAAGCTTTGTTTATATTGGATTTTCAGGTGTCATTTTGATCGAAGCCAATTATCTTTAAGCTTCTGCTTCGCTCAAAACGACAGATGTTTGAGTGTTTGCATTAGTACATAAACTTAAAATCTTGAATACTTCGGTGATTCATCATTCGGGAATGCCTGCTAGTGAACTCTCCGACAGAAGGGTTTCCGTGTGGATGCATTACCCCCGTTGCTTGTTGCCAAAGTTCTGGCGGTGCTATTGACAACTCATAAACAGAGTCACGCTTACAAACGTGATACCACTTGGTTTCTTGGCATTCTTCACACCAAAAGGCTTCTAACCACTCCCCTTCTAAAGGAACTGCCGTCTTGGCTGCTACTAACATCAAGGCTTCACGTCGCCTGACTCCCCGTTGTTGTAGCTGTCCTGCCTGTTCGGCAAATAAACCGTATTTTTGGCTCATACTATCTATGTAGCACCCATGTACCGGACAATATATAGCTCTTCGTTTAGAACGTTTTCGATTTCGATCACACCTTCTCTGCACTTTGGCCCTCCGCATCAGTAGACATTAAACAGATCACAAGAAGGTTGCATTGAAGGGACTGAGATCTTAAAGACCATCAAAGCCCGCTCCTAAATTAATAGTGAGTTATTGAGTTTGAGAAGAAAAATTTGTGAACCAGTGCCAGTTCTGAGGAACATGCTTCACTATCTTTTCTTGGAAAGCAGATATACGTGATTCTGCTTAGAAAGAGTCTGCGTTCGCTAAATTGCAAAGCATAACTCTAAAGAATAGCGTTCCTAAAGGGTAGACGCACTTTGTTTATATAGCCGCAAAATACAATTGTCAAGCCAGAAATGAAGGTAAATTAATACGATTTTGATAATTGTTATGCGTAATAACACCCAACACTGTCACGAAATAGCCTGTCGCAGCACTCTCAAATATTGTTTAGCGATGATTTCTGGCGTAAAATGCGACTGCAAATACTTACGAGAGGCAATGCCCATACGTTCTGCTAGTTGTTGGTTGTTACTTAGTAGGCGAATAAATTCAGCTAGTCCATAGCTGTCACCATTCTCGAAACTAGCGCCACATTGTGCATCTGTAATCAGTTGTCTTAAGTAAGAATACTCTGAACAAATGACCGCTACTGGACGCCCTGTTGCTAAGGCTGGGTAAAGCTTACTAGGCGCAACTAGACTTTCCATACCAGCTTCTACACTCACTAGAGATAGATCGCAAGCGGTTAAAGAATAGGGTAGTACTTGTTTATCTTGATACGGCAGAAACAGGAAATTATCTAGTCCTAAGTGATTGACTTCTTCGATAAAACTTTCATGTTTTGGTCCGCCACCAATACAAACGAACTGAATTGGCTCATCTTGTAGTTGTTTGGCTGCCTCTAAAATCGTGTCCATGTCATGGCAGCGACCCATGTTACCGGAGTAAAGTACAGTAAATTTGTTAACCAAGTTATATTTCTTAGCAAACCAGTTATCTTTTTTTACGATTGGCACGATTAAGTCAGGATCGCCCCAACTGTGAATTACAGAAACCTTATCCGCTACCTCTGGACAAGTTGCGACTACTCGCTGTTTCATAGCGGGACTCAGAACCACTATCCCTTGTGCTCTTTGCCAAATCTTTCTGTTGAGTGCTTGCCAAAATCTTCCTAGCCAGTGATTTTTAGGGATTACCCCAAGAGCGATCGCAATGTCTGGATAAATGTCATAAATCAAACAGACGTAAGAAAGCCCAAAACACAAGTGGGCTAGATAGCCCACAATTGGTAAAAATGGCGGAGCCGAAGTCAGTAAACAGACATCATGGCGACGGCAACATCTGACTAAATGCAGCACAGCACGCAAGGTAAATAAGATACCATTGACAGCTTTACCACGAACCCGCCGCGACCAAAGTTGAGCAGTGCGCGATCGTTGGATTCGGACTCGACCAACTTGTTCTACGGCGGGAGCACTAGAAGTCCCAAAGGCATACCCTGGTTGACCTGTAAACACCTCAATGTTGACGCCTTGTTTGCTTAACTGTCTCACCAGTTCTTCAATCAGCTGTCCTGTAGCAGCGTAATCTGGGGGGAAAAACTCAGTGATTACAGATAAATTCAGCGATCGACCATACCAAGTTTCATTCACTCCTAGAGACTGATGCGGAACTATGGAAGGAAATACAAATCTAGAAAAATTCTTTCCATGATTATGTATTCCATTCTCGAAGTTAACTTTCTCACTTGACAACAAATCTCTATCAGTTTGAATAAATTGCTGATTTTGAGAAGCTTTGTTGGTAGATTTGGTTAGCAACGATTTTTTCAGCCACTCACTGAATGTCATTGGCTATATCGTCCTTAAAAATGATTTTTAGACTTAGAAGTATACTTGACAGCGATTGAAGCTAAAATCTGCCTTTGTTGCTCAATACTTGCTGTTCAGTTCCTTTATAGTCGATGTTTAACTAAATTAGTGAAAAAGCAAGTTTTTTTTGAAAAAACAATATTATTTTTTGTTAACTGTTGTAATAATTGCTAATTTGCCTATCTTCCTTTAGGGAAGAAAATCTAGCCTAGTCTCAAGTAATTTAATTTTTATGCTATTGATTTAATAAAATAAAAAGCTAAATAATTCTATTAGCAAGATATTCTGAAATTATCGCAACTTAAGAAATAATTTTTGAATTCTTGCCATAGCAAGCATTTTCAGTATGATTTTATCAATGTATCCAGCAATGCTTTACTTATAGCTGGTTTTTAGAAGCATCTCACTGTAAAATCACGTCTATAACTCCTACGCTCAAGCAAAATAGGCATTTAACTTAGCAAAAAATATATTTGGCAGATATAGAATACGTAGTTTTGCAAGTCTTATATCATACTATAATTATTTTTATAGTCAAGAAGTAGATAAAAAATAATAAATTTTTTCAGGGTTGCATATTAGCTAAGGTATATCAGGCTTACACAAAAAACTATTGCATATAAGAAAATAGCTGCTACTAAACAAGTGGAAGTACATGGCATGTTAACCAAATCAGACTGTTGTAGCATATAAGAGAGATAATATTCTAGATTTATGCATTATTCCTACATATAAGGCTTAGCTACTTTGGCGGACATAACAGCCAAGGCGTGAAAGGCAGTCAAAATTTAAATAATTAATTAATCTAAATAATCAATAATCTAATTTTTTGAGTCACAGCTAAGATAACCTAGCGATTGGTTACGGTAGGAGCTTCCCCTTAACCCATCTGTAAGGTGCTTGTATACTATTGTTATTGCTACAAAATCATAGTTAAACAAAACTTAATATTTGCGTAATATCATTATTAGCAAAAATGCAGTAGGCTATCTACCAACCCAGTGAACATCAACGTAGCAATGAAATATTAACAGAACTAACGAATCTCAATCCCAATAAAAATCTCCAGAGAACAAAGTAAGTCTGTAGACGCTGCGGCTTCTTTCCGTGTAGGTCGGCTTCACATCTTCTAAGAGAACCTTACCCTAGGCATAATTACCACCTAAACCATTTCTAACAAATTTATTTTTGCATTGATAACATTTTTCTTAACTTTATGTAATAGTTCCCCCTTTTTAGGAATCCTACGGTGTACACGGTAGATCCAGAAATCAGTATATGTAGGGTGGGCGATGCCCACTAAAACCCTGAAGGATTTGCCAGTCGCTCCCCTAGGTATATTTCAAAAATCAAGTATGAATCCTATAGAAATCCTACGGTGTACACGGTAGGTCTAGAAATCAGGGGTAAGGAGCAGGAAGCAGAGAGAAGAATCCAATAAGAAGCTAGAAATCGTCTCAGAATGGAATTCCAAAGCTAATAGCTAAAGTCGTCTAAAGCAAACTGAGTGGATTAGATCTCTGACCAATTGGATTTTAGTGCAGGGTGGAATGTCGTCAGCATTTTGTATTGAACCGAGCTTACCGTTTAACTCTGAAACAGATTTTATACTTTAATTAATCAAATATACTCAGGCTTGCCAAGAGAAGCCAGAATATACTTGCGCAAGTATACTATTGTTTAGGTTAATACTATGTTTATTGTTAAGATACGTAAAATCCACAGTACTGCGATCGATGCAGTTAACTAAGGTATTAGAGTTCTCTGTGAAGTTATTGCCAATCACTCCCAACCGTGTTTTCTCGTGACATCTAATCAATTTTTACAAATTATACAGTAAAAATACTGCTTATTATAAAAATTTCTTAAAACATTGACTAGTTGTCGCTAAAAGTCTAAAACAGCTATATAAATCCTTAATCTTTTGGAAATACGCGAGGAAAAGCAATATAAGCAATATATTTATACTCAAAAGCTAAAAATATTAGATTTACCTAAACTAAGTATTGACTTTTCCGATTTAACCACTTAATTAGATTTACGATAATGTGTCTTGGCTTGCTGAAAGCTGTAATGAAAACCTTAACTATCTGATTCACAATAAAAAGTAATGATGGAGAATCATTTTACTAGAACCTCAAGTTACGAACGGAATGGAAGTTCTGCCTACCCAGTACTTTCATCTCAAATTCCTTCATGGTTTGAAAAGGAAAGTAATGATTGGGATTTGCGGCAATTCCTGGGTCTTTTACAGCGGCGAGCGTTAATTATTGCGGGAGTAGCCACTGTAGTGATGAGTGGTGTTACCTACTCAACACTACAGCAAAAAGCAGTCTATGAAAGCAATTTTCGCCTTTTAGTAGAACCTGTCAATGAAGAAAAATCTTTAGTACAACTCACAATAGATCCTAGCGGCTCGGAAAAGGCAGGGAATTTAGATTACGAAAGTCAAATTCAAGTTCTCAAAAGTCCTGAGCTAATGGCAGGCATTGTCAAGCAAATCCGATATTATTATCCAGACCTCAGCTATGAGTCTCTACTAAAGTCTTTAACTATTCGCCGTTTAGGCGCAACTAAAATTATAGAAGTTAGCTATCGCAGTAACGATGTTACCAAAATAAAATTAGTACTAGATGTAATTGCTAAGTCTTACTTAAACTACAGTTTAGAAAAACGCCAAACCAAGTTAAGGCAGGGAGCGCAATTTGTTGATAAGCAGCTTCCAGGCATTAAAAATAGAGTAGATCATCTGCAAAAAGAATTACAACTTTTCCGCCAAAGATATGACTTTATTAGTCCAGACGCTCAAGCATCAAAAGTTGCATCTCAAGTAAATATATTGAGCACTCAAAGACTAGAAATTGATCAAAAATTGGCAGTATATCGTGCTAACTTCGCTAGTTTGAAAGAAGAACAAGGAGAATTAGCAGCGCTAAATAGTGCATCTGTATATCAGCAATTACTTGTACAACTGCGCCAATTAGAAGCTCAAATCTCTGGTGAGTTAGCTCGGTTTCAAGAAGATAGCCCACCACTACAGGTTTTGAAACAAAAGCGAGAAAATTTATTACCATTAATACGACAAGAAGCTCAACGTATTGTAGGAGTAAAATTTGCCGAAATAGCTACTCAAATTCAAAGCTTAGAAGTTCAAAGCCAAGAACTAAAGAAAGCAGAAATTCAACTTGACCGTGAAATTAAACTCTTACCAGTTTTATCTAGAAAATATACAGAACTTCAGCGAGATTTACAAATTGCCACTGAGAGCTTAAACCGTTTTGTAATTACTCGTGAAACTCTACAAATTCAGGTTGCTCAAACAGAACTTCCTTGGGAGTTAATTCAAGAAGCATTTAAACCAGAAAGCCCGATATCACCTAATATACCGCGTAGTTTAGGTGTAGGATTTATAGCAAGTTTACTTTTAGGAGTTGGCATTAGCTTACTCATAGAAAAGGTAGATAATACTTACCATACTGTTAGCAACTTAAAAGAAAATATTAAACTACCTTTGTTAGGAATTTTACCTTTTGAAAAGAGAGTTCAAAATAACCTCTACCAAAATATAGAACGCAGAACTTTTTCAGAAAAAATCCCATTTAAATTTTCTCGAAAATTTTCTAAAATGTCTAATACTTTACACCGTAGCTCAGCAAGCGATCGCTACTACGGTCAAGGTAAATTCTGGGAAGCTCTACAGGTACTGTATTCAAACATACAATTACTTAATTCCGACCAACCTATTCACTCCTTAATTATTAGTTCAGCATTACCAGGAGATGGTAAGTCCACTGTTTCATTCCAGCTAGCGCAAATAGCAGCTGCAATGGGCAAACGAGTACTTCTTGTAGATGCTGATTTACGCAGGCCCCAAGTTCACAAGCTAGCTGATTTAAATAACCTGTGGGGATTGAGTAGTTTAATTTCGACAAACATACCAGCAGGGCAGGTGATCAGGCAAATGCCTGAGATGAACAACTTATCTGTAATTACTTCTGGACCAATACCACCCGATCCTGCGAGGCTACTCTCATCAGAAAAGATGAAGCAACTGATGGGATATTTTCATAGAACCTTTGACTTAGTAATTTATGATGTTCCCCCGATAGTTGGATTAGTCGATGCCAGAATGTTGGCACCTTACACTGATGGTGTTGTGCTGGTGGTGAGGTTAGACAAAACAGACAAATCGGGGCTAATGCAAGCTCAGGATAGTCTAAAAATTTCTCCAGTCAATGTCTTAGGTATTGTTGCCAATGGGGATAAAACTAAGTACAAAGGCTACAAACATTACTACCATCCTCATGGGTAAATATGATTTGCTGGAGATGGGGTTGGCTATGAGAAAAACATAGTTATAAGTAGAAGGCAGGAGGCAGAAGGCAGAAGGGAAAAGCCAGTTGCTATTAGGGTTTTAAACTTTTGTATTTTACATTTAATTATGTTCATCTACTTACCAACTTTGGATTTTAGAATTGCGACGCTCAATGTTTATGCATACTGAAGATCAAGTCTAGGTAGCATCACATCAAATTACCGAGAAGCATTTGTTGAGTTTCGCACTTCACCAAATTTCAACATACAATTTATCTAGTACAGCATCTAGTACAGCGCAGGGTAAATCAAGTTCCTATTTAAAATGGTGCAAAACCTGAGATATAAACTTCTTTTGACTTCCGCGTAGCAGTACTATTTGATTATCTAGATAAAGTAATGCGAGTTGCAGTTATATTGGGCATAGCGATCGCAACCGTAGTTGGGCTAGAAGGATATATCCCAAAACCGAGTCCAGCAATTCAGTTGCAAGATGGCACGGTATATTTTGCCTCACCACCGCGCTTGGTTGGTGCAGCTACTACCTATAACGAAGTTTATATATGGGGTGCAACATACTACTTTACTCTCAGCCTCCCAGAAAATGCGGGAGAACCGCTGCAAAGAGTAACAATTAACCAGCGTGAGGGAGTAGATTACGTTCGCTTCAATCTCAAAGACAGTTATGCCTTTGAAGGGACGCGCTCTCATGAAAGACAGAAGTTAGGATTAAAAGATGCGACTAGCGATCGCAAAACTCAAACAACCTCACTAACATTTGATCCACCGATAGCGCCAGGAAGAACTATTACAATTGCTCTCCAACCCAGACAAAATCCCAGGATTTCGGGTGTTTATTTGTTTGGCGTCACAGCTTTTCCCGCAGGTGAAAAATCTCACGGACAATTTCTCGGCTTTGGCCGACTAACTTTTTACAGTCACGGTCACTCTATATTTTCCCCTTTTGGGTGGTGATTGCCATTGAGCATTGGTCAAGAAATTTTTGATTCTGGACTCTTGCTCTTACTTCTCTTTAAAAGTCCAAACACCTTCATCCCAATCTGCATCTGATGGGGGTGACTCTATCCAATGCTGACAACGGCGCAGATGCAACATAGCAGCTTTGTCATTACTATCAGCCGCCAAAACTTTGGCAAACTCAGCTTGAGCCGAGCTAAACTGACGATGGATATAATACTCACGTCCTTTGTGATAACGCTCAATCACTTCTAGTTTTTGGCTACTAATAGGATCGGAACGCAAACCGAGTAGTTCATATATAGCTACTGGCTCATTTCTACCTTTAACGCGAATAAAATCTAATTCCCTCGCCCAAATATTGTCGCGGCAAGGTTTATAAGTATTATCGCTAATAATAATGTCACAACCGTACTGTTTGCTGACACTTTCTAGCCGAGAGCCGAGGTTAACACCATCGCCGATGGCCGTAAATTCCATTCTTTTACTAGAGCCAATGTTACCGCTAATGACAGTATCAGAATTAATGCCAATACCTATGTTAATTCTCGGCTTATTAGCTAAATAGCGACAGTGATTAAAATCTTTCAAACGATGGCGCATTTCTAAAGCTGTTTGCACTGCCATCCAAGCGTGTTCTTCTAATGGTAAGGGAGAACCAAACACAGCCATAATGGCATCGCCAATGTATTTATCGAGGGTGCCTTTATGTTTAAAAACTGCCTCTACCATTGATTCAAAATATTCATTGAGCATACTTACAACTTCTTCAGCTTCTAGATTTTCCGTTAAAGTTGTATAGCCACGAATATCCGAAAATAAAATCGAAACTTCTTTGCGATCGCCTCCTAATTTAGCATCATCTAATTTCAGTAATTCTTCTGCTAATTCCTGTGTCATGTAGCGGTACATCGTACTTTTGAGGCGCTTTTCATCGCTAATATCTTCCATGACAACTAATGCACCACTGACTTGTTTATGGTCGCTAGCATCAGCAATTGTATTAATCGATAAATTTATACTGTGCTGTTCTGTACCAGGAGTGATCAGAGTACGATCGGGATAATATTGCTGTCGGTGTCTAAAGTCAGCTGCATTTAAAGCGTTCTCACACCATTTGCTAAAATGACCTTCTTTAATAGTTATGACATCTTGAATAGATAGACCTTCTAATCGGTCTTGTTCTTTGAGATCTAACAAACGTTTGGCACTTTCATTGGCAGCAATAATTAACCCAGCTTTATCAGTGGAAATTACACCATTAGAAAGGCTGCGCAAAATATCTCGCTGCATTTGTTCTTGTTGCTTAACTGTGGCAAATAACTGAGCATTTTGCAGCGCTACTCCTGCTTGAATATTAAAAGCTTCCATGAACTCTTCATCATTATGATCGAAACTCGCTTGGAAGCATTCAGGAGCTTTTGGCCAATGAGCATGATCGTAAGGTGGAAAATCTCCTGATTTTCTTTTATTGACTAACTGAGTAACGCCAATCAATTGCCGATCGGCGTTAAACACTGGCATACAAAGTAAGCTACAGGTACGAAAACTGGTTTCTTGGTCAATTTTTTTAGCTGTCTCCGAATCTGGATGATCGTACAAGTCAAAGGGAATATTTACCTTTTTACCAGATGCAGCTACTATGCCAGCAAAGCCTTTACCTATCGGAACTCTTAATTCCTTTGTTGAACCATCATCTTGAATAATTTTTGTCCACAAATCTTGGCGATCGCGGTCGATTAACCATAATGTACTGCGATCGGCATTCATTAGTTCTTTGGCTTCTGCCATTACTCTTTTTAGAGTATCTTCTAAGTCAAGATTACTTTGAGAAAGCGACTTAATCGCTTTCATTAATGCTGCGGCTGCTCTTTGTTTTTGGGTTGCTACGTAAAAAGAACGCGATGATTCTAAAATCAATCGAATTGATGGCGCAAATTCCTGAAATAATTCTTCATCTGCGTTAGTAAAGCCTTTGGTATCAATCCGTTCTGCAATTGCAGCATCTGGATTATGTACAGGTTTTAATTTATTAAGTAATTGTACAACTGCAACTAAGTCTCCATGTTCATTCAACAATGGCAAAGCCAGCATTGTATATGTACGGTAACCAGTAATTTTTTCTTGTTCCCGAGCAAATACAGAGCGGGGATCTTGATAAAAATCATAGGGAATATTAATTACTTGCTTGAAAGTCGCAACTTCACCAGCAATTCCTTTATCAGCGGGTATGCGAATTTCCAAAGAGCGATCGCCTTCTGCCTCAGCTAAAATTGACCATAGTTGTTGTTTTTCTTCATCCAGTAAAAAGATTGTGGTCCGGTCTGCTCCTAATAATTCTCCAGTTTTTAAAGTAATCGAATGCAACATTTCTTCGAGGATTGTTTCAAACCCATGAGAATCTAGTCTTGACAAAGTTTGATGAACAATCTGTAATTTCTGTTCGACTTCTTTAACAACCTGTTTAAAAGTTTCCTGTGTTAGGGGAGCTAGAAAAGAAGATATAGTGCCCTGTCTTTTAGCCAGAGAACCTACAGGAGCAGTATTTTCTTGTAAATAGCCATTTTCTGGATTGCGAACTCCAATAATTAAATCGGCAGTCTCATCAATACTAGGTTGATGCGATGACATAATTAGCTTTATATATAATGGTTATATTTTAGGATTGTTATTTATTGTTGCCATCTGCAACAATCTCTAGACATTATCCACAGTTTAATCCGTTGTTGAGCTAGCGTCATCCTGTGGAAAAGGAGTTGAAAATCCTTATCGGCTTGTGGCTGAGGATTTTGTCATAGTTAGCGATCGCTAGTCAGGGGCAAATATATGTTTATACCGTCCACAAGGGGATGAGACATTAAACCAAATAAATATAACTGACACGCAGAGCGCAGTAAAATTAATAATTCAATATTCCAACTCTGTTCATATAAAGTTAATTCCATGTTTTTACGCCTCTCATTGAGGATTTGCCAAAGGGTTGGTAATTAGCAAAAGTCCAGTCGGTTTTGTTGGTCATCTTCTTTCTCCGAAATCAAACGACAAACAAGGAATACCCTAATTCAGACTAACTGTAAAGAGATTGTCGTGATATAGCAATTGAGTTTGATTCATAAACTTACTCGTAAGTACTGGGAATAGGGAACAAGGAAAACAAGGCAGGTCGATTTATAGGTCGTTCTTTTCAAAAATTAAATAAGCGTCCTATCTCTGTTTAATTATAAGGAAATACAATTATATTACTTAATAAATTTAAGGTAATTTTTGAGACATTCATTAGGAAACTCTATGTTTGAGATCTAGCTTATTTCTATTATGTAACCAGTAATAGTACTCCTAATCAAACCAAGAATTGATACAAAAATCATTATTGATTACTGTAAAGGTGGGCATAACCTGGATAGAGGCATTGGGTGCATCCGTTACCAACTTCCATTGCACATCTAACTGGAAGATGCATGGGATGAGAAGAAAGTGCGATCGCAACCTTCGCAGATATTACCTCTAGACTGATTAGACTTGTGGAAGTCTTGTATCCATAATTCCCACAGAGCCTGCTCAATTAACAGTTCCCAGTTGATAGTGATTCTCTAATTAATCCGCCACAAGGAAATAGTGTTGCCTATTTCCTCTGTGGTTAAAGTTTTGTAACAAATTTAGCTCGGTGCATAAAAGTTAAATAATAGCTCGATATATATGCGGAGACCTTGAATTTACATCAAGCCAATCTCCAAAGCTATAGTTTCATCTTTTTCCAGAGGTAAATTCGTATATGGTTCACACATTAGAGCGCCCACGTACTTTGGTCAAGAGTACCTATACTCCGCCTAATCCCAAACCCTTATTACCTGACCTACAGCCACCATCTAAACCCGACCAGACTGAACCATCTGAGCCTAGCCAAACTGAACCATCTCAGCCTAGCGAGACTGAAGAGACTTCAGAATCAGAGTAAATATTCATCTAAGCAAGAAGAACTCAGGAGCCAGGAGTCATACCATGTCCGCTAAATTTAGTTGCGATATGTCCGCCGCGAGTGCAACGTAGACGCCTTTCAGGCGGCTTCCCGTAGGGTAGTGAAACGTTCGCCGAAGGCGTTCTCGCAGAGTAGCAATCCCAACACCTTTGCGATTGCTTCCCTCCGGTCGCAATGACAAGTGTTTAATTAGACATGATATCAGAATTGTACTCATGCGATCGCCAAATGAATCAAGGTTGCAGAGCAATTATCTTTAGATATGGAAGAATCTATTCTTCGGAGCATCTTGAGTGAAAACCTCAAATTTATTTGTGGGTTTATTCTGAATTCTTGCTTCTGGCTCCTTCTCAATTAAATCAGGGTCATCTACCAGGTATACTAGATTGCTGACGCCCTACCAGACGCTATTAATAGCGTTTTTATTTGGTAGTTTTTGAGCAGAGGCAAATTCTGGAAATGGCTCACAGTAGCAAAGGTTGTGCTTGGCAACTAGGCTTAGCAAATGTTGGGGGGTTAACCTTTGGCATTGGCTTTTTGATGACAAATTCTGTATTTGCCCAGAGTGCCATTACTCCTGATAATAACCTCGGCAATGAAAGATCTCAAGTTATACAAAACTACCTTGGTGGGGCTACAGAAGCGATCGCAGGCGGAGCAACTCGCAATAACAATCTGTTCCACAGTTTACTGGAATTTAACGTTAGTGAAGGACGTTCAGCAGTTTTCTTAAGTCCTAACAGTAATATTCAAAATATTCTGGTGCGAGTTACTGGTAATAACCGCTCTGAGATTCTAGGCAAACTTGGTACTCTTGGTTCCAACGCCAACTTATTTTTGATTAACCCCAACGGCGTATTTTTTGGCGCAAATGCCACACTCAATATCGCTGGTTCATTTGTGGCTAGTACAGCAAACAGCATTAAATTTGCTGATGGCACAATTTTTAGCGCTACTACGCCGCAAACCACACCTCTACTAACAGTCAGTACACCAGTTGGGTTGCAATTTGAGCAGACTGGGGGAGAAATTAATCATTACGGAGCGTTAGAAGTGCCCACAGGTAAGACTTTAGCGTTGGTGGGCGGAAACATTAACCTGACTGGGAACGGTAAGTTAGAAGATAATCGTCGAACTCTCAAAGCCCTAAGCGGACAAATTGCTGTGGGTGGGATATCAGGAGTAGGGACAGTAGGAATCAACCTTGATAGCAACAACCAGCCTTTAAACTTTCCTAGTAACGTCACGCCAGCAGACATATCATTGAATAATTTAGCTGTAGTATTAGCCGATGGCCCTGGCAGTGGTTATATCCAGCTACAAGGTAGACAAATTAAGCTTACTGATGGTTCTCTAGTCCAAGCAGATACCCTAGGTAGTGAAAATGGTAGAGGTATCCTTGTTCAAGCACAGCAGTTAACTCTTCAAGATGGCTCCCAAATCAAAGCTGCTACTACTGAAGGGACAACAGGTTCTGGAGGAAGTTTAACGGTAAAAGCCACTGACTTTGTGCAAGTAAGCGGCACCATTCCCCAAGGTAAGGACTTTGCTGGTTTCCCCAGCGGTTTGTTTACTCAGACCTTTGGAGACGGCCCTGCTGGCCCGTTGACTATAGAAACAGGAAAATTAATTATTGAAGGTGGAGCCAACGTCGCAACTAGTGCTAGGCAGGGTAGAGGTAACGGGGGAAGATTAAAAGTAACTGCCTCCGATTTTATTAAAGTAAGCGGAGCTTCTTTTCTAGATTACCCTAGCGGCTTGTTTACTCAGACTCTAGATTTAGGAAACGCAGGTTCTTTGGAAGTTGATACCAGGCAATTGATTGCCCAGGATGGAGGGGTAGTAACAGCTGGTACAGGCATAAATAGTCAAGGAAAAGGTGGAAATCTGACTGTCAATGCCTCTGATTTTATAGAATTGAGTGGAACATCACCAGTTGATAAAGACCCCAGTGGCTTATTTGCGCGCAGCCGTGGTAGCGGAGAGGCTGGTTCTTTGTTTGTGACTACAGACCAGTTAATTGTAAGAGATGGAGCGCGGGTAACTGTAGAAGCTTTAGGTTCAGGAAATGCAGGTACATTGCAAGTTAATGCTCGTGAAATCCGTTTGGACAGACAAGGCGAATTAGTTGCGAAAACAGTATCAGGTAATGGCGGCGATATCAGACTGCAAATCGAGAACTTACTACTGTTACGCAATAATAGTCAAATCTCTACTACAGCAGGCACTGCTGGTGGTGCTGGTAATGGTGGTAATATCACCGTCAACACCCCTGATGGCTTCATCGTAGCTGTCCCTGAAGAAAATAGCGATATCACCGCTAACGCTTTCACAGGTTCTGGTGGTAAAGTCGAAATCAACGCTTTTGGGATCTTTGGAATAGAACAGCGCAGTCGAGAAGACTTGGTGAGACTTCTGGACAACACAGACCCAACTAAACTCAACCCTCAATTGCTACCCAGTAACGACATTACAGCAATTTCTCAGACAAACCCAACTTTAAGCGGCGTAGTCACTATAAATACACCTGATGTTGACCCGAATAATGGCTTGGTCAACTTACCAACCCAACCAGTAGAACTCAAACTAAGCCAAACTTGTCGAGCGATCGCAGGTAACAATAAAAGCAGTTTTACTGTAACCGGACGTGGTGGCATCCCTTCCAGCCCTACAGAAACTCTTAATAGTGATGCTGTGATTGCCGATTGGATTACTCTGGATGGAGTTCGTCAAGCCTCCTCCCAACCAACTACGAGCCAAAATTCCACTAAATCATCTTCCACAAAGATTGTAGAAGCTACAGGATGGGCAATCAATCCTAAAGGAGAAGTGGTGCTCACTGCTCATAAATCCACTGTGGCGCTACACAGTTCTTGGAACAAGCCAACTGATTGCAGTACATATCAATAATTGTCATTGGTCATTAGTTTTCTCATCTCCCTTGTCCCCCCTGTCCTCCTTGCCCCATTTCTCCCCACACTCCCCACACTCCCTTGCCCCCCTGCTTTTTTCGCCACTGCCTTCTTACACTCGCTTCACCGCTACAAACTTGTGAAATGATGTACATAATCAGCTTTTTGATGGCTAAAAAAGCATAAAATTTCAAGGTCTTCCATCAAGCAGCCGCCCTGTAGATGATGTTAAGCGAGGTATTGAGGTATTTATGAACTGGATTAAAGTTCTTCCTGAAAATGAACTACCACTTAATGAGCGCAAAGTGGTGAAAGTAGAAAAACGTGCCATCCTACTAGTTCACCATAACAACCAAATTTACGCCTTAGAAAATTCCTGTCCTCACATGAAGCTACCTTTGCAGAAAGGTAAAATTACAGATGATGGAGCGATTGTCTGTCCTTTTCACCGTAGCGCCTTTGACCTTTCTAGCGGTAATCCTACAGAATGGATTACATTTCCTCCTGGTATTGGCAAAGTGATGGGTCTGATTTCTAAAGAAAAGGCAATACCTGTTTTCCCCACCCGTGTAGAAGAAGGCAATATTTGGGTAGGGTTGTAACAGGATACCAAGTATCTGCTGAAGGATGAAGGGTAGGGTGTGAAGGATTAAAACTTTTATATTTTACTTTTCGTCCTTGAGGTTGGATTTATGGCGATCGCTTTTAAAATAATTAATGGCGCATCTAGCAATCTAAATTTTTCGTGAAAAAATCCAAAGTTTTTTTGGTTGATCAATCACATTAATAACGCATATATAAAAAATAATAATAGAAATTAAAGCCTTTTCCATTTATTTTGAACCATCTCTGTCATCAAAGCACAACATTGTTGTGCCCTTACTGGGTCGTCTATTTACCTAAAAATTGCTGTAATGCTAATGGGTGAGCAAATTATCGTTGACCTTGAAACTTCATATTGCGTAGCAGAAACCGTAGAAGAGAGAGCAGGTTAGCAATGATATTTTTCTAAAATAGACGGCTGCTTTGAGTGAAAAGCGATCGCAGAGTACGCCAAACAGGACACGGAAAAATTTTTCTGATGTGCAAGTGTGCCTGTTTTGTGAAATCATGTTCCTATAAATACATACAAGTTTTGCCAAGTATGTTCTGGGTTAAGTACCTAGAAAGTAGTTTTTTACAAATCAAGTTATTACTCTGAGAACAAAAGATACATCGGGCACTAATGACGATTAGCTACGTCAATTATTTTAATTTGCTGAGTCTGCTTCAGTTTGTCTGAGGTCAAGATTTCGATGCGCAGGGAATGCACAACTACCAGTTAACCAATTCTCTAGTAAGCATAAATGCTTGTAGACTATATGACTAGTAGACTCCATAACAAAAGCATGAAATGGCGCGTGTGGTTAGCTAACGCATCATTCAAACCTATGAAACTAATTTTGAAATTAATTTTTCCTTTTCAAGCTTGGCAACGTAGACACGCGGCCGCGGCAACTTTTATTCAGACATTGCGCAAGCGAATCTTCCCGATACTAGTCTTGATATCGTGTATCACGGTATTACTGGTAGACAACTTTACTCCTGCGATCGCTCAAATCGCCCAACTACCCCGTGAGGAAATTCGCGGGGTTTGGATGACTAACAACGATATTGACATCCTCAAGGAACGATCCAAAGTGCGGGAGGCCGTCAGCCAACTGCGTAGGCTCAACTTTAACACTATTTATCCCGTAGTGTGGAATTCTGGCTATGTAATGTATCCTAGCGCGGTGGCAAAACGTACAGGCATCCAACCTTTTGTTTTGCGAGGCTCAGACGGACACGATATCCTAGCAGATCTCATCAACCAAGCCCATCGTCATGGGCTGCTTGTAATTCCTTGGTTTGAGTTTGGCTTTATGGCTCCCCCAACATCAGAATTGGTAATGGAGCATCCAAATTGGTTGACGCAAAAGCGGGATGGGAGTCAAACTTCTGCTAGTGCTGCTGGCGAGGTGATGTGGCTCAATCCTTTCCATCCAGAAGTGCAGCAGTTTATCACTAGTCTCGTACTGGAAAACATCACCCAATATGATGTAGATGGCATTCAGTTTGACGATCACATGAGTTTGCCATATGAATTTGGCTACGATCCCTACACAGTTGCGTTGTACACCAAGGAAACTAAGAATAATCCTCCCGCCAATCCTCAAGATCAAGCATGGATGCGCTGGCGGGCAGATAAAATTACAGCGTTCATGGTACAACTCAACCAAGCTGTGAAAGCTCAAAAATCTCGCTTGATTTTCTCTGTCTCTCCAAATTACTACGATTTTGCCTACAAGTTTCAACTACAAGACTGGCTCAACTGGATACGGCTCAATATTGTGGATGAGCTAATTGTGCAAATTTATCGTCCCAATCTTCAAGGTTTTATTAGCAATCTCTCCCGTCAAGAAATTCAAGAAGCACAGAAATCGATTCCCACTGGTGTTGGAATTATGGCAGGGTTGCGAAATAATACAGCACCAATGCAGCAAATTCAATCCCAAGTGCGAGCTGCGCAAGAACGGGGCTTAGGCGTAGCGTTTTTCTATTACGAAAGCCTTTGGGAATCTGCTCCAGAAGCAGTTGCAGAAAGGCAAGCTGGATTTCAAGCCCTCTTCCGTGCTCCTGCGCTCCGGGCCAGAGTTGAATAATAAACTGTTAAGACAGTCAATAGTCCAAAGTAACTCTTGACTTTGGACTGTTGACTACCACGATCATTGATTGTGGAACTTACTGCCATCTTCAAATGATTAGACCATACATTGTAGGGTGAACATACCCAGCAAAAGCCTAACGGATGGACTTTTGAAATACTGGTGGGCAGTGCCCACCCTACAGTAAAAGGGAGGTGGGTTCAACGTGAGCTTTTCTCAAGCATTAAATTTTTGTCCCAAGTATACAATCCAACCTTTTCAGGCACTCTCGAGAATCGCCCTGTGCGATAACCTCGCGATAACTCATTCAGTACCTTGCTTTTGACCTCTCTAATTTCATCAGCATCTAGTTCTCCATAAAGTCCAGCGATCACTTCCGCAACTGTGAAAACTTTTCCCGAATTTTGCTTTAAGAGAGAGGTGATGGCATCAATCAAAAATTGACCCTCAAATACTCTGAGCATCGGTACTATTTTTGTTTTGGGGAGTATCAAAGGTTTCTTCTTTTTCTGTTGGAGAGCCTTGGCATAACCATTGCTATTACTTGAGTTTAGCAACTTTAAATCCAGGGTATAACAGCCAGGTTCGTCGGGAATTGCAAACCAACTACTACCTCTACCTTGGGTAAGTGAGGATTGGACTCTACCTTTAACTACTTTGAAGATAGGTGGCTCTAAATCTCCATATAGCGATCGCACAATGAAATCTATATGGCATACAGTACCACTATGTTCTTGCAAGACTTTTTTGATAGCTTCTATCCGATTGATACAGTGTTGATACTCAGGTAGCATGGGAAAGTCTTGCCCCTTGATTGATTGATCTTTAGGCTCAGGGGAAGACTTGCTGGTTGAATTTGGACTTACAGGTTGGTCATTGTTGATAACTGTAGCGGCGGATGATGGGTTCTCTTTGTCCAAATTGTTAGAGTCTGGAAGTTCAAATTGAGTTGACTCTATCAAGTGGGTATCGGAATCAGCAATGTCATCTGTCGAGAATAATCTCTCTTCTGAATGAAGAGGGGATGTTTCATCTGTAACATCAAATGTGGCAATCTGATTGTTAGTATCTGGTGTTGACCAGTTAGACAACAAAGCTTCTACATGATTAAGATGCGATCGCGCCTGTGTATATAAGCGTTCGTACTCTTCTACAATGCGAGCATAGTACTCTCTTAATTCCAAAAGTGGAGAGAGGAAAGCGTCAGGAGGAGGTTCTAATTGTCCTTTTACAGTCATAAGGCGTTAATCAATCTAAATCAGATTTACTTTTGTAAGTCATTGGTCTTGGCTTGGCTTTTGTCGCTGGTTGTTGCAGTTTTTTGGGCGCTTGGGGAGGGCGACATTGTTCACAATATAACGGTCGAGGTCCAAAAGTCTCGCGTTTTGTACTCTCATTGCACTGCTTGCAGATAAAGTGAAAAACACGAGTGTGAATCTCTCTTTTATGCGCTCTAACCGTATACTCTCTAACGTCTATTAACTTACTAGCCATAATAACGAGTTATGAATTTCCGTCCTATCAATATAGCTATTCAAGCAAATGAAATAGCATCAGTGTGTATCAACTTGCCGATTTTAGGGAATTTTCTAGCTTAAGCTATAGACTCGGTAATGACTCAACCCCATTAAGTTTGTAAATAAAAATTATCTACGATCTTTAGAGGCTGTCTCAAAAGTCTTTACTGATACACGAAGTTATTGGAGATTCCTCTAAATCACCCTTAAAAAAGAGAGACCCAAAGGCTGTACTTTCACCCCGTTCACAGTTGGCTGGGGAGTAAGAACAAAATATCTAATATTTCAAGATACATCCTCTGAGAAGGATTTTGATTCTAAAGTGATTCATACTTTAGTAATGTTTGTTGCAGCAAAAGTTATTTTTTCATAACAACCCCTAATCACTCTAGTCAAGTAAACAGTCAAAAAAAGGGCTGTAAAAGGAGGATGTCTCTGTTTGATAATTGATTTTCCACATCCCTACACCTGAATTTTGGTTCACCTTGGTGCACTCTACATACTATGACTTGGGATAGATGTAAAGACAGTTATAGCATCTGCTATAGTCCAAGATCTGGGAAATAATTAACAGTAAAATGCCTTATGCCTGCGATCGCACAGCCAGAGGTGGCACAGTTGGTAATTGAAACTCGGCAGCGCCTCCAACTTTCACAGGTAAAATTAGCGAAGAGGCTAGGAGTTTCGTTTCACAGTATCAACCGATGGGAAAACGGACGAGCGCAACCTTCACCACTGGCTATGAAACAGATTCAAGATTTGTTGCATCAGATGGGAGAACTTGGTGAGGATCTTTTGACCAAGTACTTTCAACAAGAGGAGCAGAAACTGTGACTGCTGAAGTCAAGGCAACTATCCCCCAAGAAATTGCACAAGTTTTAGCCAAGATTGGCAGCGCTTTTGTCATGTTGAATGATGAATGGCGCTACACCTATGTTAATGAAAAGGCAGCTGAACTAGCTGGGATTAATCAAGAAAGTTTTTTGGGTAAAACTATTTGGGAATTATTTCCTGAGACAGTCAATAGTCAACTGCAAGCAGAACTATATCGGGCTGTTACTGAACAAGTAGCAATTGATTTTGAGTATTTTTTTCCAATTTCGCATCGCTGGTGGGAAAACCATATTTATCCCTCAGAAAAAGGCGTAGCAATGTTCATTACGGATATTACTCAACGCAAACGTATCCAACAGTATCAAGCCGCACAGTATGCAATTACTAACATTCTGGCTGAGGCTACAACTGTTGCCAATGCTCTGCCAAAAGTGCTGCAATCTCTTTGTGAAAATTTAGGTTGGCAAGTTGGTATTTTCTGGAGTGTAGACCTACAAATTAATGCCTTGCGTTGTATAAATACTTGGCAATCATCCTCTTTAAAAATAGAAGATTGCCAAGCATTTTATCAACAGACAAACTCTGAGATTAGTCAAGGTTTACCCAATCGGGTTTGGGCAAGTGGTCAACCTGTTTGGGAGCAGAGAGAGGGGAGCAGGGAAGACAGTGAACTACAAGCGGCTATAGGATTTCCCATTGAGTTGGGTAGTGAAATTTTGGGTGTAATTGAATGTTTTAGCCAGCAAATTCCTGAACCTGATGCTGAATTAATGAAGGCGATCGCCGCGATCGCTAGTCAAATTGCTCAGTTCATGGAACGTAAACGTCTGGAATCTCTCCTACGTCAAAGTGAAGCACGCTACCGTTCCCTAGCAGAGTCCAGCGCCTCGATTATCTGGACTGCGGCACCTTGGGGCAATGTTGTCGAAGAGATTCCCACTTGGCAGGCTTTTACAGGACAAACTCCCGCACAATACAAAGGCTGGGGTTGGATTAACGCAATCCACCCAGAAGATCGGCAATCAATAGCTGCCATCTGGAAAAAAGTTTATGATACACGCAGCGTTGCAGTGGCGGAATATCGTGTGCGTCGACATGACGGCGAATACCGTCACATGAGTATACGTGGCGTACCCATACTCGATGAAACGAGCGAAATCCAAGAATGGGTAGGAATGTGTGTTGATATTACTGAACACAAGCAAGCTGAGGCGGAACGAGAGATACTGCTGCGGCAATTAGAAACGGAACGAACTCGCTTACTTGAAACCAATACCCTACTCGATACTCTCTTTAACAACGCGCCTCTCGGTATTGGGATCTGGGATGAAAAATTGAGATACGTGCGCTTAAATGAGGCTTTGGCTGAAATTAATGGTCTGCCTCAAGAAGTACATATTGGTATGACTGTCGCTGAACTTCTACCTGAGGTAGATGCAGAAGTTATGACTGCTTTTCGTCATGTAGTTGAGACAGGAGAATCGATTGTTGCGCAAGAAGCAAGCGGCGAAACGCCGGCTGCACCTGGTGAGCTAAGGTACTGGTCGGTTAATTACTACCCGATCGCACTACCCAATAAAATCACTTGGGTGGGTGCAACTTGTGAAGAAATTACTGAGCGTAAGCAAGCAGAAGCAGCACTCCAAGAAAGTGAGACCCGGTTTCGACTACTAGCAGAGAATTCCACTGATATGATTTCACGTCATACGGTCAATGGAAATATACTGTACATTTCCCCAGCCTGCCGCACAATTTTAGGCTATGAACCAGAGGAAATGATCGGTCGTTTTAACCATGAGTTTGTTCATCCAGAGGATCTGGCGGAGATTGCTAAAAATTACCCAAGCAATGCAGATTTACCAGATATTTATACCGTAACGCATCGGGCTGTTCACAAAGACGGACATTATGTTTGGCTGGAGGCAAAAATTCGCGCCATCCACGATCTGCAAACTCAGGAAATTATAGAAATACAAGCATCCTCTCGTGATATTACAGAGCGCAAGCAAGAGGAACAAAGACAGTGCTTTCTGGCTGAAGCTAGCGGTATTTTAGTTTCATCACTAGACTATGAAACAACTTTAACTAGTTTGGCTGGTTTGATGGTGCCTGAAATTGCTGATTGGTGCGTAGTTGATATTGTGGATAGCAATCAATCAGTTCGTCGGATGGCAACAGCCCATGCCGATCCAGCAAAACAGCAATTGGTAGAACAGTTAAAAAATTATCCCCCTGATTTAGCGCAAACTGAAGGTGTTGCTGAGGTCATTCGCTCAGGTAAGTCACAAATGACTCATTTTATCCCTGGGCAAAAAATGCAAGCGGTAAGCCAGAATGATCGTCATCTCCAACTTTTGCAGGAGCTAGCACCTAAATCTGGTATGGGTGTGCCGTTGATCGTTGGGGGGCGGGTGTTGGGAGCAATAACTTTGGTATCTTCTTGTGGTCGTCATTATGACGATCGCCACCTCATGTTAACCGAGGAACTAGCTCGCCGCGCTGCTACAGCCGTTGATAATGCCCGACTCTACACAGAAGCACAGCAGTCCCGACAAGCTGCCGAAGATGCGGCATTACGCACTACCCGGTTGCAAAGCATTACCGCTGCCCTTTCTGAATCTTTGACTCCAACACAGGTTGCACAGGTAATTGTGGAACAAGGTATGGCAGCTTTAAGAGCTAGTGCTGCTTTAGTAGCAGTGGTAACGCCAGATAGTAAAGAATTGGAAATTGTCTCTACTGTTGATTACCAAGAAGAACTAATAGATTCATGGCGGCGATTCTCTATTAATGCATCTGTACCACTGGCAGTCGCAGTCAGAACCGGAGAACCTGTTTGGTCAGAGCCGACGACCACAAGTGTAACTAGTAACTTGTATCTGGATCAGACTTATGCTAATGCCGACTATGGCGCTTGGATTTCGATTCCCTTAACGATCGAAGACCGAGCTGTAGGCGGAATGTCCTTAGCCTTTGCACAGATGCAAGAATTTAGCCAAGATGACCGCGCTTTTGTACTGGCATTAGTACAGCAGTGTGCCCAAGCGATGGAACGGGCGCGTTTATATGAAGCTGAACAAACTGCACGAGAAGCAGCAGAAACAGCTAACCGAATTAAAGATGAATTTCTGGCAGTTCTTTCCCATGAATTGCGATCGCCACTTAATCCGATTCTCGGGTGGTCGAATCTACTCCAAACCCAAAATCTTGACGACCAAACCAGCGCTTATGCTTTAAAGACCATTGAGCGTAATGCTAGGTTACAAGCTGAACTAATTGAAGACCTCTTGGATATATCCCGAATTCTCCAAGGCAAACTTAGCTTAAATAGTAGCCCAGTCGATTTGGTATCTGTAATTACCGCCGCAATGGAGACAGTGAGGCTCTCAGCAGAAGCCAAGTCAATTGCAATACACACAATGCGAGATCCCGAAGTCGGGCAAGTTTTGGGAGATTCCAGCCGATTACAGCAAATTGTTTGGAATTTGCTTTCTAATGCCGTTAAGTTTACCCCGGAAGGGGGGCGGGTAGATATTCGGCTGGAACAGATTGGTACTCAAGCTCAAATTACAATTAGCGACACAGGTAAAGGTATTAGCAGCGATTTCCTTCCCTATGTGTTTGACTACTTCCGCCAAGAGAACAGTACCAGTACAAGAAAGTTTGGCGGACTGGGTTTAGGGCTAGCAATTGTGCGTCACTTAGTCGAACTACATGGCGGAACAGTCCAAGCACAGAGTCAAGGTGAAGGACAAGGAGCAACTTTTATTGTCAAACTTCCACTGATGCAACAGCGATTGCAGGTGAACAATGACACTACAGAGCCTCAGCCAGCTTTAGATTTAAGTGGTGTGCAGATTTTATTGGTGGATGATGATACAGATACAAGGGATTTTCTCAGCTTTTTGTTAGAAGAGTATGGAGCAAATGTCACAGCCACGGCATCAGCTGCGGAAGCACTCGCTGCTTTAACCCAGTCCCAGCCAGATATACTGTTAAGCGATATAGGAATGCCAGAAGTTGATGGCTGGATGTTAATCAAGCAGGTGAGAATGTTGTCACCAGAACAAGGAGGTCAAATTCCCGCGATCGCAATTACTGCTTATGCTGGACAAATTAACGCACAGCAAGCATTGAGCGCCGGATTTAACAAGCATCTTGCTAAACCAGTAGAGCCAACAGAATTATTAGAGATGATTATCAACTTGCTCGTTTGAAATAGTGAGCACTAACCGTAACGCACCACTTTCACGCACTCTACAATTTAACCTTTGGTGATATGTGAAATTATAAAAAGCGATCGCACCTGAACTATCGAACCAGATGCGATCGCCACCTTAGCCAAAGCTAATCAATCAGACCGAAAATTTTTAATTAACCGATATTAACCTTGACAGTCTTTTGCTTATCTGACACAGATTTCGGCAAGGTTAGCCTGAGAATGCCATCTTTGTATTCGGCTTCTACCTTATCATTTTGAATTTGGACTGGTAGTGGAATCACCCGCTGAAATCTTCCATAGCGGAACTCAGAGCGAGCTATACCTTTTTCTTCAGTCTTAGTTTCAGACTTCCGCTCACCGCTAATAGAAACTGCGTCAGCAGTTACTTCTACATTAAGATCTTTAGCTTCCAAGCCAGGGACTTCTAGCCTTAGGTGAATTGCGTCATCAGTTTCTTCCATTTCAGCAGCAGGAACGAACCCAAATCCCATACTTTCACCACCATTAGTTGTTGGCGTTAACCTATCAAACAAGCGATTCATTTGCCGCTGTAAAGTATCAATATCGCGGAATGGTTCTAACCGTTCAATATCTCGGAAGGGGTCCCAACGAATGAGTGCCATAGTATCACCTCATTAGAAGCAATCTTTGGTTTTTGGAAGCTCAATCTCAAGCTTCCTAATTAACAGATTAGAGTAACTTCAAACATAGTAGGTTCGGTTTTTTAGCAAAGGTATATAGCAATAACCGTACCGCATTGCAATTGTGACAATTTGTTAGTAGTGGGGTGGAAACTGTCCACCAAAACCCGGATATGTGGGCAATGCCCACCCTACGTAATTAATTCAAAAATTAACTAGGAGTCCTACAGCAGAATTCAGGAGTTAGAATTCAGAATTCAGAAGTAAAACAGTCTTTATGCTTGGGTTTGAAGCCTAGGATCTGTACTTCACTAACTTGAAATTTGCTGTATATCTCCTATTCTTTGTTGCCACAATTACTTTACTATACTTTCATCTTCTCTGAAATCGCATAAAGACTGCACCAATTAATAATCCCCCCGCCTGTGCCCAGTAAGCGATGCTAAACTGATTAACACCTACAGGGGGAATATTTAAACTACCTATGCCATAAAAAAACTGTTGGATAAACCACCAGAATAAATAAACAAAAGCTGGTAATTCAACGGGAATATATACAAATATTAGGGGTAGAATACTGTCAATTTTGGCTTGAGGAAACTTCATAACATATGCCCCTAAAATAGATGCGATCGCACCATTTGCTCCAATCAATGGAACTGTCAAACTTGGTTCGGCTAATATTTGTATTATGCCTGTCAAAATCCCACTTAATAAGTAAAATCCTAAATAGCGTTTATGACCCAGTATATTTTCTAAAGTCTTGCCAAAAACCCATAAAAATAATAAATTTCCTAATATTTGGCTAAAGCTACCATGCAAAAACATTCCTAAAGGCAAACAAATCAACCGCCAGCATACAACTATCCAAGCGGCTGGGTTAACGAAGGCACTTGTAATTGCCCCAGTAATCTGCGCTGGAATTATACCCCAACTGAAAATAAATTCGGCTAGTTTATCACCTAATTCTAGTTGGATTTCCCATAAAAATATTGCAATATTAATGCCAATCAGCCAGTAATTAATAATTGGTCGATGCCGAATATGAATATTATCATTAATAGGAATCATTGAGAATTGTTATTTGTCATTTGTCATTTGTCATTTGTCATTGGGTATTAGGCATGTAGGAGAGATGGGGAAGAAAACTCCCACACTCCCCACACTCTCTTGTCCTCCGCCCCTTCTCGCGCTGAATCCGGTTAGCCTGTGCCAAGATTGAAATCAGATAATATCGCGCTCAACTAGGCAAACCTGATGCTGGGAAACACACTTGTTGGAAGATACCAAATTATTAGCCACTTGGGTGGTGGGGGATTTGGGGAAACCTTTGTCGCTTGTGATACTCAATTGCCGGGATCTCCTCAATGTGTTGTGAAAAAACTCAAGCCTCAGGCAAATGATCCAGTCACTTTAGAGACTGCTAGACGTTTATTTGATACAGAAGCTCAAGTTCTGTATAAATTAGGCACTCATGATTATATTCCCCAACTTTTAGCATACTTTGAAGAAAACGCAGAATTCTATCTGGTACAGGAATTTATTGAAGGTCATAACTTAAGTCAAGAACTAACACCAGGGAAAACTTTTAGCCAAGATGAGGTGATTTCCCTGTTAATAGAAATTCTAGAAATTTTAGAGTTTGTTCACCAACAGAAAGTAATTCACCGCGATGTCAATCCGTGCAATGTACTCAGACGACAGCAAGATGGCAAGTTAGTCTTAATTGACTTTGGTGCAGTTAAACAAATTACCACCCAAGTAGTTACGCCACAAGGTCAAACTAAATCTACTGTTGCTATCGGTACGCCTGGGTATCTTCCTGGGGAACAAGCGCAAGGTAATCCTAAATTTAGCAGTGATATTTATGCAGTGGGAATAATTGCGATTCAAGCTCTCACAGGATTATCTCCTGAACAATTAGAAAAAGATGCCGATACTTATGAGATTATCTGGCAAAATCACACCAAAGTCTCTCCAGAATTCGCACAAGTATTAAACAAAATGGTATGTTATGATTTTCGGCAGCGCTACGCTTCAGCAACGGATGCATTAAAGGCGCTAAGAGAGTTAACACAACCGGCTCCTCAAACAATCGCATTAACTCCAGCGTTACCATTTAAGAATTTAAAAAAATATACATATAAAAAAGATATAATTCATAAGCTTTTAGCCGCAGTATTTATCTTGGGTGTAACTGGGGCAGGTTCTATATTTATTATTGACGGTATTCATACAAATAACGCCACAGAATTATATAAACAAGGTAATACGCTGTATGACTTACAACGTTATCAAGACGCACTTGCTGCCTATAATAAAGCAGTTGATATTAGACCAAATTATGCTCAAGGATGGTATGGTCGGGGCAACAGTCTATCTGCATTAAAACAATACAAAGAAGCTCTGGCGGCATATGATAAAGCAATTCAAATTCAGCCAGATTACTTAGAAGCCTGGAGCAGTAGAGGGTTTGTCTTGGAAAATTCACAGCGCTATAAAGAAGCGATCGCCTCTTTTGACAAAGCCCTAGAATTAGAAAATAACTCTCCTGAAATCTGGAATGCTAAAGGTGAAGCTTTTAGTAATTTAAAACAATATGAAAATGCCATAAAAGCTTACGACCAAGCAATTGATTTGCAAAAAACTTATTATGTTGCTTGGTATAATAAAGGGTTGGCACTGCATAATTTAAAACGCTACGAAGATGCAATTACAGCCTACGATAAAGCTATAGAATTAAAACCGGATTATGATGCAGGGTGGTATAGTCGCGGCAATTCTCTAGTAAATCTAAATCGCTACGAAGATGCATTTAGAGATTATGATAAAGCGGTACAATACAAACCAAATTATTACCAGGCTTGGTTATCTAGGGGCAATGTTCTGATTACTCTACGACGTTATCCAGAAGCAGTCGCATCTTTTGACCAAGTAATTAAATATAATCCTGATAACTACCAAGTATGGTATAGCCGAGGTTGGGCACTACATCAAAGCCAACGCTATCTAGAAGCAATTCAATCTTACAATAAAGCCATAGTATTGAAGCGCAACGATTATCAAGTTTGGTATAACTTGGGAAATTCTCAATACAATTTACAGAAATACGAAGATGCGATCGCATCTTATAATAGAGCAGTTCGTTACAAGCCAGACCACTACGAAAGTTGGTATAGCAGAGGTAATGCTCTAGTAAATTTGAAACGCTTTCAAGATGCGATCGCATCTTATGCCCAAGCAATAAAATATAAGCCCAACTACCAACAAGCAATAGAAGCGAGCAAGCAAGCACAGAATCAACTACAAACTGAAAAAGCACAGCCTGTAATTGTACCAATTATCCGACTTCCTAATCCCCTTGCTCCAAATCAGCCACCGCGTTAATCGTCTCTAATTTTGAGGCGATTTCAGGATACCGTCACCAGTTGCTAACTGCACTTTGGTGAATTGTGCTTCTATAATTTGAGGCATTAATACCATTTTGGATTTTAGATTTTGCGAAAAGTTGAGCCAGTGCGGTCTTGGGGGTTTCCCCCATGATCAACTGCCGAAAGGGTTTCCCGGCTTAAAGCAACTGGCGTTGCGTGTGGGGGTTCCCTCCGTTGAGCAAACTTTTCAAGACAGATTTTGGATTGTGAAATATTTATTAAATAAGCATTTCAAATTCCATCTGTCGCAATCATTTTTCAAATTGGTATAACTATTGAATACTCACGTCGTGAATATCAATAATAGGTCTTAATTTTTCAATCTTCCTATTTGAGTAGTAACTACTATTTGAGTTAGGTTTTTTTGCCGAAGAATTTTGTCGTGATAAAGCTACACTATTAGTTTGCAGTTGCAGGCGTTGCTTTTGAGTATACTCATTCAATTTGATTTGAGCCTGTGCATAAACAGGAGTATTTTTCGGAACCTTTTGCAGAAACTTCACAGCGTCTTCAAATTCGCCAACAGAGGCTTTATTGTAAGCTTTTTGTAAAAAAAATGTAGCTCTAATTTGTTGCTTTTTATCGTACTCAGCCAATTTTTTTTGCACTATAGCTCCCGCAGAACTTTCCAGAGGAACTTGGCGGAGATATTGTATAGCAGTGGCAAAATCTCTGTTGTTTGCACTCGTGTAAGCTTTTGCTAATAAGTCTTGTGTCTGTGCTTCCAGATGAGTGCGTGCTTGCTCAACGAGTTTATCTGTTTTAGATTGCCAATATAAAATATCCGGCACTTTAGGAGCAATAGTCAGTACATCTGACCATCTAGCAGCATGAAAGGCTGTTTCAGCAAATTGGTATTGTTCCGCAGCAACTTGCCATTGCTCTTGCCATTCGTCAATTGTGGCTTGAGCTTCTGGATAAATATCGCTGTCAGAGGGAATCGACTTCACCAGTGCGATCGCTTCTTGCAAATCTCCTGCTTGATATTCTTCTGTTGCTTTAGATAAAGTTTCTTTTTCTGAATAGACTGGAGAATTAGTAAATAAAGAATACATTCCCAATCCTAGCAACATAGAATTAGCCGCCAGACCTACTTTCATTCCTGTTAGTAGGGGAGCAGGTTTTGTTGGTGCAGAACGTTGAGGTAATTGGCTAACTTTTACATCAGGTTCAATGTGCAGTTCATGCTGTGTTTGTGCAGGTGGTAAATGAGTTTCCCACAGCATTTCCTGAAGTATATGTAGTACCTCACTAACAGATTGGAAGCGGTCTTGGTAATCGTAGCGGATCATTTGGCTGAGAATAGCAGCTAAATAATCATTAACTGGTATTTGTGGAGAATGCCAAATAATCTCATTCGTATAAGGATCTAATTTAAATTGTAGTGGTGACAACCCTGTTAATGCTTGTATAGCAATTATACCTAGAGAATAAATATCACTATTGGGCTGTGTTTGACCAATAAATTGCTCTGGCGGTATGTATCCCAATGAAGTGACAGGAACTGAATGGATAGGTAATTCTGAATCGTCACCAAAATCAAATGGCTGGATTGAGCCAAAATCAATCAGCACTAATCTGCCATCATAAGCACGTCTGATCAGATTTTCCGGTTTGATATCGCAATGGATAACGCCTTGAGAGTGCACGAATTCCAGAATTCCTAAGACATCTTCGAGAAATCCGATAACTTCGCTCTCGCTCCAAATCTCCCTACACTGTTTATTAATTGGTAGTTCCTCTGTTAGCGCATGTCCTTCAATAAACTCTTGCACTAAGTAGAATCGCTCATTTTCTTCAAAACAAGCAATGAGTTGGGGAATTTGATTGTGACGTCCTAGACGCTTGAGAGTTTCAGTTTCAGTAAGAAAACGCAGTCTTAAGTTGTCTAAGTAACTGGGGTGGGAACTGCTAACCTTCAGTTGTTTAACAACGCATTTCGGGTTTTCTGGGTATTCTATGTCTACGGCAGTGTATGTCTGTCCAAATACCCCTGCACCTAGGCTTTGGACGATTTGGTAACGTGCTTGTAGTACTTTACCGATCATGTGGTGGGTCATGAGCTGGTTACTGAGTAAGTCCTGATATAGGTTTTCTGATCTTTCCACCCAATTTCCGGAATGCCTTAGAATTAATTCCACAGAGGGATGACTCCAGGAATGACAAGTTTATTTGTGTAAGTAGTTTTTACTAATAAAAATAGGATGTTAAGGTTTTTATACAAAATATAACAGTAAGCTTTCTGGTATTAAAAAGTATTAAGCTTATCAAATTTTGACTTTATGCCACACTTATATGCTGTGCCAGTTACTGTATCTGTCTTGACCAGGATTTTTACTTTATTAAAAAAGTATTAATAAGTACAGCAATCTCAACCGTTGCGATTGCATAGCTCTCAATGACTGTAAACATTTTTGTTCATTTACTTATTATGCTTTCTCGATCAATAGCCTCTGTGTCGGGAAATCTGCTTAATGTCATGTCGGCGAATTTAGCTAATTAACCCATTTGTATGAGGTAATGAGCAAGCAAATGAGTGTATTTTACTGATAGTCAGACCAATACTACATCGTTTGAAGCAGCATTCATGCAATGGAGGTAGCAATCATGTTGAAACTGGTATTTACCCGCTTCATGAAAGTAACAGCCTTCGTCGGGTTCTCAACTGCTTTGTTACTTGCTAGACAGACTGCTGTTAATGCTGAACAAGCCTTCCCTCGCCTAACGCCACAACAAACTCAACATTTATCCCGTGACTTAGTTCCATATAATTCTCAAGAATTTTTCCGGCAAGGTCAAGAATTGATGGAAAGAGAAATTCAACTGCTCAGACAAAGACAACTTTCGGCGAATGAACCTGTTCTCAAGGTCAATTTAAGACCACCAGTCAAAAAAGACCGCCTACCAAAGAACAACTCTAATGTCTTACCCAAGTAATCGGTAACCATCATGAACTATGTAGTCCATGACGGTTAAAAATGCTTTTTTCTCTGAGTATTCTTGGTTCAAGATTTGTTTAACACCAAGGAGCCTGCGGTTTATCTGCCAGACTCATGGTCGTACTCAATTTTGCCATAGTCTAGTTTGACTACCCTGTCTGCTAAATAAAAATAGCGATCGTCATGGCTGATTACTAGTACCGTTTTACCTTTATCTCTCAGTTCCGGTAACAGCTGAGTGTAGAATATGTCCTTGAATAATGGATCTTGGTCAGCTGCCCATTCATCAAATAGATAAATTGGTCGGTCTTCTAAATAAGCAGTGAGTAAAGCTAATCGTTTACGCTGTCCTTGAGAAAGCTCGGTGGTAGAAAGTTTGCCATTTTCAACTTTCACCTTATGGTCTAATTGGAGCTGCTTGAGGTATTTTTGGGCTTTAGCATCTAAGTCAGGATTTTCTAAGCCTAAAAGTTCCTCAAATAAATAGAAGTCGGAGAAAACTACTGAAAAATGCTGACGATACCATTCTCGATTATTGTCATTAATTGACTCTCTATCTAACAGAATTTCTCCATTTTCTGGGAGATAGAGTCCAGTAATGAGTTTGGCTAAGGTAGATTTACCACTACCGTTACCACCAACAATAAATACTAGTTCTTGGCGAAATAACGTCAAATTAATAGGGCCGAGGATAAAGCTATTATCTTCTCGATCTCTATAATAAGTATGGGTAACATCCTTAAGTTGTAAACTCTGCCAAGAAGTTTTCACAGTCGGTGGCACAGTTGATGTTTCTACTCGGCTAGCTAGAGATAAACCCAACGACTCTATCTTTTTTAAAGCCACGTTGGCTCTAATAACTTGGGGCAAATTATTAACTATATTGTCCATCGGCAACATCAAATAAGTGAAAGTTAGGATGAAGCCAGAGAGAGTATGGGGGTTAATAGTAATCAAATTAGGTAACGCGAACAACAAAAAGCCAACCGCGAAAAAAAATATAAATCTGCCCCAACTAGTAGTAGTCGCAAACAAAGTCAATCCTTGAACATTATGATTGCGGTATCTAATAGCTGTTGATTGTAGTTGTTTTTCTAAAAATACTTGACGGCGTTGATAGTTGAGTTTAAGTTCTTTAACGCCTTCGGTAACAGTGCGAAAATGCTTAAACAGTACATCTTGATCTTCACGGGCAAGAGCAAGCAATTTCCCTCCTCCTCGTAACAGCCATTGGCAACTACCAAGTGCTACCACCATTAATCCGAAAACCATCAAAAATACTAGCCAGGAAAGCCAAGTTATATACACTAGGCAACCGAAAACCATCGCCAAATCAATGCATAAGAAAGGAATGAGATATACGGCATTAGCAACAGCTTGTACATCTTCTGTGAGGGTTGCCAATATGCGAGGATTCCCTAGTTGTTCGAGATGACTTAATTCAGAAGCAAGTATTTGATGGCTCAAGCCCATCCGTAATTGCAAGATGGCATTCTGAGAGAGGCGAACTAGCATTACCTGAGAAATTATGCTGGTAATTAGTGCAACTATCACTAATCCGACAAAACCCCACGCTATGGATGTGAGGGGCGACTGGGTATCAGGATTTGCAGCAGAACTAATGAGAGCAATTAGTCCAGCACTACTACCACCACTCAGGAATCCGGTGACGATCGCGATCGCCACCATTCCCCATGAAGAACGTAAAAGAAAATAAATCAGATTCATGAAAATATAATTAGCAATTTCTGGAGTGCTCTCTCCCAGGGGTAAGAACGAAATCCATAACGTGAACTCTTCATTATCTCATTGTATAAGTAGGATTTATCAGTTTCCGAGCCAGCAAAGGTAATATTCAATGGTCATTAGTCCAGAGTCAATAGTCAAGGGTAAAGCATTTCTTCCTTCCAATTCCCAATTCCTATTTTGTTAGACCAAGATTTCAGGTAAGCTAGCAATCGATGTAGGAGATGTCACGTGGGGTTTACTTCATTCTTCAACTCTCAGATCCCAATTATTGAGTTGCTGCTGTTAATACTTTGCCTATCAGCTATCTTGTTCTACTGCTACAGCATATATGCAGCGATCGCTTTTTTTAGCCAACCCCATACTATAGAACCAGGTTTCCATCCACCTATTACCATCCTCAAGCCGATTTGCGGAATTGATCGGGATGCTGAACAAAACCTGGCTTCTTTTTGTCAGCAGGATTATCCAGATTATCAAATTATCTTCGCCGTGCGCGATCGCCAAGACCCTGCGATCGCAGTTATCGCCAAAATTATCCAGCAATTTCCTGATGTAGATATTCATCTGGTGGTGAGCGATCGCATCATTGGCGCTAACCTCAAGGTGAGTAATCTAGCAAATGCTGTCACTGCTGCTAAACATGAAATTTTGCTGATCGCCGATAGTGATATTCGCGTGGGTAAAGACTATTTGCAACGAGTTATCCAGCCTCTCAAAGATGAAAAGGTGGGTGTTGTCACCTGTTTGTATCGTTCTTTAGCCCCAGGATGGGTAACCTCTTTAGAAGCGCTGGGTACGTCTACAGACTTTCATCCTAGTATTTTAGTTAGCAATCAATTAGAAGATATAAAATTTGCTTTCGGTTCTACCATTGTCATCCGCAAACAGGCACTAGAAGCAATTGGTGGATTTGAAGCTATTGCTGATTATCTTGCAGATGACTTCCAACTAGGCTATTTACCAGCCCAAGCAGGTTACAAGGTAGTGCTATCTAATTACATAGTCGATCATGTATTGGCTACTAGCACATTAGCCCAAACCATCCAGCGCCAAATTCGTTGGGCGCGTTGTATCCGCGTTTCTCGCCCTTGGGGTTATGTCGGACTGCTGTTTACTTACGGTACAGTTACTAGTTTACTTTTATTACTGGCTACAGGTGGATCAATATTAGGCTGGACTTTACTAGCTATTACTTGGGTGATGCGTTTGCTCATGAGTTGGATAGTTGCCGTGAAAATGCTGAATGACCAAGTAGCCAAAAAGTTCTTCTGGGTAATTCCTGTGCGTGATTTATTCCACTTTGCAATTTGGTGTAATGGCTTTGTGGGTAGCACAATTGCATGGCGGGGACAAAAATTAAAGTTGATCAAAGGTGGTAAATTGGCGGCGATGACAGCAGATTTGGCAAATTAATTTTTTAAATTACTGAGAAGTAAAATTATGATTAAAAAATGTACAAATTAGTGAATAGATTACATTAAAAATTACTTATTCACCGCTCTGCAATCGCATTGCATCGACCTGCAATTGGAATTTTGGCAGCAGCGCAACAAAAGTATCAGCAAGCGGTATTTATTTCGGCTAGTGAGCGATTGGGTTTAGAAACGTTAAAACAGCACTTACTGCAACTAATTGATGAACCAGTTGCGGTGTGACTGTATGGATAGCGTGGCAAACCTAGATTTGTGCATGAGATGTACAGCTTAAGAGGCGCTAAATCCTAAATACAAACTTTTTATATTGGTTTGCCTTGATACTACAATTTAAGAGTTACGTTATCAAGATTTCTCACCCAGGCTTGATATTATCTTTCCGCTTTTTCATATCATCAATATAAATTATCGCTAAACAATAAACAGCGACAGGAATCATTGCTATCCCGACAGGAGGGTAAAGAGTCCAAAAAGTTGCAACAACTTCAGCCGCACTCAATACATCCAATACAAATTCAGCGTCTTTCCGTTTCATGAGAATTGTTCCTCAACCTTTTATAATTCCATGAAACAATATGCAATCACAACTACATTCCCAACTTATCTGTTGTTATTTGTAACTTGCTCTCCAAATATTCCCAACTCCCAACTTCTTCCCAAGTTAGTCCTAACTTAGATTTTTTTACAAAAAATACTGCCGTAACTTGCTAAACTTTAACAACAACTACCTCCTACACCTAGAGACTTAACTACCTCCCAAAACGGGAAAAGAGAATAACCTAGGGATGTTGCAGCAATGTCTATACAACCCCTATTCTCGACATCAAAATGAGAGTTTCAAAGCATTTCTTCTAGAGGAGAGATATCTAGAGATAAGTCAAATCACTGATAATATCCATCTATGCCCAGAGGAATTAAAGTTCGTCAAGATAAAATCGCTACTGTTAAGCAAGCACTCAAACGCAATGGTATTGCACGACAGCAAGATTTAGTTGAACAATTAAAAATTGGCAAAAATACGATATCAAAATTTTTCACATGTCAACAAATTGATTATTTAAACTTTGCTGAAATTTGTCGCGCTTTAAATTTAGAAGTTAACGAAATTGCTGATTTTACAGATGGTGAGACAACAGAAACACCAGAAGCACCGCAACCAGAAATTATCACCCCACCCAAGCAACCGCAACCTAACCAACAAACCAAAGTTGTTTTACAACAAGCTATTCCTGCCGTACCTGTATGGAAAGGAAGAGATGAACTCCTCACAGAATTAGGGCAGAGATTATTAAACCTAGAAAATGTGCCTAAAGTATTGGCGCTTATTGGTCAAGGTGGTATTGGCAAAACAAGTTTAGCAGTGAAATTACTATCGGCATTGGGGATTAATATAACTCATCAAAACTCAGATGAAAACTGCCCTTATCAATGTGTAATGTATTTCAAAACCCAAGAAGGTACAAGCTTTGATGATATAGCTAAATTTATTTTATTTGAAGGGCTGGGTATTCAAACAGATGAAAATTTGAAAACTGCTGATGAGAAAATAGCCAAAATTATCCAAGGTTTGCTACAAACGCGCTGTTTATTAGTGCTGGATAACCTAGAAAGTATTTTACAACCTGCCAATCATCCCCAAGCTGGAAAAGCGATTTCACAAGATTGGGGTAAGTTGTTAAATGCTTTGGTATATCAACAACATCAATCCCAAACAATCTTAACCAGCCGCGAAGTACCAGCAGATTTAGCAGATACCCGCTATCCAGGTGCAGAACCAGATTCGGAATTAGTGAATATTATTACCATCACGGGAGTAGCAACAGCCGCAGGCGTGGAAATTTTGCAACAGCGTAAATTACAAGATAGCCCAGAAGATTTACGCTGGATATCTGAGCGTGTTGATGGTCATGTATTTCTGTTAACTCAACTGGCAGCAATTGGCAAGGATAAACCAGGATATTTGGGGAAACATCCCGAACTGGTAACAAAAAAAGCTGAACCTATCCTTAAAGAACAATTAGCAAGACAAACAGCAGCAGCACAAGATTTACTCCGGCGGATGTGTGTGTTGCGGGTGGGAATAGATATTCGCGGTTTAACTTTTTTGCGGTTATATACAAATAATTTGGAAAAAGATGCTCGTTTTGAAATGGCAGCAATGTTAGAAGAACCTGCTGAATTTACAAAGGCAGAACTGAGAGCAACAGAAGTAATTTTGGGGCAATTAGTTGATAGTAGTTTAGTACAGAATCGTTATGATGAACAGCAATGTGAAGTGTTTTATGAATTACATCGGGTAATTATTGAATTTCTGCAAGCTGAATATAAGGATGAATTACCCAACTTACTAGAAAGTGTTTATAAATTTTACGCTTCTGGCAAAAATATTGATAATCCACGAACTTTAGAAGATTTGCTCCCAGTGCTAGAGGCTCAATATTTTGCATTTCAATTAGGAAATTATAGCGAAGCATCTAGGTTAGTGATGTGGACACTCGAAGAATACTTGAGACGCTGGGGATACTGGAATTTATTAAAAGATTTATATGAGCAAATATTACCTAAAGTAGATGAGTATAATTATCCAGTATGTTTAAGCCAAATTGGCAGAGTTTATCGTGATGTTGGCAAATGGAATATAGCAGAAAAATATTTTCAAGATGCTTTATTTATTGAGCAAAATAAAAAGAATAAAAGCGGTATTGCTAACTCACTAGGTGAGTTGGGAAGTATAGAACGCAATCGCGGCAACTGGGATGCAGCAGAGCGCCTTTTGCGTCAATGTTTGGAATTAATGACAGAAGTAGGCGCTCGCTCAGGTATGGCAATTAGTTGGGGAGTGTTGGGAGATATCGAGCGCAAACGCGGCAACTGGGATGCAGCAGAGCGCCTTTATCGTCAATCTTTGGAATTAAGGACAGAATTAGGCGATCGCTCAGGTATGGCAACTAGTTGGGGAGTGTTGGGAGATATCGAGCGCAAAC
>NZ_MTAV01000010.1 GCF_002154695.1 Nostoc sp. T09
TTGTCAGATTATTTCTTAATATTGCTTCTTTCCCCTGTTCCCTGTTCCCTCTTAAAGACTGTGAATTTAGCATAACAAGTACGGTAGAGCCAAAAATATTCAGAAAATTTAGACTGGGAGGATAGCCTTGAGGCGAATTGTGTTTTGCGACTTTGATGGGACTATCACAGAAGAAGAAACCTTTGTTGCAGTTCTCAAAAATTTTGCACCTGAACTGTCTGCAAAATTGCTTCCTGAAATGTATGCACGACGACTGACACTGCGACAGGGAGTCCGGCAAATTCTAGCATCAATTCCTTCTTCACGCTATAGCGAAATCTTGGAATTTACTCAAATCCAGCCGATCCGCCCAGGATTTGTAGAACTGCTAGATTTTCTAGAGTTTCAGGGAGTACCTTTAGTGGTGATTTCTGGCGGTTTGCGCGGAATGGTAGAAACTGTCCTAGATAGCCTAGTGCAACGAGTTCATGCTATCCATGCTGTGGATGTAGATACTAGTAGTACTCACTTAAAAGTGATCTCTCCGTATGAGGGTGGTACAGAACTGATTGCCAAAGTGCAAATAATGTCAAAGTATCCGGCTTATCAGAAGATTGCGATCGGTGACTCGATTACTGATTTAAATATGGCACTTGAAGCGAATGTAGTGTTTGCGCGCGATCGCCTGGCCGAGTATTTAGATGAGCACAAAAAACCCTACATTCACTGGGATAACTTCTCGCAAGTACGCGACTATCTTGTGAAATTGTGGAAGTAAATCTGATTTTATGACCAACCCAATGCTAGCCGATTCCCGTCTTGAACTCATCAATACCGCTCGCAGCTTTTACCAGCAGGGTTGGATGGTGGGAACAGCGGGAAATCTTTCTGTTCGACTCAGCGATGGTAGCTTCTGGATTACAGCTAGTGGACGCTCTAAAGGAGAATTATTACCCAGCGATTTTGTTCGTGTTTATCCAAATGGCAAGGTGGAAGAATCATCAACTGATTTAAAACCTTCCGCTGAAACTGCTATTCACCAAATACTTTATACCCTCTTCCCAGAAATACAAGCTTGTTACCACATTCACTCGATTGAGTCCAATTTGGTTTCTCGGTTTGTGCAAGAAGATCGTCTGCTTTTACCACCTTTAGAAATGCTCAAAGGTTTAGGAATTTACGAACAGAACCCTTGTTGTGTAATTCCCATCTTCGCCAACCATTTACAAGTTTCCCGCATTGCAGCTGAAATTCAAGAGCGCTTTGCAACTACTCCTCCACAAATACCCGCCCTCCTCATCCGCGATCATGGTGTGACAGTTTGGGCATCCTCCCCTACAGTAGCCCGTAATTATATTGAAATAGTAGAATACATTTTCCGCTATATGGTTGCGGCTCTTAGGTGAGTGGAGAGCAGGGGGACAAGGGAGTGTGGGGACTGTGGGAGGGGAGCCACTGCGTTGGTGAGGCAGTGCGATCTTGGGGGTTTCCCCCATGAGCAACTGCCGAAAGGGTTTCCCGGCTTGTTCGCTGTTCGGCGGAGCCGTTCCCGCAGGGTAGCAAGTGGCGTTTTCCCTCTGCTGGCGACTGCGAATCCAAAGGGGAGAAATAACTAATGACTATTGACTCTGGACAAATGGCTAACCAAACTATTCACGTTGTTGCGCGCGTTACTGCTTTACCCGACAAAGTAGAAGCACTCAAAGCAGTACTGTTGGAATTAATTGAGCCAACTCGACAAGAAGCAGGAGCTATCAAGTATGAACTCTTGCAAAACCAGCACGATCCCACAGATTTCACTTTTGTAGAAGAATGGACTTCTAACGAAGCTTTGAATCTTCATCTAGACTCACCCCATCTCCAAGAAGCAGCCGCGAAACTAGAAGGTTTAGTGGCTGCTACACCGGATATTCGCCGCTATTATCTTGTGGCTTAATGCAAAAGCATTTAATCGTTTGAGACTTATCCTGCGTGCAATTTCCAGATTAAAGCGATCGCCTCCTTACTGAGTGCAGAGTTCCCTAAATCTCAGCTAATTCACGATAAATCCCCCAAGAGTTCACGAAAATGCACTCAATGTGGTGAGGTGTTAGACAATGGTTTAAATAACCAAACTTTATAGAACATGACACACAATGGCTCGGAACCACATAGCAGATTAGATCGGCTTGAAGCTATGCTGACAACTCACGCGGAAATGCTGAATCAGTTAGCTCCGCTGTTGACACAGGTTGCACAGATTTCAACCAGCACTTCCGAAACAGCGACTCGACATGATGAAGTGCTGATTCGTCTTGAAGAACAAATTCGCCAAAACACTTTACAACAAGCTACTAACACCCAGGCGATCGCCCAGTTAACTGAGGATGTCGCTAGCCTGACTGAGGTAGTTATGCACTCAATTGAAAATTTAGAAGCCGATCGGGAAGCTTTTAGAGAAGAAATCCGCCGCATCTGGCAATATCTTCTCAGATCGAGTGGTAATGGCAGCTCTTAGATTTTCAGGAAAATTTTGGGAAATTTTTTAGATTAGTACCTGTTACTGTCTATAAAAAAGCAGAATAGGTGCGACTAATGAAAATTCCAAATTTGAAGCGATCGCACCAGAACTTTTGCAGCGATCTGAAGTATTGTAATGCCAGAGATCAGTCTCAGGTTTTTAAGATGTGTCAACTGCTGGGAATGAATTGCAATACCCCAACAGATATCTGCTTTTCTTTTGAAGGTTTTTCTGCCAGGGGAGGGAAAACTGACGATCATAGCGATGGGTGGGGTATTGCTTTCTTTGAAGAAAAGGGATGTCGGATTTTTTTAGATGAGAAACCCTCTATTACTTCTGCGGTAGCAGACTTAGTACGGCGTTATCCCATCCACTCTACCCATGTGATTGCTCATATTCGCAAAGCCACCCAAGGTAAAGTTGCTTTACAAAATTGTCATCCTTTCCAAAGAGAACTTTGGGGAAGATATTGGGTGTTTGCTCATAACGGTAATTTGCCAGACTTTGCTCCTGAAAACATGGGCTTTTATCAAGCTGTGGGTGATACAGACAGTGAAAAAGCCTTCTGCGTCATCTTAGAAACTCTCCGACAAAGCTTTCCTCAAGGTAAGCCGCCGCTAGAGGAACTGTATCCAGTACTAAGTAAAGTTACTGCGCAGCTTGCATTAGCGGGTGTGTTTAATTACTTGCTCTCGGATGGAGAACACTTTTTTGCCTACTGTTCAACTAAACTTAGCTACATTGTGCGTCAAGCGCCCTTTGCTGCGGCTCACTTGATCGATCAAGATATGACTGTAGATTTTCGGGAGTTGACTTCACCAAGCGATCGCGTCGCTGTTATCGCTACTACTCCCCTCACAGACAACGAAGTTTGGACGATCATCCAACCTGGAGAACTTCTAGTTTTTCAGGACGGTTTACCTGTGTTATCAGATTCGGCTAAATAAACAAAATAAAAAACTTTCGTAGTCTACTTGTTCCAAGAGTCTTGCATTTGCTTGAAACACATCTGTGCGCTTGTGGAACTAATTGGTGCTTCTAAAATTACTTCTTGATTGCGATCGCAACTCAAAAATTCACTATTTACTCGTTGAGATATATCAAATAAAAGTTCCGCTATTGTCTTTTACATAATAGCTTTAACTTGTTCTTGTTTAACTACTTGCTTTCTATATAAATTTTCTACTAGCTAGTAATCCCAATCATCTTTTATAAATTTAGTTAAAACTTGAAAATTTTACGCTAATTATGAAGTCAAATAATCATTATCAAAAAATTAAGTTTTGTTAAGTCAAGCTACAACCGTAGAAATGCTGAGGTGGCAAATAGCTAGAAATACGGTAATCAATTTCTTCTACCTATAGAAATTACACATAGTTAAAAAGTTGATTAGATGTATGAGATGTAAATTTTGGGTTTAGCTGTTTGAGAATTTATGGTTTCGCCTTGATTAAAACTTTGATGCTCATACATCTGTATAAAAGCTGAGGAAATTATGAGGATTGAGCTTAATTTCATTGTCAAAACAAGCTAAGGTTGGGATTTAGCTCTTGAAACAGAAAACCCACGTACTTTTAGCCGTGGGATTTTATTTAGAATTTGGAAGTACTTAGTCTACTTAGTTGAGCTTGGTGCGAATAATCTCTATGCGTTGACGGTTGACACCTAAATCGCTCTGACCCAAGCGGGAAGCTGAACGCACCTGGATAACATTTGCATTCCGGTCTAAATAGAACTCGACATCATCGACAAAACCTAGTAAGGCACTCTTAAATTCTGCATACAAATAATCAGGGCTTTCGGTAATTATCTGAGTTCTTGGTAAGGACTGAATAATAGTTTTGAGATTAGCTATGGCCTATTCTGGGGTAGATGTGAAAGTTAGTGGAGCAATCTGGTGAACTGCATTTGTACTCTGGCTGGAGACACAGTTAGGGCTATTAGGACAGGGTGCTAATTTACCGTTATTCACCCCTAAATTATTTGGTCGTTTGCCTAAAAACACCATAATTTTATTTGCAAATATTTGTGACTAAAGCTGTATTTCACTCTAGAAGAAATGATTATCCACAGGCAAACTAGTTGATAAATAGACCCATCCCTACTGCCAACACAAAGCTAAGAATCCTTCAACTCATTAAAACAACAGTGATGCGATCGCTCTATGATCCGGTAAGTAGCGTATATCCGAGAATAAATCATGACGCCAACAGTCTCAATTAACGACAGTCAGAGGTTGCAAATTGCACCTTTAAAAATACCATCCCGTTTACTGCTAGGGCCAGGGCCATCCAATGCTCATCCTGCTGTGCTGCAAGCGATGAATACTTCTCCAGTTGGGCATCTTGACCCAGCTTTTCTGGCACTTATGGATGAAATTCAGTCGTTACTGCGCTACGTATGGCAGACAGAAAACCCCCTGACAATTGCAGTTAGCGGTACGGGAACCGCAGCAATGGAAGCAACGATCGCCAATGTTACCGAACCCGGTGATGTAGTATTAGTGGGTGTAGCTGGATACTTTGGTAATCGCCTCGTTGATATGGCTGGACGATATGGCGCAGATGTCCGTACTATTACCAAACCTTGGGGACAAGTTTTCACACTAGATGAACTCCGTACTGCAATAGAAACTCATCGTCCAGCAATTTTAGCTTTAGTTCATGCTGAAACTTCCACTGGCGCACGTCAGCCCTTAGAAGGAGTTGCCGATGTATGTCGTGAATTTGGCACTTTGCTGCTAGTAGATACTGTTACAAGTCTTGGTGGTGTGCCCATATTTTTAGATAATTGGGGAGTTGACCTCGCCTATAGCTGTAGCCAAAAAGGATTGGGTTGTCCACCTGGTGCTTCGCCCTTTACCATGAGTCCCCGTGCAATTGAGAAATTGCAACAGCGCCGTACCAAGGTTGCTAACTGGTATTTGGATATGAACTTGCTAGGTAAATATTGGGGTAGCGAACGCATCTATCATCATACCGCCCCCATTAATCTTTACTATGCTCTGCGGGAAGCACTGCGTTTAGTTGCTGAAGAAGGACTGGCAAACTGCTGGCAACGTCATCAAAAGAACGTAGAGTATTTGTGGGATGGCTTGGAAGGTTTAGGGCTAAGTTTGCATGTTGAACGAGAGTTTCGTTTACCAACACTGACTACTGTCCGTATTCCTGAAGGGGTAGATGGCAAAGCAATTGCTCGACAGTTACTCAATGAAAATAACATTGAAATTGGCGGTGGTCTTGGTGAACTAGCTGGTCAAGTCTGGCGTGTAGGACTCATGGGCTTTAATAGCCGAAAAGAAAGTGTTGATCAACTTTTAGAAGCACTGCGGCAGGTTTTACCTAAGTAAAATAACACAGAGATACTCCAGCGACGCAACTAGCGTCTGTATTCTCAGCAATTAAAAATACCTATAAATTAAGCCGTTTGACATGCACTTTCCAATCAGAAAGTACAATCAAACGGCTTTTGGGCAAGAGTTGAAGAAATAACCAAACTCTATAACTGGTGATGATACACCCTGCTGTAGTCATCAGTCCGTTGAAACTCAAATATCAACCTCAGCTGTTGGTTACGGGCTGGTTTTTAAATTAAATTACTTAATCAGTCTTTTTATTCTTGTGGCTTTGCTTTCCAGCCTTAGAATGTTGCTCTGATGTGCCACCACGAGTGCTCTTTCCTTCATTTTCTTCATCATCGCTCTCATCATTTTTGCTGCTGCTGCTGCCTTTGTGAGAACTCTTGCCACCTTTGCTGCCAATCTCAGCCATGTGCTCTCTATCTTGGCTCACAGCTTCGCCACCCTTACGTCCAGCTTCCCGAGCTTCTTCAGATGTAAACTCGTGTGCAGTACCTTTTTCATGAGCAGCTTGTCCACCCTTGCTGGCGATTTCACGCTGCTTAGCTTCATCCATAGAAGCAAAGCCACGCTTACTTGTGTCTGACATTTTGATACTCCTTGTAACTAACTAAAGCTTTTGATCTTTTTAGCCATTAGAAACCTTAATTGGCTTCTCATGTCAAATAATCTTTTTTTAAGTTAGCTACTTAACTAAGTAAGATTCATGTCTCCTTAGGGTGAATCATTTATGTTTAAGACACAACTACAGATATATGCTCATAAGTAGAAGCAGTAAGAGGATATTTTGTCTAAGAGTTTGTGAAGGCTGAAGATTAAAATTTATAGATAGTGATTTGGTTATTTTCAATCAGCAAGCAAATTATGATTTTGCAGAGCTTGCTTACTTCGTTAACATGGAAAATTTCTACAATCGCATCATTAATTAACCTTAAAAAAATATACGAATCCTAAATCATTTGGAAAAAATATTTAGTAGTCTAGACTGGGCAATGACTACCAAAACCCTTATCTAGTAAGCATTGCCAAGCCTAGGCATATTTTAAAAAGTAAATAGGAATCCTCTAGATTGCACAGCGCGATCGCCCAAGTGGCAATTTTAGCAAAAATTAGTAAATAGTAAGGCTAGGCAATCCTTGGTTATCCATAGTTTATTGTGATAAAAACCCAGCTAACAGCAGAGGCAAAAGGATCAGTACAGAGACAATCAAGACTAGTGTGCCTGGCTCAATTTTTAAAGTGTTCTTCTGAGGTTCTGGCATGTTGCACCTTTTCAGAAAATAACTGTATAAACTTAGCCTAAACTATTTTTAATCCTCGATTCAAGCACCATTGGTATATACTAGACTTCTTGCAGAAGTCGGTAAAAGGGAAAGGGGAAAAGGGGAAAGGAACTCAAAACCCTTTCCCTTTAACCTTTTCCCTTTCCCCCTCCTGCAAAAATATATTTTTGCAAGAGGTGTACTTATCGGTCAAACTAACTCATTTAACCAACGAGAATACTGGATCTAGCCTTTTTAATTTGGCGTATGTGTGACGAATGGGTGGCTGATGCACCATTGAGTAACCCATTAAGAGAATATTCTGCCTTTCTTTCACCGGAAACGAGATTGTGTGGATTAATCCATCCTGACGCCACATCAGCGAAGAAAAAGGTAGTTGGGGGTTTTGCAGACTTCCATCCAAAAAATATCCCTGAATATCTTTTGATAAAGAAATTACATTACCTGTAGTTTTGTGTTTGGAAAACTCGTGGACTGTACTAACAGCATCGGGGCTATCTACACTAAAAGTGCCTACTAAACAGGGTTGCGCAGCAGTTTCACAAGTAAACAAGCCCACAGTTAGACCACGAGGTGTAGTGCTAGGAAAAAGACGCACAATCAGTTTACTCAGCAAATCGCGTAGTTTACCGCCGTAGGCATCGCTTCCGTTACCTAAGCGAATTTGGTCAGGTAAGCGCATTCCATACCCAAGTGGTAGATTTTGCTGAATTTCTGGCAATTGGGAAGTAAAAATCTCAGAGGGTATGGCAACAGCAGGAAGTGTACTGCCCAAAACAGCTAGAACAACTGGTAAGGTAAGTAAATTACGGTACAGCATGTTTTAACCATTTTTCTAGGTGGATAATAAAAACTAATTGAAAAAATGGTTAAAAGGCTTTAGAGAAATTACTCATTAATTTGTATTAAAACAATACAATTAAATCGCTACTCATACCTTCATTGAAATTACCCATAACCCTAATTGCTATTTCTACTTTCTTTTCTTGTTGGTAAATATAGTTGTGAACATCATCAGTAAACCACCTACAAGAATAGCAAGCGCCAATCCTCCGGTTACCAAGTCGAGCAAATTATTGTTGTCCATAATTTACGTGATTATTTCTCAGTGCTCAGTTGTCTGTTTGTTTACTGTGGCTTGTCGAATGGCGATTTAAAAATCTACCCCACGTTTTAGCTCAACACCTTGATTGGCATAATGTTTGTGACAATAAACCTCGGAGTGAACGCTAGCTAAGTCAAAGTATGTCGGTTGATTTTGACAGCGACCGGTGATAATCACTTCGGTGTCGCGGGGCTTGCGGAGTAATGCCTGCACTATAGGTTCAACAGGTAGTAATTCTAAATCAACAGTGGGATTAAGTTCATCAAGGATGATAGTTTTATACAATCCAGAGGCGATCGCCGTCTTGGCAATTTCCCAACCTCTCTCGGCTTCTACGTAGTCTAATTCTTGACGAGAATTACGCCAGACGATCGCATCTCGACCACAGCGTTGATGATCTACTACTTCAGGATATGACTGCTGCAAGGCGGCGATCGCAGCATCTTCGGTGTAGCCACTACCACCTTTGAGCCATTGCATAATCATCACGCGGGTAGAACCAGGATGATTGATTCCCCTACCAATGGCTTGCAACGCCTTACCTAGAGCGCTAGTAGACTTACCTTTCCCCGCACCCGTGTAAATTTCAATACCCTCAATCAACAGTGCTTTGGCTGTTGGGTGGTGTTGAGGTTTCATTTCTGAGTGCAAATCGGCAATATCGAGCAGCTTTTGCGGTGCAGCACGTCCGGTAGCAATAATTTCCAAATCCTGAGGTTTAGATTTGAGTGTTTGCACTACTTCATCGACTGGAAGCAAACCTAAATCCAGAACAGGATTAATTTCATCTAAAACCACTACTGAATACAAACCAGAGGCGATCGCACCTTTAGCCACGTCCCAACCCCTAGCGGCTTCAGCACAGTCAAAGGCGGTGATTTCTTCAGGACCAAAAAACTCTGCTCTACCAGTCCGAACCTGGTCAATTAAATGAGGGAACCCTCGTTGCAAGGCGGCAATTGCCCCGTCCTCATCATAATCTCGTTCTGGGCCTTTTAAAAATCGTAGTAATAAAACACGATTTGAATTGCTCGGTGTATTTATCCCCAAGCCAATCGAGCGCAAAACCACACCTAAAGCTGCTTGGGATTTTCCTTTCCCCGCACCATCGTAGACGTGAATTTGACCAGTGAGCCGTTCAGGACGCACTTGCGCCGTGCGAATACCGATACCGTTCCTTGTCATTTCTCGAAAAGCTGTAATGGTAATGTGCCAATTTTTAATCTTAACGAACGTCTTGTACTCTCAGGTAGAGCAGCTATCATAGCACTTACGTACAATATTCAGGAAACTGTATTAATCAAATAAGTAACCTACTATTGGCACACCAAGATGGGAAACAGCAAGAACCATCAGCTAATTCCCCCCATTACAGTGGCTATGCCAGTTATACTCTCTAAAGTTAACCCTTACAGTTGAACCTTTATGCCTGATTTGTTTGACAATTGGATACTTCCCAGTGTTTTGCCCGTTGGTGCAGTTTTATTTGATTTACTATTTTTGCTGATGGCTATCTCTATAGAAGCATATTGTTTCAATAGTAGATTAAAATTTGACAAAAAAACCAGCATTTTTTATGCCATCTCTATCAATCTTTTTTCCAGCGTCATTGGTTGGATAGTATTTTTTATGCTCGAGCCAATACTGCCGCTAAATTTAAAATCAGAATTAATTAATTTTGTATTTTTTAATAGTTTTAAATCACCTAACACTCAAACTTTAATTATTTTAACTGCTTTTATCATCTTCTTTGGCACATTCATAGTTAAATTATTTCTCTTAAGGTTATTCTCGCTGTCCCTAAATGAAGACTTCGGTAAAAAATCTGAAGACCCGCCATCTGTTGAACGTCAGAAATGGCGGTATATGAGCCGATCCAAATTAATTAGTAATAATTTAGTATCTACTATGCTAATTGCTAATTCTTTAAGCTATAGTGCGATAACTCTTGTTTTACTGATTCGGATGAAATAAGAGTAAGTTCAAGAATTTGACTCCAGAATAACATAGCGATCGCTAAATTATATAGAGGTTCAAGTATGAACATATTATTTAAAGATTTATTAGGATTAACCAAATTTGTTTCCGATGTTTATGCAGGTATTAGAAAGCTATTAATTCCAGATAGAGCTTATTCCTGGCAGACATTAATCTATTTGAGCCTTTTTTCTTGGGCGATATCATACTTTGCGACTGGTGCCATCCGAGATACAATTGCATTTTTTGGTTGGCTATTTTTAATAGCTGGTACAGCTTGGTATACTACCGATGATCCTGCAAGAGTTCCTGGAACTTATATGCCCGTAGGAGCAGTAATCACGGGATTTTTAGTTAGTGTTTTTGCATTTGGGCAACAGGACTATGGAATTACACCTAGGACAATTGTTCTTTGGCCAACAATTTCGGGATTAATTACCGCCATACCAGAGTTTTTTGAAGGAAGTGGTACTGATGCCAAAGCTCAACTTCCTAAACCAGAAGATCGCCAAAGAGTCATAGTGTTAGTTGCCAGCTGTATGGTTCTAAGTTGCTGGATTCAATTTTACTTTGTGGTCAATAATTGGTTAGAAGAATATCCTAGCTTGCTGTCAGATAATTTTAACCGTAGTACTTTTGTTGTGAGAACAGAACTTCCAACTAAAATTCCACCAAACGGTGCTTTAATTCTTAGAGAAATTCAACCACGACTAGAGAAACAAATAGATAAACAGCCTTGGCCACAGGTAGAGAGATGGCTACAAAATGCAAATGCCAATCTTAGTAACCTAACCCAGCAAGTAATTCAAGAAAAACGTCTGAAGGAAAAAGACGAGAAGGATTTATGGCGTGTTGAACCACGGATATCAAATCCTAATCCTAAGAATAAAGATGAATATATATTAGATATAGTAAGCATCTGGACTGGTCCTAGTTCCGATCCACGCGGGTATTATTTGAAGAAGTCTTGCCAGATTCGACCAATTGCAGAATCTCCAAATAAATCCACCACTCAGAAGCCAGACGCAACTTCAATTATTGCTGAAATTGAGTGTGGTCGCGTTAGTAAACCTATTATTGGTTGGCCTCCAGCGCAACGCTGAAGATACTTTGCAAAAATGAATACAATCGGCGGCTTGTCTTCAACCGAGAATTTCAGTAGAGACAAAATTTGATTCTTTATTTAGAATTTGGGCGTAGATGTTTTTTGGACAGTTTACCACCAGTGCAAACTGACTAATAAATATATATTACTAGGTACTAAATATATGATGAATTTCAGCCGAATCTTTGTGATGGCAAGCAATGTATTTCAGGAAGTGATCCGCGATCGCGTTTTATATATTATTGGTTTTTACACGCTCATACTCGCCGCCGCTATTCGCCTCCTTCCAGAATTCGCAGCCAATAGCGAAGGTAAGATATTTCTAGACTTTGGTATCGTCTTAATGAGCGTCATTGCCTTAATAGTCGCTATATTTGTTGGCACTGGACTGGTCAACAAAGAAATTGAAAAACGTACTGTTTTGGTATTAATTGCAAAACCCATCAGCCGCAGTGAATTTATCGCTGGTAAATATTTAGGTTTATCGGCAGTGCTAGCTGTACTCATCGCCATCATGACGGTGATTTATTTAGGATTTTTACAAATTGGGCACATTCCTTATGCAATAACTAGCATTTTGATTGCTGTTGTTTTCTTATTCTTGCAGATATCCTTAATCACTGCTGCGGCTATTGGGTTTGGTTCATTTACTAGTTCCTTGTTAGCGGTAATTTTAACCTTTGCTGTATATTTAATGGGAAATATATCTCAAGATTTATTAAAATTTGGTCGTCTTAGCCGCAACCCAAGTATTGAACACCTAACTCAAGCTTTGTATCTAATCTTGCCTGATTTATCTAGATTAGATTTAAAAAATCATGCTGTTTATGGTTTGCAAGCATTACCTGGCCCAACCGCATTGATAGCTAATGCTGGCTATGGCTTACTTTACAGTTCTATGCTGTTAGCGATCGCTATATTAATATTCTCACGACGGGAGTTTTAACCGAGGTTTCATAGTAAGGACTTTAGCGCTGAAAACCAGAACTAAAGTGCTTACTACAAACTAGATGCACCCATAATCACACCCATAATCAAAGAAATACTATTTGCGGTTCTTGAATTGTACCGTCAGGCATAATCGTGTCTAGAAGCTTTGCATAAATCATCTTTGTTCCCCAAAGCTTGGCTTCAGTCAGGTTAGCCTCCGTTAAATTTGCCCATGTCAGGTCTGCACCAATTAAATTGGCATCAGTTAAGTTTGCTTCTAATAAGATTGCGCCACATAGCTTTGCTCCTGCGAGATTTGCTCGCACTAATTTAGCTTCAATTAATTTGGCTTCAATTAATTTGGCTTCACTTAAGTCAGCTTCGCTGAAATCGGCTGCGCATAAGGAAGCATCCGTAAGATTACTACCACTAAATTGCGATCGCCATAATACTGCTCCACATAAATTTGCTTGTGTTAAATCAGCCTCAATTAAGTTAGCTTCGCATAAAGAAGCCTGGATGAGATTTGCCTCACGTAGGTTAGCACCAGTGAGAATAGAGCCAGATAGATTTGCACCACGCAAATCTGCTCCTAAAAAGTTAACACCACTCAAATCAACTGCTCTCAGGTCGATTCCGCTCAAGTCACATCCGCTGAAATCCCTACTTTGACTTAATATGAAGTCCTGTTTGTCAGCATAATTTCTCATGGTATTACCTCAAGGTGTAAATTATGGCAACAGTCTTTTGTGAAACTTACTGTATATCGAGAGTACACCCCAAAAGTAGATAAACAGACTAGTAAATCGGTAATAATTTCAGAAAAAATTAGCCCTAAGCGAAAAATCAGCATTGTAGGTGCTTTTTCACCAAAAAATGCTGACATAAGTCAGAGAAATTTGATATATAAAAAATTGTCATAGTGATAATTTATATCAAACTCACTTGGATATAAATTTGGCCACTGTAGCAGTCTGAAGCTTTAATTCAAGGTGTAAGCGATCGCTGCATTCTTCTACACTCTATAGCAACTCTAAATAGTCGTCTCTAGACGATAGGGAACTTAAGCCATTTCGCTGCTAATAGGTAGGGTTACAGTAAATGTTGTGCCTACATTGACTTCGCTAGTGACTGCGAGCGTTCCGCCATGCCACTCAACTGCTTGTTTCACAATCGCCAATCCCAGTCCAGTGCCAGGAATATTACCCACGTTACTGGCACGATAGAAGGGTTCAAATAGGCGTTTTTGGTCGGATGGAGTGATACCGATGCCTTGATCCTGTACTTGAAATATCACTGCTTGTGATTGACATTGCACTTTAATTTGAACGGTGGTGTCGGGTGCTGAGTATTTGATGGCATTAGACAGCAGATTGATCAGAACGTGCCGCAGTAACCCTTCGTCCATATAAACTGTAATACAGTTATCTTCACAGTCGAAAACAATGGTGTGACTACTGCTGGTGCTGAATTTCATTTCTTCGATTAACTTGCGGCAGAAAGGCTCAATCGCTAACGGAACGAGATTAGAAGTTGTACCAGCCGCTTCAGTTTTTCCCAGAGTCAACACATCATCCATCAAGGTTGTCATACGACTAACAGCAGCTTGGATACGTTGAAAAAAGTCAGCTCGTTGTTCTTGGGGTAAGTCGTACTGTTCTAGCAAACGAGTGAAACCAGAAATACTGTTGAGTGGGTTGCGAAATTCATGGGAAACCATTGAGACAAAGCGCGATTTGAGTTCCTTGAGTTCGCGTTCTTGCTTGAGTGCGGTCTGAAGCTGTAGAGAAAGTCGCCGCGATCGCAATAGCATTTCAACTCGTGCGTGCATCTCTAGCTTTTCAATCGGTTTTGTAATTAGCTCGTCGATAGTTTGCCACAAATGCCGTGTCAGTAGTTTTACATCAGAGCGTAGTGTAATTAGTAAAAATGGCAAGAAAACTGATTGCTCTGCGTGTTTTCTTGCCTGTACCCATTCCCAAAGGTGATCTAGAGCTGGGCCATCGAGAATGCATAAGTCAAACGGCTCATCTAGAAGCGGCAAGGCTTTTCCTCTTTGCACTACTGAATCTGCGATCGCCACCTCATAATACATTCCCAGCCACTCCGCCAGCAGACGGCGATTCTCAGATTGCTCTACAATAATCAAAATTCGATTCATCGCTCATTCTCTTGCTAACTGGCAATGCTGCCGTAAAAGTTTCTCTCTGGCTCTGGCTGGCTCAACAATAGCTATTTACTAGACGCCATAAGCACAGTGTTACGGTTTATCCTTAATGAAATCGGGCAGTCCAGTCAACACACCTCGAAGCTGCGTCAGTGGCTTGCCGACTTTGATGCCGTAGCGACTAATTTCAAATTCACGCAGAGTTTTTTCAAAGTCGCTCATGCGCTTCTTCAAAACGCCAATCGCCCGCCGCAGTTCACCTTGCATTTCTAAATAGCGCAGAAACACAATTGTATCTGCCAGATAGCTAATTCCAACTTCTGTAACTCGGAAGTCTCCTGTAATCGTTTCAACTTCGTTGATCAGCAACACGGCAACACCCATATTTTGCAAATACTTAGATAGGGAATGGATATGGCTGATCAAGTCTTCTCCCCGCACCGAAAGTCGATAGCCGGATACACTATCAATCATCACAATTCGCGCCTGTTTTTGCTCGACTTCCTGGCGCACAAGGTTAGCAAATTCGTCGGGTGTATAGTACAACGGCTCCACCTGGATGACTGAGAGTGTCCCCCGTTCCTGCATTGCCTGAACCGCAATATTAATCCCTTCAGCGCGGTGCAACAGCGTTTCCTTCCTTTCCTCAAAAGTATAAATCACCGAACGTTCGCCCCGTCCGGCTGCCTCTTTCATAAACTGTAGTCCCAACGTACTTTTACCCACGCCGCTAGGTCCACTGATAATAGTAATCGTGCCGCGCTCAATACCGCCGTGTAGTAACTCGTCGATTTCGGGAATGCCAGAGGAGATCGTTTCAGCCGTAAAAGACTGTCCGTAGACTTGTGGCATTAATCGGGGAAAGACCTGCATTCCTTTGCTAGTTAAGCGAATCGCATGATGGCCGTCCTGAAAGTCACTACCCCGAAATTTGGATACCCAAAGCGTGCGCTGATTGTTGCTGAAGTTGAGATTAATTACCCCATCACTCATAAACTGTAAATCATTGTCGGGTGCTTCTTTACTGCTCTCTGAGGTGAATAGTACGGTCGCACCTTGCTCCACCAAAAAACGCAGAAACGACAGCACTTGCTTGCGGAACTGAAAGGTATCGGTCGCAAGATAGCGAAACTGGGTCATCGAGTCGATAAAAATGCGCTGCGGTTTTAGGGCTTCTACCTGCTCTACAATTTGACGGGTTGTGGGTTCACGTTCCACTTCAGCTGGTGAAAAAATATCATAAGTCTCAACCTGAGCGAAAAATTCGGGTGTGGGGCTAAGGTCAAGAAAATTGATGCCTTGTAAGTTAAATCCTAATCCTGCGGCATTTTTCTGAACTTGTGCAGCAGTTTCTGCCAGCGTAATGAACAAAACCGATTCGCCGTTTGCTGCCCCTGTGGTTAAAAAATGCATTCCCAGCGTTGTCTTCCCAGTTCCCGGTCCACCTCGGATTAAGTAGGCGCGACCGGGAATATAGCCGCCATAGAGCAATTGGTTTAGACCCGAAATTCCCGAAAATAAACGATTTTCAGACATTGATGACCAGTCTTCCTTTGCCTACTGATTTAACGGAATCTCTTAACGCCGTGTTCTTTCTGCTGCTTAGGTTTTAAGCACCAATCAGAACTCGGAAAGTTCAGACTGATCTGTCAGCCGAAAACAAGCTCTTTCTGCTGTATAAGTCTTATTATTAATTAACAGCTAGAAAGTTAAGGATCGCATTCACCAAGGATTAAGATAGCATCAACTACTAGCCTACAAACCAAACTTCGGGCTGATATTTCACCAAATTTGATGTGTTTGAGTCAATTGCTATGGGTAATACCAGCACCATCAATTTGGGAGCATTTCACCTTTAAACCGAAGTACGGTAGAGCCACTAGAATAATGCATTAAGGTGATTTCTGATTAAAAAAATACCTTCAACTCTCGACCACTCAATTGGTTGAGCTAAGCGATGCACTGAGCCTGCCCTGAGCTTAGTCGAAGTGTCGAAACCAACGGCTGTGGTAAATTTATCAATAGAATTGCCTAAATTTTTTCTAATTTAGTGCTTCTTGGTAAATGATTTCTTGAAAGTGAATCATATCTTTTTGCGGGTCGGCAAGGCTAACTTTCACTAATAACTGTTCACCTAAACTGACCGAACGGCGGAAAGACATTGGCAACTGCAAACCTAAATCTTCTAAGAGAATTAATGCCAAATTGCTGTCTTCCCGCAGCCACATTAAAACAGTTACCTGCCAAACTTGCTCAGGATAACGCCGCAAATACTCTAAAGCATAATATCTATTGGTTTGCCGTTCTACCATTGTCACTTCTTGGGTGATACTGGTGACGGTCATCATCACTTCTTTGAGTTGTTCTGCTGAGAAAGGCAGAACTTGACCACGCAAATGGGCTTTGAGTTGAAAGTGGGTGAGTAAGTCGCTGTAGCGACGGATGGGGGAAGTTGCCTGAGTATAAGTATCCAAACCCAAGCCAGCGTGACGCACAGGGGTAATACTCATTTCGCTCTTAGGCATACAGCGACGCATCGCACAGGCGCGGACGAATCCTGCTGGTAGCTGAAGTAATTCTTCTTCTGGGGGTAATTCCGGCTGTGGCTGACCGCGAAAAGGTAGGGGAATTTTATGAGCTTGACCGTAGCGTGCTGCAACTTCGCCAGCCAAAATCATCATTTCTGCTACAAGTTGCCGTGATGAGGAGTCATCCAAAATATCAATGCTGATCTCGTCACCTTTGACTTTGATCATCGCCTCTGGCATATTGATGCTAATTGCACCTTGAGCGTATCGCCAAGTTTTGCGTCGCTTTGCCCACATTGCGATCGCAGCAATTTCTGGTTCTGCTTGTACTCCTAACTCCAGCATCTCATCTACATCTTCGTAGGTGAGGCGATAAGTTGGCTTAATAAAGCTGGGATGAATACTATAATCTTCTACCTGCCCAGTTGTATCTAAAACAATCCCAAAGCTGAGGGCACAACAAACCCGTCCCTGTACCAGACTCATTGGCCCGGTTGCTAAGACCTCAGGGAACATGGGAACCATGCCTGTAGGCAAATAAACTGTACTACCCCGTTTCCTCGCTTCTAGGTCTAAGTCATCTTCTGGTACTAACAACCGGGTAGGGTCAGCAATATGCACCCAGAGGCGTTCCCGTCCATCTGGGAGTAATTCCCAACTCAGACCATCGTCGATTTCTGTGGTACTTTCATCATCAATCGTGTACACCTTTAAGTGAGTCAGATCTAGACGGTCTGTATCTAGGTCAGACGGTGGGGAATCCAAACGCTGTTGCGCCACTTCTAATACCTTGCTAGGAAATTGAACCGGAATTGACGAACGACGCAAAAACAAATTTTCATTGGGACTCCACCACCCCAAGTCAACTAATAGTTGAAATGCTCCTTGGGGCGTTGCGGGGCGTCCCAGCATGGTCATCGTTTCCAATACTGGGCCTGGGGGAGGGTAAGCCCGAGGCAAAGAGTCATAATTTACCCCCATACGCACTACATCTGCTACTAAAGCTGCGTATTTTTCTATTGCTTCTAAGCGCTGGCGATCGTGCCGTTGCCATTCTACGGCTTCACCTGTTAAAGCCTGTTCTACACGAGCTAAAAATTCCTGCTGTCCTTTAGCTTTTTGGGCTTCTACTTCTAACTGGTGTTTACGTTCTGCTACCTGAGTTGTCGTTCTCGGCTCATAAGTGTCTCCTTTTTGCTTGAAATAGAGTTTGTCGTCTGATAACAAGCAATAGGCGGCGTAACAATGAGGCCCATCTGATTGGGAAAACAATAGATTAGCCATTGCGGGTGGGGTGACTGTTTCTCCATCCTCAACCAACAATTCCCAGGCTACTTCCAAGCTAGATGGATCTAAATACGGCTTTACCTGCTCTAGAAAGCTGGCAATATCAGCGGGCTTGTAGCTTTGCCCGTTAACTGTATAAGTAATTTGTCTAGGCGCGAGGCTGTGGGATTGACCGCGTTCATCCACCACAAACCAGCGGGTTTTGCCATCTGGGCGATCTACTACTCCCAGACGGCGATCGCCTTGAACCCTAAATTCAACTAGCGTCCCCTTCTCCACAACTCTCGCAATTAATTTGGTTAACTAATAAATTTTAGATTTTGGATTGAATATTGACTACTGAATCCAAAATCTCATGATTTTTTATATGCAGAAGATGATTCTACACTGACTTAATGAGATTTTAGATTGTGGACTCAGAAAATTTGCAGCTACACATATCATCAATGTAGCTGCCTGAGATAATCCATAACCTAAAATTCTCGCTTTCAACTCGAACTAACCTTCTGCGTTGATGAACGGCAACAAGGCCACAATTCGAGCACGTTTAATTGCTAATGTCAAGTCTCTCTGTTGCTGAGATGTCAGCCCAGTAATCCGACGCGGCAGTATCTTACCCCGCTCGGTGACAAACTTCCGCAACAAATCAACATCTTTATAATCGATTGGTTCTCCCGGCTTAATCGGAGATAGACGACGACGATAGTAGCTCATCTTTACTTAATTTCCTTGTGGACTGTGTGTGTATTGCAATGGGAGCAGAACTTTTTCAGTTCTAATCGGTTGGTGGTGTTGCGCCGATTCTTCGTAGTGGTATACCGGGAAACACCAGGAGAGCGCTTGTTAGCGTTAGTGCGACATTCGGTACATTCTAGTGTCACTATTATGCGGACACCTTTACTCTTAGCCATAATCTTACAAACCGTAAAGCCCGGAGAGAATTAACACAAATGACTATCTTCTCACATTTCGTCGCATATTTCCAACTAATCGCTTGACTTTTATGTCGAGCGAATAACCACGACGCGACGAAACTATGATAGTTCCTGCATAGCGGTCATGCAATGCCTGACGCATCTGGGTATCATAAAAGGCTGTACCACAGTCAATCGCCAGGGGAAGTACTAGCAGTATAGCAGTGGGATTGGCAATAATATTGCCTAAAGCAATGGAGATGAAAAGCGCACCTAAACCAATTATTGCTTCTCGCTTGAGTAGTGCCAGCAACTGTGGAATTCTACCCACTACTTGCCCAGCTTCCACTTCCAGTACCTTGAGATCAAATGCCCAACGCCCTAAACTTTGCCCCTGATTGTTATACACTACTAGCACTCGTAAAACTAGCCAAGCTGTAACAAACACTAGAATTTGTACAACTTGAATACCCGATCTGTTGCTTCCCAATAGAGAACTAATTAACCAAACACCAAGAAAATCTAGCCCCAACGCCATACCGCGTCGTCCAATTTCAGCCTTGGGATAGTGTTTTTGGGGTATTCGTTCAATAGTCATACAAAAATAAGCATTTATCTAGGGATTAAAGTTTGGTATTGCTTTTTCCTCTAACCCAATCTTAGGCTAATAAATAATCGGTATGGTCAACGTTCAGTTTTTTTAGCTACTGAGTAGTAAGTGTGCGCCTCGTTTACCTTTATGTAGATCCTTTTCCCACTCAAATTTTCATATTGATGTGGAACCAGGAGAAATATTTTGGTTTTCATCATAAGTATATTTTTAATAATTGGTATTAAAAAATACTATGTTTTCTAGCGTAGCTACCTTTTGTTAGAAGTTGCTCTGCGTCTTCCGTATATCTACGGTTTCTGAATTGCAGTACGCTGAACGCTAACCCTAAAGCAGCGCTGAACTTACTACACTCAATGCCTTAGAGCAGATGAGGTACAAGATGTTTGTGAAATGGTATAACTAACCCAGTATTTGGGAAATTTAATCCTAAGCCCATAGTCCACCATTCACTCTCAGCCTGAGGATAATATTTTTGGGGTACTCCTTCAATATATCAAGATTAATTAAGTATTTTTATTTAGGTATACGGAATAAAATATTGCAACTATATTTAATATTGAAGTGAGCGGTTAGCTCCTGGCGGGGTGTTCAAAAAACGAAAAAAACTAACTAAGTTGAACAGCATGACTGAGGAAAATCAACCACAAAGACCAAAATTACAAATGAGATCAGGTCAGCTAATACAGAATCGGCCTGTGAAATACTTGCTAAAAGACAAAGAAAGTGGTTGGTTAAAAACATCACTACTGTAAATTATTTGTATTTTAGAGGATTGCCGAAAATGAAATTCATCCACACAAAAGCTGCACAAATCCCGGTTAGCACAATCATTCCCATGCTAAGTGCCATTAATGACCGTAATTACCAGCGGTTTAGAGAACTGCAAACAGTCCTGATCGCCCAGCATGGGGTGGAAGTATGGCAGGATGTTTTTAATTTTCGTGTCTTACCAGCGCTAGATCAGCAATCTAATAGATGGTTGCTGCAAGCTTGCTGCACTAAGGAAATAGCTAGTGCGACAATGTAAAGAATAGGGTTAACTTATTAACTCAAGTTGCTAGTTATATATTCAGGTGATCGCCAAGCTCAGTTTTCGACTTACACTCAAGGAGAGATAAAATACCAATGATCTCCTGGTGATGCTTGTAGTTCTTCTAAAGAGCCATGATATCTAAGTTGCCCATCTTCAATTAGGACAACCCAGTTAGCTTGACTGATGACTCTAGGACGATGACTAATTAATAAAGTTGTTTTACCTTGTCGCTTACTTAATAATTGTTCCAGAACTTGCTTTTCGCTTAACTGATCAAGGGCGCCTGTAGACTCATCTAGGATCAACACTGGCGGATCATTAACAATTGCTCTGGCGATCGCTAACCGCTGTAACTGTCCGCCTGAAAGATTGGCTCCAAACTCTCCTAAAATTGTTTGATACTTATCAGGTAATTGACTAATAAAATTATCGGCTTCGGTTAAAGAGCAAGCATGAACAATTTCCTCAAACGCGGCATAGGGATGCGCTAATCGAAAGTTCTCGATGATTGAAAGACTCCAAAAGTGAGGGGCTTGTGGAACTAAAACAACTTGTTGCCGCAAGGTGTCAAGTGGTAAATCTTGTAGATTATATCCTCCTATGCGAATATTTCCTGATTGAAGAGGGTATAGTCCAGCAAGAAGTTTAGTAAGTGTACTTTTGCCACATCCCGATTTCCCAATAAGGGCAACCACTTGCTTACCTGGAATTGTGACGGAGAAATTATCCAAAAGCTTTACTCTTCCAGCATATTGAAAGTTAACCTCAGTACAGACGATATCAGCATTGTCAGAGATTTTGATGATTGGCTTTTGAGGAGCGCTAATGTTTTCTGGTGTTAAATCTAAAACTTCATTAATGCGTTGTGTTGTAGCTTTAACCCGGATAAATTCGTTGATTAATCGAACGTAAGTATCAATGAACATGAGTAGGTTGCCGCTCATGGCATTAAAGGCAATTAATTGACCTACCGTGAGTTTTTGTTGAATTACAAGGCTACTGCCGAACCATAGTAAGATAATCCCCCCTAAACTAGCAACGAAATTAGCAAACACATCGTTGATAATGCCAATCTGTACAGTACGCAGAGTCAGTTTAGCCAGACGACCAAAGCGATTTTGAAATTCTTCCCAAACTTGTGGAGTAGCAGTGATAGTTTTGATAGTCTGAGCGCCTTTGAAAGTTTCAACTAAGCCTGCTTGATTTTCGGCAGAAAGTACAAGCGTTTGACGAGTTAATTGATGTAATTGAGGTTGAAACACGATCGCCGATAGCGTCATACAAACCCCAATAATCAACGTAGCGATCGCCAATTGCCAGCTATAGAAAAAAATCAGAACTAACGCGATCAAAGCAACAAAGAATTTACTCGGTAGATCAACAACAACTTGAGCAACTAACCAATTAATATCTTGAATGTCGCGCAGGCGGCTAATAACTTCACCGCTGCGGCGTGACTCGTAGTAAGACAGTGGTAGATGAATGAGATGACGGACAAAATCTAGAACAAGCCCTAACTCTAGCCGTTGGGCAAAATAAGCAACAAGACTAGACTGAACCAATGATAAACCACTACTCATCCCAATGAACAAACCTGTAGCGATCGCTAGCCGGGTTAAAAGGGTAAAATCACCGCGCACCAACACATCATCTGTAAGAATTTGTAGGAGAAACGGCATGATAATGCCAAGTAACCCCAGTACCAGATTGATAATGAGAACTTGCACCAAGATTGAGCGGTAAAACCATGCTCGCTTAAAGATGCGTCCTACCCCGCCAATCTTTTCTCGGTCGTCTGCTTGACTAAAGAAGCGATCAAGATCAGGCTCTAGCAGCAGCATCACCCAATTTGTCCAACCTTTCAGCAGTTCTGACTTTGGCAGGTAGTAGACTCCCACTGCCGGGTTTGCCAATACATACTTGTTTCCTTTCTTGCCGTAAAGCACGGTGAAGTGGGCACCTTTCCAATGTAAGATTGCTGGCAAAGGAACGCTATCCAGTTGCTCCAGTAAATCGGCAGAAGCTTTGATGGCACGAGCATTAAACCCTAAACTTTCGGCTCCTCGACGAATCCCTAACAAAGTACTGCCACGTCTATTAGTTCCAATCGCTTCTCGAATACGGCTGATTGTGAAATCGCGTCCGTAATGTTTGGCGATGGAGGCTAAGCAAGCTGCACCACAGTCTTCTTCACTTTGTTGGAGAACGCACGAATACTTCATATTTTCTGGATGATTGTTGAGCTACTATGTCATGCTTGCAAAACTTTGTAGGTCTGCATTGACTGGCGAATCGAGACAAGATAAGGTGCTAGCCGCCGCTGCACAAACTTGATCATCGGCTCATTGTTCATATCCACTGTAAAAACAGCTTGATGCAACTTTCGATGCTGAACATGGATATTGATGGCAGTTGCTAGTAAAGGGATTGCTCGTCCAACACTTTGCAGTTCTTTTTTTACAAACAAGCTGGTGTAGCGAATGGTATCCGGGGCAATGCAATGGGTTATCATCCAGCCAACCACCTGATTCTGATAGCGCAAACCGAGACTGTTGAGGGGTTCAAGAATCGCTTCTTCTTTGAAGGGAGAAAGAATATCAGGATACCAGCCAGATTCGGCTTGCTGCGTCAGGATGTCTTGCCGTTCCTGCAATGTCAATTCAACCCAAGGGAACATTGTGTAGTTAGAATCTGCGATCGCATCTAGTTTAAGCCAACTTGCTTTCTCAATTGCATCTGGTGTACCTGTACAAATCAGCATTCGCGGTTGGGGAGAATGCCACTCCTGCTGATGCAAAATCTTCTCTAGAGCTGACGTTGTGGAATTAGGAATATAAACAAGATGCATTTTTGAGCAATTGTGTTGCCTTAGATATCGTTCCATCTCAGTCAATAAAGCTTTCCCTAGTCCTTGTCCACGATGCTCAGGCACAACGAACACAGACAATATCTCTGCTATTGACTCATGCTGCAAAAATTCAGCAAGGATGAGTCCAACAGGAGTTTGTTCAAAATGAACGCCTATAGCGACGAGGGAGTGATCTTGCTTGATGGTTCTAAGGCGAGGACGAAAGGTAGGATAAGTCAAGCGATCGTATTGAAAAGTATTTGTTCCATCAAGTACAACAAATTCGTACATAATTCCTAATATATGTGCGTGGCAATCGACAATTCAATAACTTTTTGATTTGAGAGTTAAAAATGTTATTTCTACTGAAATGAACTAGACTAAATCAGGTTTTCCTCAACTAGCTTATAAAATTAAATTATATTTATATATATAAATGAGCCATTTTCTAAAATAAGCTAAAGTTCCAATATTTCATAGAGGTAAGACTACTGTTATATTTCAGAAGAAGCCAGAAGCAATTAGTAAAAATACTATATCTTATAAAAAAATCACAAAAAAACTTAAATTTCTGCTTAAATATAAATTTTTATTCTATATTGAGTAAAATTTGGCTTGTTATGATCTTTTGATCTTGACCATCGAATTTCCTTCGAGTAGATTGGCAAAAGATAGAAAATGCAACTTGCTAACAAGCTATTAAATAATGCTCTTAGGCATTATTTAAAAAGTGTTTTATATCTAGTTTTATCTACTTCAATAAAGGAACTATCCATGCAGAACAACAAAAATTTACAACCCATCAATAAAATTTCTCTAACTCAGTATGAGGAATTATCCGAACTCGAACTGGAAACAGTATCCGGTGGAAAGGGTAGCAGTAACAGCAATAGGAGCCGTGAGGAAAGTAACCCTCGCCGTAGTGGCGCTGGCGCTTTCGTAATGGGAATTCGCGGTTAGGTCGGCAAAAACTTTTCATAATTGAATACTTGAACTAAAGTCAGGAAGTGGTAAGACGATTTTTCATCCTATTACCACTTCCTACTCTTTAAAGCTTCTAGGTTCAAAATAGTACTTAAATTTTTTACATTATGAAAATTATTCACATTGATATTCCGCATTCTTTAACAACAACAATTAAACCTTTTGATTTTGATACAGCCGCTTACTTGAATAATTTAGATATCGCCTACGATAGTATTGACATTAATATTGAGTTTTGGCAATTTTTACTTAATAAGATTGAAAGTTCACTCAATATAGAAGAAGATATTTTTTATCCTAAAATTTGCCCAACTTCAATTCGAGAATTAAACTATACAGTTGAAAAAATTCATACAAGTTTACACATTCCACTTTCAGCCTTTGGATTTTCGTTTGATGAACACTTAGTTTATTCTATTGCTGGAATCCAAAAACTCTGTGAAACCTTTAATGGGTTTGAAACTATTAATGAATTTATCCAATTAAGATTGAGTTCAATTTTACAGAATGAGAAAATTCCTACTATTATCAGTCTAGGGATCGATTCTAATCAAGCTCTTGGGTTTGCTGCTATTTTTGCAACTGCTTTAAGACGGTTACTTCCTACACAAGTCAAGATAGGAATTGGTAAACACAGCTATGAAAACTTTTCTTTAAGCTTTTGGTCTGATCAACTAGATAAATCTCAGGCTTTAAGCTCTATTTTTGATTTCATTATCTACCATGAGGAATATTTTAAACAAAGCTTAGTTAAACTGTGTGGTGTCTCTGACGAGCAGGTACAGTGTGCGTTAACCCAAGCTAATAACTATGGAGAACAGAATATTGATACCCGTACAACAGTGTATAAAACACTGATTCAGCAAAGCCACTATCAGGCTTTTTGGAATATTAGACCTGAGAAGCTAGTTTATTTAATGCCTTTATCCCGCAATAAGTGCTATTGGAAACGATGTACTTTTTGTGTTCAAATTAATAAGCATATTGCTGATCGCTTCTACTCAGAATCTTCTGAAATTAAAATTGCTTTGGCAACTATTCAAGCAATTTATGATTTAGGAATTCGACATATTATTTTTAACGACGAAGCAGCAACACCTAAAAATGTATCAGAACTTTGTCAATTTCTTGAGGATAAAAACATTCATGATTTACAATGGACAGTTCGGATTATTGCCGATGCAAATTTTGGTGACTCACTGATTGCTCAAATGGCAAAACTTGGGTGTCGTGAGGTTTTGTTTGGTTTAGAGACTGTTCTACCAACCACTGCTCAACAAATGGGGAAGGTATCTGCTTCAGCATCACAAGAAGAAGTAATGTCACTGTTAAGTCGATTTGGGCATCAAGGAATTGGCATTTTTCTGAATCTAATCTACGCTTTTCCTACCGAATCGGATGCCGATTTTTCAACCTCTTTTCAGTTTTATCAAAAAGCAAAAGTACAAATTCCAGGAATCACAGTGCAGTTCAATAAATTTGCATTGTTCTATAAATCAAAAATTTTTCAATCTCCAGAGCAATATGGTGTAACAATTATTCATGAACAGCCTAATTTTGATCTTCAACTTGTCTTTAACTATATTGATAAATTTGGCAGACAATATTCAGAGCCACCCAATCAACAGTATTTACTTGAATCCTTGGAAATGAATGAGTCAGAGCTAGATGAAGTTGATCAAAATTTTCTAGAAACTTTATTTCAAATTAATTATGCATCATTTGGTTTCATTCATAAGTGCCAAACCAACCAAAACTTGATGCGTCATGTTTTACCTAATTGTTAGATAATGAGGTGTGAATGAATCTTTTACTGGGATCAAGCGGCTATTTGGGTGTCAATCTTCTAGAGTATTTAGACCCTAATCAAACAATTACAGTTTCTCGCAGTAGCGAAAAACCAGAGGTTTTAGAGCATATTTGCCTTGATATCCGAGACGAACTGACATCATCAGAGTTGCAGCAAATCGTCAAGTGCAGACCCAGCCAGATTTATATTTTAGGCAGACCTACTGAAGATGATTTTTATATTAATAAGCGCTTTTACGATAATTTGAAGACATTATTTTTAAAGTTGGCAGATGATCCCATCCTGTCAACTATTCATTTTTTTAGCACAACCCTAGTATACGATGGTATTAAACACATTACCTCTTCTTTGTTAGGAGAGGTAAAACCCTACAGCTTTTACGAATACTTTAAATTAGATTTTGAGTTATTCCTTCACTACTTGAGTTTAAATATTAGACCCGATATTGCTGTATTTATTCATCGGTTACCCATTTTATTTGGCGGAATATTTTCGCCTCAAAAAAACTCAGACCAATTTCTCTACAGTTTTATTAATTCTTACATCCAAGGTAATGGTTGGAGGTTTGCTACGGAGGAAGACAAAAAATATGGAACTTCCTGGGCATTTACACCTGACCTATGCAAAGCAGTGACTTTGCCTCCTTCAAGCTCTGGTTTTCATCTAAAAAATGCTTCATCTGGGTTCTTTACTTATTTTCAGCTTCATGAATTACTGGTGCAATATTTTGGGCAACCTTTAAAGGATGAACTAAAGTTGTATCGAAGCTATTTTAACATTGATGATGAATTAGGCTTACCTCAGAAGAGTATTGATGATGCCGTTATTGCCATACAAAGTTCAATCAGCTAGTCTTGCTAAAGGCTTGACATAATGTTTAGCGATCCCAATCCCAACTCTTTACCTGAAATTCAACTCGATAACTTCCTCTCGCCAACTAATCGCTGGATGAAATTATTTGGAATTGTCCTGCTTAGTACGCTGGGAGGATTATCTGTTTTACCGTCTTTGTTCAAATATGATGTTGTCGTTAAAGTAGAAGCGGTTGTTCGTCCCCTTGGAGAAGTCAAGGCAGTGCAAGCGAGTGTTGAGGGAGCTATCACCCAGATTTATGTTAAAGAGAATCAAATCATTAAACAGGGCGAACCAATAGCTACAATTAATGATTCTCGCCTCAAGACACAGGTAATTCAACATCAAGAAAGCATTCGCAAAACTGAGCAACAACGAACTCGTATCGATGCCCAAATTGCTGCTCTCAATCGCCAAATTGCTGCTGAAACTGACCAAATAAAGCAGTCCGTGGCATCTGCTGAGGCACAACTTCAACTTAGTCAACGGAACTACCGCGATCAACAGTTAAAGACACAGGCAGATGTTCTACAAGCGCAAGCAAGTTTAGAGTTAGCGCAAGAAGAGCTAAATCGCTTCCAACAGCTAGCAAACACTGGAGCAATTTCCCTATTACAGCTAAGGGAAAAAGAATCTACATTTAAGGTAGCAATGGCTCAATTAGCAAGTGCAAGAGCATTGCTTAATCCGAGTGCAGCATTAGTCAAAATTGCTAATAAAGGAATTGCACAGCGACAGTCAGAAGGGCAAGCCGTTATTGCTAATTTGGTTAAAGATCGGGAAGTTTTAGTACAACAGGGGATACAACTCGAAAATCAGATTAGCTTCGACTACCAGCAGATTGCCCAGTTACAAAGAGATTTAAAGTCAACGATTGTGCGTGCTCCCGTTGATGGAACTATTTTACAATTGAATGTCCGCAGCACCAGTCAAGTAGTAGAAGCAAAAGATGTGATTGCTCAGGTTATGCCAAGCAGTGTTCCACTTGTCATTAAGGCTTATGCATCGTCACAAGATGTTAGCCAAATCAAGATTGGGCAAAGGGTGCAAATGAGACTTTCTGCCTGTCCCTATCCTGATTTTGGCACATTGAAAGGAAAGGTCAATGCCGTTTCTCCAGACACTGTTACGCTGATTCAAGGACAAACAGCAAACAAAGCAGCCTACGAGGTTACTATTGTACCTGAGAGACTGATGTTGACACAGGGAACACGGCAATGTCTTACTCAGGCAGGAATGGAAGGGCGGGCTGATATCATTACCAGAGACGAGACCGTCTTACAGTTTCTTCTCCGAAAAGCAAGACTGCTTACTGATGTGTAGATGTAGGAACCTGCAATAAGAAACTGATATAAGGACTCAACGCTTTGTTGCAGTTGGGTGTAGCACCAGTCCCAAACAGTCTTTAATTACGAATTACGTAAATTCATAGCGGCTTGCCGTACTCCTTCGGAGAACCTGTAGGGTGTGGAACGGTAGGGTATTATCAATTAGGAATTATGTTAATACCAGGCGATCGCTATGCTATCAGTCAGCGATACAGAAGCAGTTATTTTAAATTTAGTGCAGCCACTAGATAACCAGGGTGATACAGAAGTTGTAGATTTATTAGCAGGTGACGGTCGCATTCTCGCCACACCTGTCACTAGCAAACTGGACTTTCCCCATTGGGATAATTCGGCAATGGATGGTTATGCAGTGCGTTACCTTGATGTGCAGCACTGTAGCACCGAACAGCCAGCCGTTTTGGAAATAGTGGAGGAAATTCCTGCGGGATATCAGCCCCAGTCTACAATTCAACAGGGTCAAGCTGCACGGATTTTTACAGGCGCAGTGATGCCAAAGGGTGCAGATACTGTAGTTATGCAAGAAAGAACAAGGCGAGAGAAAAACTACGTTCATATCCTCGCGGCACCACAACCACAAGAATTTGTCAGGCACAAAGCATCTTTTTACCAAGCTGGGACACAATTGTTACCAGCAGGAATTAAATTAAATGCCGCAGAAATTTCTGTTTTAGCAGCAGCCCAGTCTCCTCAAGTTAGTGTTTACCGTCGTCCCCGTGTAGCAATATTTTCTACGGGTGATGAGTTAGTCACCCTCGATCAACCTCTAGCAGCAGGGCAAATTGTAGACTCTAATGGATATGCGCTGGCAGCGTTGGTAAGAGAAAGTGGTGCAAAACCGTTAATATTAGGCATTGTTAAGGATGATCCAGCAGATCTTGAGAAAACGATCGCCTACGCTATAGCCAACGCCGATCTAGTTATCTCTTCCGGTGGGGTTTCTGTAGGGGATTATGACTATGTTGATCAAATTCTAGAAAAACTAAGAGCAAAAATTCATATCCGTGCTGTGGCTATGAGGCCAGGAAAACCTTTGACTGTCGCTACCTTTTCCACTCACAACTCAGCACTCTATTTTGGTTTACCTGGAAACCCAGCTGCTGTTTTGGTCACTTTTTTGCGGTTTGTACAGCCAGCAATTAAAAAACTTTCTGGCTTGGGTGAGGGTTGGGAAACAGCATTTGTGAAAGTGCGATCGCACCACGAGTTGCGATCGGATGGCAAGCGCGAAACTTATGTTTGGGGTAAATTACAGTTAATTGATGGCGTTTATGAGTTTCACAAAGCTGGGGGTAGTCACAGTTCCGGCAATTTAATTAACTTAGCTCAAACCAATGCCTTAGCTGTTATCCCTGTAGGGAAAACATTAATTTCTTCAGGTGAAGAGGTGCAGGTTTTAAAAACACTATCTTAGACATAAGGTAGAGAGCAGTCAGTTCATACTCAAAATTAATTACTTGCTTTTATTGAGTACATCAGTGGTAATAAATTTGGATAATCTTTAACAACCCACTTACCTGGCTCAATTTCTGTTAAAAAAGTCCAACAATTATAGACACTGTAAGGATACTCATGCACATACTCGATTTTTAAGCCAGCATTGATTAGTGCATTGATCGCATCACTTAAGCTATGTGTCCATTCATATGATACTTGGTTAATTTTAGTATCTGGTTCAGCATAACTACTCTCATTTTCAAAGCTTAAAGGCTCATCAGAATGAAAATAAGGGTACTTCAGTTTTTTGCCTGCTTCATCTAGCATTAATACTACAGGGTGAAATTCAACTATATAGAAAAATCCTCCAGGTTTAATAAATTCTTTGATAACTTCACCCCAGTTGTTTAAATCTGGAAGCCAACAAATTGTTCCATAGGACGTAAATACAATATCAAACTTTTCATTTATTTTATTAGGTGAATTATAAATATCAGTGCAGATGAAATTTGCATTGACTTCTAATTTATTGCTTAATTCCCTAGCCTTAATGATGGCATTTTCTGAAATGTCAATACCCGTTACTTTAGCTCCTAACTTAGCCCAAGAAATCGTATCCATACCAAAGTGACATTGTAAGTGCAATAAAGTTTTGTCTCTTACATCACCCACTTCACTCATTTCTATGGAATTTAAAGATAACTTACCTGCTTCAAACCCATCAACATCGTAAAATTTGGAGCCTATATTTATCTGGGTTAACTTATTCCACAACTGTTTATTTGTTTCAAAATATTGATCCACAGTTTAACCTCCACTATCGGATGGGGTTTTAGCTTTGAGTGCGATCGCTCCTAGATTATCCTCATTCACCTAAGAATAAACAGTGTGACTACAAAAATTCACCAAGCCAAAGCCAAACCATCAGCACGAGACTCAGAGGCAGCAATTAATACTTGATTTTGCTTGTAAATAATTTGACCACGTCCAAAGAAATCATCAGGATTTTGCTGTACATGATGACCACGCTGAACTAGTCCCTGTGCTATTTTCTGGGATGCAGTTTGCTCTAACAATACTGTAGAGTCAGAGACGAATTGCCATCTAGGTGCATCTAAAGCAGCTTGGGGATTCAAGTCATAATCAGCCAAATTTACCACTACTTGCAGATGTCCTTGTGGTTGCATGGCTCCGCCCATGACACCAAATGCCCCAATCGGTTGATTATTTTGAGTCAAAAAGCCGGGGATAATGGTATGAAAAGGGCGTTTACCTGGAGCGAAGTGGTTAGGATGTTGGGGATCGACACTAAATCCGTAGCCCCGATTTTGCAAAGCTATGCCAGTACCAGCGGGGAGAATGCCACTACCAAAGCCTGTGAAGTTAGATTGAATGAAAGATACCATTAATTCGCCATCGGCAGCGGCTAGATATACAGTTCCACGTTTTGGTAATCCTGGTTCAGCTAGGGCGATCGCTTGTTCTGTAATTAAACCACGGCGCTTTGCTGCATAATCTAAGGAGAGGAGATGCTCCGCAGTTACTTCTAAAAAACGTTCATCCGCAATGTATTTATACACATCTGCAAAGGCTAGTTTCATCGCTTCAATTTGCAAATGGTAACTTTCTGCTGATTCGCGGGGATAACGAGACAATTCAAAGCCAGAAAGGATATTTAAGGCAATTAAGGTAGCAATCCCTTGGGTATTCGGGGGAATTTCCCAAACTGTCAAATCTCGGTAGTTTGTAGAGATTGGTCGCACCCATTCAGCTTTATGAGCAGCTAAGTCATTTTTGGTTAAGTATCCACCAGTATCGGCGGCAAAGTCTGCGATTTGTTGCGCGATATTGCCACGATAAAAGCTTTCGCCACCAGTAGCGGCTATTTCACGCAAAGTTTGGGCGTGTGCGGGAGAATGCCAAATTTCTCCGGCTTTTGGCGCTCTATTATTAGGGAAAAATACCGTTTTAAAACAGTCAAATTCTTTACCAACTAGAGAAAGATAATTTTGTTCCAACCGTTGCCAAGCTAGTGAAACCATAGGCGACACAGGAAAACCTTCCTCGGCGTAACGAATTGCAGGTGCAAACAAGTTCTCAAAAGGTAAACGTCCCCAACGTTCCCACAAGGTTCGCCATGCGGAAACAGCACCTGGTACAGTAACAGCACGCCAATCATATTTCGGTACAGCATTGAGTCCAGCAAATTCTTTTAAAGTAAGTTTTTGCGGACTTTTCCCGGAAGCGTTTAAACCGTGCAGTTTCCCATCCCAAACTAAAGCAAAAGCATCAGCACCAATGCCATTGGCCGTAGGTTCTACTACGGTAAGTGCGATCGCAGTAGCTATGGCAGCATCAACAGCGCTACCACCAGCCCATAACATTTCCATACCAGCTATAGTCGCCAACGGTTGACTGGCTGCGACAGCTCCGCGACTACCCATTATCACTCGTCGGGTACTAAGGTAGGGATAGTTGGTGAGGTTTCCCAAACTCATTTTTTGTGCAGAAGACTGGACAGAATTTTTTATATCTGTATAAGAACATACAATATTTTTTCATATCTTGCTGTGTTGGTGAACACATATAGTATTTTGTTCTTAGGCGATCGCAAGTTGATATCTGCATCAGCACAATTTTTTAGCTAGACGTTTTAGGGAGAACCGTACTGATTAATTCTTGTTGTTACTACCTTTTAATAAGCCATGATTTAGGTACGGTATTCTTGAATCTTAGAAGTGCAATTAACCGTATTTCGAGTCATTATATTTCGCCGTATTCTAATAATTAAGTAAACGATAAATCCTGAAGCAATTAAATAAAAAGCTAGGAATTGGAGAAACATATATGGCTTTAGTACGTTATAATCCTTGGCAAGAATTGAACGCAGTGCAACGTCAAATCGACTCTCTATTTGAAGATTTCCAAGCACCTACTTTTGCTAGGGCTATAGCAGCCGAACTGCATGAAACTGAAGATGCTATACACCTGAAGCTGGAACTACCTGGAATCGAGGCTAAGGATGTAGATATTGAAGTCACTGAGAAAGCAGTTAAGGTGGTTGCTGAACGTAAGTCTGAAACCAAAACAGAGGATAATGGTAAAACAAAAAGTGAATTTTACTACGGTAAGTTCCAACGAGTAATTCCTCTAACTGCTCGCATCCAAAATACCAACGTCAAGGCAGAATATAAAGACGGAATTTTGAATTTGACTCTGCCCAAAACAGAGCAAGAAAAAAATAAAGTCGTTAAGATTAACCTTGGCGAACCTGCGGCATAAATTTGATATTAGTGAGCAGGTATTCAACTAATAGCGTGACATAATAATATTAAACCTGGTTGAATTATCAACCAGGTTTTTTACTTTAACGACTTGTTTATTTGCCCGCTCAGGCAGGTACTAATCTATTCTTTTGAATTTGACTCTTCACAGCAGTATCTTGGTAGATTTCTGCTTTGAGGGGTCTGTAAATCAACTCGTACCAATAATGACCGACTCGTGCGTCAAAACCTTGTGGTTGACCCCGCATAAATAGGTGCAGGCATTTTGCAGATTTACCAGGTAATAACTGCCAGGAAAAACAACTTTTATTGCCTTCATGGGGATGTGTTACCGATTCTATATGCAAATTAGTTGCTAAACCGTAAGCAGCATAAGGTTCTGCTGTTGAGCCAACGGCGAACCAATCAGGAACAGGGAAGACTTGCTCAATTTCCTGTGTTTGTCCCATATTCATATGAGCAAAGTATTGCAGCCCAAAGTCAAGATTGACTATTTCTGCACCTTCTACTCTGTCTTCTTGCGCTTTCGGTTTTCCTTTGACAAATAATTCCTCAATCAAATAATCTGCGCCAGCATATAAACTAATAACTCGATAAAGTTCACACACTAAATGACGATTGTGACCAGTAATCGGATCTGGCCCCATATAATCAAAGGGTTCGGAAGCAATGGTAATTGTGGCGCGGACAGGACCATTTGAGTGAGATACCAGTCGATAAGAATGATTGAACAAAGAGACTTGATAGTAAGGTGATTTGGGATAAGAAAGTCCCGGTAACTGGAGTTTATTCACCTGCATACAACGTTTCTCTGGATCTTGACCCACCCATTCACCCATTGCAGCCGGGAACGGATCGAGCATTTCTTGGCGATCTAACTGGACGCTGCTAGCTGAACCAGAAAACCAGTTCCGTTCATTGTCTTCGGGTGCTGGTATTAAATTAAACCAGATAATTAGACGATTATTGACAAACCGGACTCCCCGTTCTCGTCTATCAGAGCCGTAGACTATTTCTAAGTATGGCTCCCCGATTCCTAGTGGTATTGGTTTACCTCTATCTACGCGGATAAAGGTTGAGGCTAAAACATTATCTTCCGTTCCTGGGGGAATGGGCTGAGGTAATTGGACAACTAGCGTGTCACGGGAGGGATCTTCTGGGTCAATTCGGTCAATTTGGGCACTTAGAGGTTGATATGAAAGGTCACGCAAGTCGCTTAATACGAGTTCCTCTGGTGAAATTTGAAATTGTTGGGCGATCGCTTGCCAAGGTATACTGCAAATACCGCTTCGCCAATAATTTGAGGGATTAAAAACAGTCAATAAATTAAGGGATGGCACGAGTTCGCCCTCCGTTGAATATTTATGAAACTGTACTGATGGCTATTGTTTTGAAATCAAGAGAAAAATTGCAGCAATGTTACAGTAAACGATTTTTGTGCTCTAATCCTAAATAGGAAAAAAGTAACCAAAAGTGCTGATAAAACAACCTCTGAGGCTGTTCTATGACTGAAATAAATTCTCAACAGCCCATTAATACTGTAGCTAATATCCTGGCAAGCTACGCATTGGGAAAACGAAACTTTAGCAAAGCAGAACTGGGTGATGCGAATTTACAAGGTGTTAACCTGAAAGGTTCTGACCTTAGCTATGCTGACTTAAGTGAAGCGAACCTGAGTGGTGCTAATCTCAGAGGCACTGACCTGAGCTTTGCGGATCTGAGTCAAGCTAATCTTAGAGATGCTGATTTGAGGGGAGCTTTGTTATTTTCAGCCAATCTCCGCCAAGCTGATTTAGCAGGAGCAAAGTTAGAAAAAGCAGATTGCGATCGCAATACTTATTTTCCCGAAAATTTTGACTCAGTTCAGGCGGGTGTGCAAATTAAAGAAGGATGAAAGGCTCGCGGATAGACGCGAAGAAGAACGCAGAAAAACACTGCGTTCTTCTGCGTTTAAAAACCTTTATGGACACTCATTAGTTGTACATTGGCGTTGGCAAAGTAGCAAGCCGAACCATGCTTGGGGATCAGTCCAAACTTGTAATGCTTGGAATGCATGGTTATCTAATACCGAGATTAATGTTGGTATGTGAAATTTACGGGAGATTTCGGTGCGAATTGTTTCTCCGGCTTGGAGCGAGACTTCAAACTCTAAAGCTTCTAAGATGACGGTTTGATCTGTCAAACTCCGCAGATGCATTTCAATTTGATTGTCTACTCGATTGTAGAACGCCCAGTGAGTAAAATTGTTTAGAGAAAAATTACCTTGAAAACGTTGATTGAGATGGTTGAGGATATTGAGGTTAAAGGCTGCGGTGACTCCTTGGGAATCGTTGTAAGCCGCTTCGATAATTTCTATCGGCTTTTGCAAATCTACCCCTAACAGAAAAAATTCTCCTGGTTTTAGAGCTTGTTGAACTTGTGTTAGGAACTTATCGCATTGTTCGTCATTTAAATTCCCCAAGGTGCTCCCTAAGAAAATCAGCATCCGATTCTCTAATTCTGCTGGAGGAAGTTGGGCTAATGCTTGTTCGTAAGTTCCTGCTAAACCGCAAAGCTTCAATTTGGGGTATTGACGTAGCAAATCCAAGGCTGTGGTTTTGAGGATACCGCTACTAACATCAATTGGGTAATACTCTAGTTCTTGAACAATCTTACTGTATGCTTCTAGTAACAGACGAGTTTTACGGGAACTACCACTACCTAGTTCAATTAAATGACAAGAACCTGTCATCTGAGCAATTTCGGCAGCGTAGGTTTCTAAAATAGCTTGCTCGGTGCGAGTTGGATAATATTCTGGTAGATCACAAATCTGCTCAAATAAGTCTGAGCCTGAGTCATCGTAGAAGTAACGACAGGGCAAAGTTTTGGGATTTTTACTCAGTCCTTCGATTATATCTGTACCTTCATCAACTGATGCGATCGCTGAATTCAAATTAATCCAACGCAAGCGCGAATTCTCTTTTTGTTCAGTCTTCAAGTTATTTGTCTCCTCTAAGTTAAGTAAGGTTTTAATTTTTAATCATGTCAAGCAAGTAGATGCAGATATCTAATCTGCTCTACAGTATGAATGTGGAGATTGATAAGCTTTTATACTAAGGCGATCGCTTGAGTTTTTTTATCTATCTCAGGTTCCTGATTTTGCGCTTCATATTCACCAAATTGCTGAATGAGTTTAGCAACCAAACTTGTCCATCCAGTTTGATGACTTGCCCCAATTCCTGCTCCATTATCACCATGAAAATATTCATGAAAAGAAATTAAATCTCGCCAGTGCAGATCAGTTTGAAACTTTTGTGTATTACCATAAACAGGTCTTTGACCAGAGGAATTTTGCAGGAAAATTTTGATTAATCTTTGAGATAGTTCAGATGCAACTTCCCACAGTGTCATCATTTTACCAGAACCTGTAGGACATTCTACTTGGAAATCGTCGCCTAAGTAATAATGAAACTTTTGCAGTGATTCAATCAGCAGGAAATTGACTGGAAACCAGACGGGACCGAGCTAGTTAGAATTACCGCCAAATAAACCACTGCTAGATTCAGCAGGTTCATAATCTACGCAAAATTTAGAACCATCCACATCAAAAATATAGGGATGTTCGGCATGAAATTTAGAAAGGGCGCGAATGCCGTAGGGGCCAAAAAACTCGTTTTCATCTAACATCTTTTGCAGGATGCTTCTGAGTTTATCCCGTGACACGATCGCTAGTAATCTTCTAGCGCCCACGCCTTTTGTCACCATACAAGCGACATTTTGCTTTAAGTCAGGGCGATTTTTAATGAACCATTCCAAGCAACTTTTGAAGCCAGGAAGCATATTTAAGGTTTCTGGTTCAATGGTTTCAATTGCAAATAGAGGAATTAGTCCCACCATTGACCGGACTTTTAAAGTAATCTGCCGTTCTGGTAAATGCAGGACATCGTAGTAAAATCCATCTTGCTGATTCCACAAACTGGCTTCTAGTTCACCGATTTTGTTCATAGCATCGGCAATGTAGCGGAAATGCTCAAAGAATTTTGTGGCAATGTCTTCGTAGACAGGATTGGTTTTTGCCAATTCCAGCGCGATCGCCAACATATTCAAAGGATACTCCCACTTGTCAGGCATGGAGAGGATATCTTCATTGTAGAGATGAAATCATTCGTGATTTCTGACCTTGCAACGTTCTGGCGGTGGGGGTGGTGTATTGCGATCTCCTTTGAGCCAATCTTCTAAAATATAGTGGTAGAATTGCTTGCTCCACAGCATCCCCGCAAATGCCTGTCTTTGCACATTACGCATATCTGCACTCAGAGGAAATGGCATAATGCGTTGATAAAATTCATCTGCTTCCTGCTGTCGGTTCAAAAAAATGGTATCGAATTCTAAGTTAAATGGATTGGCTAAATTTGGTACATCGCTCAGCCGCAATTTGACAGTTTGAGTTTCACCTGCACCAAGCGATCGCAAAACACAGTCGTTGATGATTATCAGAGATACCAGCAATCCCATCTTCACCCCAACGGTAAGCGCGAGAACGAGCCTGATCGTGAGTGAAGTAGTCCCAGGCAGCACCATTGGGGCTATAATCTTCACGTACTGTACCCCATTGGCGATCGCTCAAATATGGTCCCCACCTGCGCCAATGAGCTTGATGAGTCTGGGCTGCTGCTAATCTGATTTCTTCCTGGGTTAGAGTTTTCATCATCAGTATTACCCGATGCCTAACTGCACAATAATTGAGTTCCTTAATTTGCTGTCTGAAGTATCCTGTAGCTACTAAATATCAAGCTGAGTTACGGCTTAAAAGATGCTAGAAATTAGCCCAACATAAATACAGCATATACTCAGGCAAAACTCATATTTATGGTTTCAACTGATGAGTAACAGTAATTCAAAAAACACCTTTTTTAGTAAATTACAGCGATTTGCAAAATAATCAGACAGAAGTTATAAAGTGGGTATTGCTTCATACCTCAAATGTGTACCGCATCAGCCTTTCTAGGCAATGCCCACCTACATAAATTGCTGTTTGAGTACTTAACTCGCGCTTAGCGATGCTCTCAAAGAATAGCCAAAGAATCTAGACACCTGGTGACGACATATCGGACATTTGTTGATATCTGGTTGATCTGGTGTCATAGCGATTGGCTGCCAATAAATTTTACTAGTTCCACTTGCGGTAATTTCAACCTCCATGCGGTAACGAATCATCTTCTTGCAAACCAAGCAGGGCTTTTCCGTGTATTGAAGCATACTGCAATCCTGTTGTAACTGAATTGGTACTTGATGAGTGTGCCAATGCTTCAAATAGAAGCATTTATTTGTCAGCACTTAACAGAAGTAATATGCAAATTGTTTTAGATTTTTTAATAATGTTAAATGGCTGCTCTATTTACACCGTGGTGTACTAAGTAGTTGGACAAAATTAAATTCATTCGTGGAGCCAGAGAACAGGTGAGCCAGCGCGGTCTGGGGGGGGGTTTCACGCCACTTGCTACAGAGGAACCTGCACAAAGCAGTGGCTCCTCATGAGCGATTAAGGAGCTTTGTAGTTTTTGAAATTCAATGTTGCTGCTCAGATTTTAAACTAAACAGCTTAGTTTGCTTTCACGACAGCTAGGCTATTAGGGCTTAAATTCTCCTACCCCATGTCTACAAAATAAGTGGTTTCCCTGCCAATAATGTAAAGAATATTTACTAGATAACCTTAATATATACTCGATAGTGATAACTTTTTGAGCTTGATATATTAATCAGATTTGATTTTTGAAAAACCGATCTACTCTTAAAGCTTATGTATAAAAAAATTGCTATTCCTATTTTAAGTCTCATGTTTGCAACACTCATGCCTAATGTGGTAGTTGCTGAGACTGTGATGCAAAAAGTAGCCAGAACAGGGGTATTAACAGCTGGTACTAGTAGAGATGCACTGCCTTTTGCCTACGTGGATAGCCAGGGTAAGTTAAATGGCTATTCTGTAGATATGCTGACTCTGATTAAAGAGCAATTAGAAAAAGAGCTAGGAAAAAAAATTAAACTGCAATTAGTGGGTCTTAGTCCGTCTGAGCGGATTCCTAAAATAGTTAATCAACAAGTTGATATTGTCTGCGACGCTAGTAGCTTTACATGGCAGCGGGATAAAAAAGTAGATTTTTCTGTCAGCTACGGTGTGACTGGAACTCAATTATTAGTCAAGAAAGGAAGTAATCTAGGTTCTCCCGAATCCCTGATTGGTAAACGAATTGGGGTGCTAGCAGGAACTACAAATGAACAAGCGATCGCTCGTGTACAACCCCAAGCTAAACTGGTGTATTTTAAAACTAGGGCAGAGGGATTCACCGCTTTGCAACAAGGCACTGTTGATGCTTTCTCATCCGATAGCATTCTCTTAGAGGCATGGCTGCAAAAGCAAAAAAATTCAGAGGCTTTTGCGATCGTACCCGATCGCCCCTATTCACGAGAAGGTATCGCTTGCATGGTGCCTGAAAATAACTCCAAATTATTGGATACAGTTAACTATTCTCTCGTCAAGTTCATGCAAGGATTCGTCAATGGTAATCAACGATATGTGACGATTTTTGACCGTTGGTTTGGGCCTCAAGGTACTGTAGCTCTCAACCGGGATTTACGTGATTTGGTAGTGGAAACTATGCAATTGGTCATAGAATTTCGTGAGGAAGTTCCCAAAAGTGACCTCTAGGCTTTCGCAAATGGCTAACTACAAACGCAAAGCCACTCAATACCTATACGATCAAAGAATCCCTCAACAAATAGCCGAGGGATTTTCAATCGAATTAGAACCATCCTTCTTGTTCTAAAGTTTCGATTAGCTGCAAACCACGGGGGTCGCCTACACCTAATAATGAGGCTTTAGCGTCTTCTCTGACACCTAAATCTTGGTCTTCGGCAAAAGCTTGAATTAGAGCGTCGATCGCTGTGCCATAAACTATGTTAGATGGTAGTTCGCGGCACAACTGTCCAATTGCCCAGGCGGAGTTACTCCGCACCGGGGCTACTGGGTCTTTAACTAAGGCTTCGATTAGTGGTGGTATCGCTCCTATGATGGCTTCATAACTGACTTCTGCCATCTGTGCCAAGGCACTGGCAGCCCACAAACGCACTGCGGAAATATCAGTTCTTAAGGCGTCGGCTAGGGGTGCTAAAGAACGGCGATCGCGGCAATTTCCTAAAGCCCAAACCACACCTTTACGCACATAACCATTCCAATCCCGGTTCAGTTGAGCAATCAAAGGCTCTACTGCATCGTCACTGGGATTGCGCCCAATACCATAGGCTGCACTCACCCGCACTAAGGGGCAGGTATCAGTTAACAAACGGATGAGATGGGGTGTAGCACGCGCATCTTCGATGTCACAAAAAGCACGCGCTGCTAGCATTCGTTGCTGCGGCTGGGCATTTTCTAACAGAGCTAGCATCACTTCTGGATCGGGTTTTGCCACTTCTGATTCAGAAAGCGGCTCCATGCGATCTAAGGGGCTTTCTAGCTCCACTTCGATATCGAGTAGGCTTAGGTCGTCTTCGTCATACATAATAGTGCAAGAAGGCAGAAGGGCAGAAGAGGCAGTGCCTTTGGTCTCCAGACTTGTGGCAACTGCCGTAGCAGAAGGGTGTAATGTTTATAAAAGCTGCTTTTTAGTCACATTTTAACTGCCTAAGCGATTCTGCCATACTGCACTAGTTTATTTTTCCATATTGAGTGATTTTACCATCCATAGGGATTGGGTTTGATAACCAAGTTGATTGTAAAGATTCAATGCTGCTTGGTTGGATTGAAATACTTGTAACCCAATCTGGCGATCGCCTCTTTGAGTTGCCCAATTTTCTATATATCTCATCAAAGCTGTACCAATACCTCGCCGCCGATGTTCTGGCACAACATAAAGGAGAAATATATGAGCATGACGGCTTCCTCCGACTTGATCTATGGCATTTCCTACCCATAGACAAGCCACCGGAGAGTTGAGGGATGAGGAAGAGGTAGAGAAAGAACTCTCCGTGTCTTGTTCGCCTGCTGCCTCATCTACCCACCACAAAGGCGTTTTATTGGAAAAGTATTGCTCGACTGTTTGGGCGAGATGAGAAAAATCCCCTTGCGGAAAAATATCCTGGTAACTTCGTTGCATGAACTTTACCAGTAGCGCCCGATCCAAGGCGGAGCCAAGGCGAATACTGTACCCTGGTATCAGTTGCTCAGGCACTTTTAACACTAATTTGGGTTAGCTAATTGAGTTATGGGATGGGGCAATTAACCCTACTTCTTCAATTGGTGCAGGTGCAGCCATATCAGAAGGTAAAAAGATGCGGGCGCTGACTGCTACTAGGGCAAGGATAAATACTAGCACTACCAGCAAAGGAGCAATGTATTGACGAAAAATAGCCATATTGGGATGAGAAGGAGCTAGGTAGCTTTTTAAGAAACTAGCTGTAGATTTGTAAAGTTTTCTTGATTTATTTTAGCGATGTTCTGGCAATAACAAACAAAAGCTATCAGCGATCGCGAAGTAGAGCAGTGTTAGCGCTGATCGCGATCCCAGTCTTCAATGACTTTCTCAACATACCAATTTTCCTCCATACCAGGATAATTTTGCTTGGCTTGCTCAATTAACCGTTCAGCAGTATCTATGTCACCATCTAATTTCGCAATCAGTCTATTTTTGAGATCGCTTTCATAGAGAAAATCGTCTGTCTGATTTGGCATTCTGCTATTAAATGACTGTGACTGCTCTCTACGCAATTGCCAAAATAAAACGTAGTACAGTGTACCAAAAATTAAAATCAGACTGAGTGTTCCCAAAAGAGTTAGCAGGTTAAAGCCTAGAAATCCTAATACTAACTGCGAGAGAACGTAGCCTAGTAGCAGTCCAGTAAGTAAGAGGATAAACGTGCCGACAATAATAACTACTTGGTTCCCCATACATCCTCTTCTTCTTCCTCAAGTCCTGGTCTGTTAATTGCCACTGGCTTAGAGTTCCAGGGGGCAAATATTGGCAACAGCAGTAGTCCTGGCACAGCAGCAACGATGGTAATTATAAAAAATAGCGGCCAACCTGTACTTTGTGCGATCGCCCCACCGGGAGACGCTAGAATATCACGGCTGACAGCCATTAAGCTAGAAAGCAAAGCATACTGAGTTGCAGAAAACTTCTGGTTACAAAGACTCATTAAAAATGCCACAAAGGCTGCTGTTCCCAAACCACCACAGAACTGTTCTATGTTGATGGCTAGAACCATAGCTTGATAGTTTTTACCTGTATAAGCTAGAGACAAGTAAGCAAAATTACTCACAGCCTGTAGAATACCAAATACCCAAAGCGATCGATTGATGCCAATTCTACTCAAAATTGCACCACCTGCCAGCGCCCCAACAATGGTAGCAATTAATCCCATACCTACCTGAATTGCGCCAATATCAGTTTTGGTAAAACCAACTTGTAGCAAAAAAGGCGTGGTCATATTGCTCAGTAAAGCATCACCCAGCTTGTAGAGGGTAATGAACAAAAGAACCAAAAGAGCTTGGAGGACACCTTGACGCTGGAAAAATTCGCTAAAGGGTAAAATGACGGCATCGGCTAAAGAGGCTGGAGGGCTAATTTCCTCTGGTTCTGGTGCAAACAAGGTTGCAAAAATCCCGATCGCCATCGTACCTGCCATAAACAAATAAACCGATGACCAAGGCATTCTATCGGCAAGTATCAATGCCAAAGCACCTGCGACTAACAGAGCAATGCGATAACCCAAAATGAAAACGGCTGCCCCAGCGCCCATTTCCAGTTTTTGCAAAACGTCGGTACGGTAAGCATCAACAGCAATATCTTGGGTTGCGCTCAAAAAGGCAATGACAATAGCGTTAATGGCTAGCAGCTGTAATGCTTGTTTGGGTTGCTGGAATCCCATGATAGCGATCGCGACTATTAAAGCCAGCTGCATCACAATTAACCAACCCCGCCGCCGCCCCAAAAATGGCAGAGTGAATCTATCGAGAAACGGCGACCAAAGAAACTTTAACGAGTAAGGCAAACTGGCGAGGCTAAACCAGCCAATGGCTGCCAAATCCACCTTTTCCACAGTCATCCAAGCTTTCAAGGTATTACCGATTAATAACAACGGCAAACCAGATGAAAAGCCAAGGAATAACAAAGCCGCCATCTTGCGGCTACCAAAAACTTGCAGCAGCGATCGCACTGGATTCATCTTTTCACGGTTCCTCCTCACCTCTTATGAATTGCAGTTATCTTGCCATAGCTGCCGGATGATTTCACGCAAATATGCCAAGTTACTTAAGAAAGGCAGTGGTCAGTTGTTAGTTGCGATTGAGTATTGATTACTTGTTTTCTCCCTGTTTCCGCGTCCCCGCGTCTACCTTCTGCCATCTTCAACTTGGTAGACTTGATGTCTCCTAATTTCTACCCCATGTGCAGCGAGGCATTTTTCCCAACCTTCACGGGTGCCAATATCACTTTTTTGCTTGAGCAGCCCTAATTGCTGTTCTTGTTGAGTGAGTTTAGCAAATTCTTCGTAGTAGGGGTAATTGGGTGTGACAAAGGTTTCTTTACGATGCAGAATTGGGGGATTTGCTCTGGTTTGGTAGTCGCGGTGAGTGATTTTTAAGGTAAGAAAGTCAATAATGATGCTGGCTTTTAAGGCGGGATGGGGATCAGTATCGAAGTCGGGGTAAAACAGATAGCAGATTTGCGGTTTGTCGGTGCAATATTTAATTAAGGTGGCACCATCTACACGTCCAATGGTACGGCTGGCGCAACCTTCATAAATTCGCAGCAAAGCATCGATCTCTGCAAGGGCTGAAACATGGACATAAAGGGCACCACGGGTATGTTTACCAATTTTGCTTTTTTCGCAGGCTGTTTGTACTACTCTTGGTTGACCTAAGCTAAAAAGTTTTTGGTCGGCGACAGCACAAGCTTCTTCATAACTTCCAAAAAAAGCTTTGATGTCGTGACGCATTTCTGGGGCTAGTTTATGCCATGACGGACGTTGCTCAAAATGGGTGAGGGCAAGATAAACTTGAATATCTAGAGAACGACGGTAGGCGATCGCATCCCATTCTGCTTCATCGGTAGCTTGTAATACTACGCTAAAGGCACGGCGGAAGTTACCAAACTCACTCAGTAGTTCCTGTTCATTGCTCAATTCACCTTTGACTGGTAATCTACCGCGTTTGGTGAAAAAAGCCATCAATGGTGCGAGAAGTTCTTGATAATCTTCAAATCGCTTGCTGGGGATACGGATTCGTGGGGTAGAACTTCGAGAAAAGAAGCGAATAGCTTTGTAATTTTCTTTTTCAGTTTCATCACGAAATACAAAGTAAACGCCTAAAGCCACGGGTACAGCATCTACATTCAGTACCTCATCAATGTAACTTTTAAGTTCTTCTTGTTCGTAATATTTCTGAAAAGTATTGCGACGGGTAACAATGCCATCGCTGTAAGCTAATTGTGTTTTACTAGGAGCATTAATTAGGATTTGAGCAGCGACAATTAAGACTTTGCGGGTGAGTTCCCAAGCTTTGATCAAGCTTTCGCGGCGTTCTTGGGGATCTTCAATAACGTTGAGGACGTAACCCAAATTGACAACATCGGCGGCAATAATTGATGCATCGGGATAGTAGTAAGGGTCCCAGCCTGTGCTGGTGTAACCTAAATTTGCCACACGCTGGACATCGCCACCGTAGCCGCAACCGTAATCAAAAAACGTAGTCTCTTGATTGATGAGTGCCGATTCTATGGCTAATCGCACAGGACGAGAGATGTCAATGCGGGCGATCGCAGCTCGATGACGCTCAATTTCTAAGTAGCTCTCCGACATAAGAGCATTTAAAATTTTTAAAGGATGTAGGGTGTGTCAGCAGCAGCATAACGCACCATGATTTATATCCTGTCAATCTTTCACCGCTAATTCAATTAAATCTTCAATTTTCTTGATATTTGGATCGCCAGCTAAGTAACCAATTCCCCGATGTAAGTGCAGGCGAAATTGGGTGGCGAGGGTTTCTTTGTCGGTGGCGTAACCGTCTTTGTGGCAGCGTTGCTTGAGGGCGAGGAGCAAAATATCTGACATTTCGCCGCCAAAGACGCGCCAGGTTAATTCGACGTTGCTATCTTGGGGAATGGGTACGGGGGAAGGTGGTGTTGGTTCTGCGAGGGAACGACAAAAAGCCCATCGACATAATATATTCCATTGGTCGATTTTGGTGTTGCGGCGGAGTTTCAGCAGTTGGTCTTTGGCTGTTTGGGAAAGTTTTATTCTTTCAATTGGCGATTCCATAATTTTTATAAATAACGAGTTTGGTAAAGAATTTAAGTATTGACTGGTTACAAACCCAAACAGTAGCGAACAGCAGCTTCAACTTCAAGCATCTTGGAGTTAGAAAGCTTTCCAGATGGGTCAGTAGGAAAGCGATTTGGATCTAAAGAACGAATTTGAAAACATAAGAATACTGTTTCAATAGGTAATCCACTATCACTTGTTAAGACCCTGATATTAGTTGGATAATCGCTCTTAATATTTATCCCTTTTGTGCCTACAATTACAGTTACAACCAAAGGTAATTGATTGATAGCATCTATAGATAAAACTAAAACTGGTCGTGTTCCAGACTGTTCTCGGCCCTGCACTGGATTAAGATTGACAAAATAAATTTGTCCTCTTTCGATATTCACAACTTTTCTAAACCATCCATTTCTGTAATACCAAATTCATTATTAATAGAGGTAAGCTCTACTTGTATATCTAAATCCTCAGCCATTGCAGCTAGTTGTGCATTCATATATTGCACATCAGCTAAATTATCTGATGTTTGCTTCCTTTCTTGCACTTGTTCTGTGATACGTTGTAAGAGCCATTCTAATTCTTCTAATGATAGAGTACGTAGGTCACGTTCTATTTCTTGTAAATGTGGTGATATCATAATTGCTGATCTGCTTTACAAAATCCGTTAGATATATTGTAAATATCTAAGTTTAAACAAATTGCGCTCGCTCAATTTTTTAACAATATCTACTAACCCAAGTTGCGGGTTATCGAATGATGTGTGCTTGTCACCCCTCAACAATTTA
>NZ_MTAV01000116.1 GCF_002154695.1 Nostoc sp. T09
TTTTTGCTTCTCAAAAATTCTCTGCACCTACTTTACATCCAACTTGTGTATACACGGTAGGCCCTTAAAAAGGGGGTTGGGGGATCTGAGTGCGTAAGTTCTGATTCTTTTGAGTACAGAAACCTATCCTTTTGTTGAGGTAAACGAATATCTACACTCACGAATGGTGGGTTGTTAGCAGTGGCAGATACTCCGGGAGCATCCACTTTTGGAAGAAACACCAGGCGATAGTTACTGAAATCACTCTTTGAAATAAAAAATGAGAGCCAATCAAACCCCAGCAAAATGGTGTCTAAAGAGTGAGTTGTATCTGCTCTTGTTAGAGTTATTATGTAGCTAAGAAAATAGACAATACTATTAATGATTTAGTTCAACGATCTCAGCTACTAATATGTCTATTTTTCTGCATATAACGGCTAGTTAAATTAACATTTGTAATGTTAGTACTCACTGTTATCAATGAGCTATGCCGATTCCGAATGAGAGTAACTGGAGCAAACCGCAAAATGATTACTCAAGCAAACAGAGCCGACATAAAGAATCTCACCCAATTCAAGTCTGAGAGACTTTTTGGAGCTACTATCACTCGATTGCTGTCCCAGAAACAGTTGCCGTATGTGGGCTTCGATCATGTGAAAATTTCTAAAGACTCTTCACTTCAGCCCCACATTCACGAAGCTTCAGAATCTTTTATTTACATCCTAGAAGGAACTGCTGTTGTCACTTTAGATGGCAAAAATTATTTGGTAGGAGCAGGTGATACTATTTACATTCCTCACGGTGTTAGCCACGGCTTTAGTACACCTAATGAAGATGTTGTTCTGCTCTCGGTACAGTCACCACCTATATATCCAGAGGATACTGCGCCAGATATAAAATTCGGTGGAAATTAATAGCAGTTTGGTAAGTAAACAAAGCCAATGAAATAAGCGAATAGGATATCACTGCGTCTCCCAATCTCCGTGTCCTCTTGGTGAATCCTAACCTACTATAGGTTGAGAGAATCACACAAAGGCAGTCTTGGAGTTGGGACATTTATGAGCCAGTATTTTTCCGCTCATCTCACTGGTACTAAAGAAGAACTCAATTCTGCTGAAGAGGCAGAGGTTTTTGTCTTCGCCACTTCTTTTGCTCAGCAAAGGTTGTGGTTTCTCGACCAGTTAGCACCGGGGAATCCGTTTTACAATGTGTCAACAGCACTTCGCCTGACAGGTTCTCTCAACTTCGTTGCCTTAAAGCAGACATTTAACGAAATTGTCCGCCGCCACGAAACCTTACGTACTACGTTTGTAATGGCAGAAGGGCAACTTCTACAGGTAATAGCTCCCACCTTAACCATACCCCTGCCCATAATAGACCTACGCAATTTCGAGAGCCAAGAACGCGAACAGCAAGCGCGGCGACTCGCAACCGCAGAAGCTCAACGTCCTTTCAATTTGATCGCCGGGCCATTGCTGCGATTGACGTTGCTACAACTGGATGAAGCAGAATATGTGTTACTGCTGAATTTACATCATATTGTTGCCGATGGTTGGTCTATTGGCGTGCTAATTAGAGAACTGGAGGCTTTATATAAAACCTTTGTCGAAGATCAGCCATGTCTGACGACAAGCCACTCCGTGTCCACGCCTTTGCCCGAACTACCCCTTCAGTATGCAGATTTCGCCGAATGGCAGCGGGAATGGTTGCAAACACAAGGAACGGACGGCTGTACACCTTTAGAAACCCAATTAGCTTATTGGCAAAAGCAGTTAGATAGTATTTCGGTGTTGAATCTGCCCACTGACCGATTAAGACCAGCAGTTTCCACCTATAAGGGTGCAGAACAATTTATAGAACTACCGCCCTATTTAACTCAGAAGCTAGAGCAACTTAGTCAGCAAGCAGGCGTTACTTTGTTTATGACTCTGCTGGCAGCGTTTCAGACTTTACTATATCGCTATACACAGCAAGAGGATATTGCAGTTGGTACACCTATTGCCAATCGCAACCGTAGTGAAATAGAAGGATTAATTGGTTTTTTTGTCAATAGTTTGGTGCTACGTACTGATTTTTCAGGTAACCCGACGTTTCGAGAATTGTTGCATCGTGTGCGAGAGGTAACTTTGGGAGCCTACGCTCATCAAGAATTGCCTTTTGAAAAGCTGGTAGAGGAACTGCAACAAGAACGAGATTTGAGCCGCCATCCTTTATTTCAGGTAGTATTTAGTCTGCAAAACACTCCCATTCAAGCGCTAGATTTACCAGGTTTAAGGCTTTCTCAGTTCGACTTTGATAGTAAAACTGCAAAGCTCGATTTAGAGTTTCACCTGTGGCAAGATTTAGAAAGTTTCAAAGGACAAGTCATATATAGCACCGATTTATTTGATGATATTACGATTACTCGGATGCTGGGACATTTCCAAACACTGCTAGACAGTATTGTTGCTAATCCAGAACAGCGTTTAACAGACTTGCCTTTATTAACTGCAAATGAACGGCAGCAGTTATTAATTGATTGGAATGATACAAAAAGAGAATACGCAGAGAACGAGTTATTTCATGAGTTATTTACAGCACAAGTAGAAAAAAGTCAGAATGCGATCGCCTGCGGTGGAGCGCAGCCCATCGCGCTAGTCTTTGAACAGAAACAGTTAACCTACCGCGAACTAAATATTCAAGCCAACCAACTTGCACACCACCTGCAACAATTGGGGGTAGGCGCAGATGCTGTAGTTGGCATTTGTATAGAGCGTTCGCTAGAGATGATAGTTGCAGTTTTAGGCATCCTCAAGGCGGGTGGCGCTTACCTACCTTTAGATCCTAGCTATCCTCAAGAGCGTCTTCAATTCATGCTAGAAGACGCGAAAGTATCAGTCTTGGTAACTCAACAGGAATTGGTTGAGCTTTTTGGGAATGCAGCGGTATCTGTAGTTTGCTTAGATCGGGATAAAGAAGCGATCGCTTCCCAAAGCCAGAAAAACCCAACTAATTGTGTAACATCTAGCAACCTAGCTTATGTCATCTACACCTCTGGCTCAACAGGACACCCTAAAGGCGTTTTAATCGAACATCGAGGACTTGCCAACTTAGCAGAAGCTCAGATTGAGGTGTTCAACTTGCAACCAAGTAACCGCATTCTGCAATTCGCATCATTAAGTTTTGATGCTGCAATTTTTGAGATTGTCATGGCACTGGGAACAGGAGCAACTCTATATTTAGCAAAGAAAGAATCTCTTCTACCCAGTCAAGGTTTACTTCAATTGTTGCGCGAAAACGCTATTACTCATATTACCCTGCCGCCGACTGTTTTGGCGGTTCTACATACAGAATCACTCCCCGCATTGCAAACTATAATTTGTGCAGGCGAATCTTGTTCTGGGGAGATTGTAAAACGTTGGTTAAGTTCTAATTGGAGGGTTTTTTAACGCTTACGGACCGACTGAAGCAACTGTTTGGTCAACCATTGCCGAGATTACTGCTGTTTGTGAAAAACCACCCATTGGTCGCCCTATTGCTAACACTCAAATTTATATATTAGATAAACATTTACAACCTGTACCAATCGGAATTCCTGGTGAAATATATATCGGTGGAGTAGGACTAGCGCGAGGCTACCTTAACCGTCCTGAGTTAACTGCTGAATGCTTTAAGAAGGCAGAGGGCAGATGGCAGATGGCAGAAGGAGAAGAAGGAAGTCGTTTGTACAAAACTGGTGATTTAGCCCGCTATTTAATAGATGGGAATATTGAATTTTTAGATCGGATCGATAATCAAGTAAAAATTCGCGGTTTCCGCATTGAGTTGTCAGAAATTGAAGCAGTGCTAAATCAGCATCAAAGCGTGAAAGAAGCGGTAGTAATTGCTAAAGAGAATTTACGTAGTGAAAAGGAATTAATAGCTTATATTGTTACCAAGTTGAAGCAGACAGCAACAACAACTGAACTACGAAAATTCATAAAAGAGAAATTACCAGAATACATGGTTCCCAGAACCTTTATAATGTTGGATTCTTTGCCAATCACACCTAATGGCAAAGTGAACCGCCAAGCACTAACAGCACTCAATATTCCAAATAGCCGTTCAATAGATAAAATCTTTATCGCTCCTCGTAATGCAACCGAAGCAACATTGGCAGAAATTTGGACTAAAGTTCTTAATATTGAGCGTGTAGGTATTCATGATAACTTCTTTGACTTGGGAGGTAATTCGTTACTGTCTGTACGCCTGTTAGAACAGATACGCAAGCAATTTGAGCGTGATTTACCACTATCTATATTATTTTTAAACCCCACAATTGAAGGTTTAGTAAATTCCCTATTAACAGAAATAGATCCTCTACCTTGGTCTCCTTTAGTTACGATTCAGCCTGCTGGCTCTAATCCACCTTTTTTCTGTATCCATCCTATCTTTGGTGTTATCTTTCCTTATTACGAATTAGCTCATCATTTAGGAAATAATCAACCATTTTATGGGCTGCAATCTATAGGAATTGATGGTAAAAATGCTCCGTTAACTAGCATTGAAGATATGGCTGCCCACTACATTGAAGCATTACGTCAAGTGCAGCCAAAAGGCCCTTATTTTTTAGGCGGTTGGTCTTTTGGCGGTGTGGTTGCTTTTGAGATGGCACAACAACTGCAAAAGTCTGGGGATGAGGTGGCTTTACTTGCTATGCTTGACACATTAGCACCAATTCCCAGTAATATTCCTTCCTTTGGTAATGGTTTCAAGTTTCTTTTCACTACCGCGGCGCGAGATATATGGCCTTTTCTCTTTGGATATTGTTGTCTAATAGCTGCTCATAGCAAGAATCAAATTAACAATTTAATTTCTCAGTTTTTTAATTTTAAGAAATTTAATGGATGGTTGGAGAGAAGTCTATTATCGCATGTGCTTTTAAAAAAGGGTTTTACAAATAACTTAATATCTGAGAATACTAATTTACATCTTTTAAACGAGTTAACAATTATCCCAATACTGCGTATTTTCTACGCTAATAGTCAAGCAGTTATTAAATACATTCCGCAAGCCTACCCGAAGCAAATTACTCTGTTTAAAACAAGTAAGACATCAAGTATGGCTGAGGAGGATTTGAGTATGGGGTGGGATAAGTTGGCTGTTGAGAAAACAGAAATTCATATGATTCCCGGTAATCACTTAACTATGTTGAGAAAGCCTCATATCCAAGTTCTGGCGGCACAGCTTAGAGCCTGTATTGAAACTAGGAAATAGGCAATATAAAGCATAAATTTAGGTGTTGCTAAGTGAAGTTATGAATTTAGTATATGGCTCATATTTGATTTCTGAAATACACGTAGGGGAGCCACTGCGTTGGTGTTAGCGTAGCGGTGAGCCAGTCCGGTGGACGGGTTTCCCGAGGCACTCCGTTGGGCGGGTTCCCCGACTTGTAGGAAGTGCCGTCGGCATAAAGGAACTGGCGTTAGCGAAGCGGTAGCGAGGAACGAGCGTCACCCGAAGGGCGTTGGGCAATGCCCACCATATCCTGGGTTTGGTGGGCATTGCTCACCCGAGACTTAATATTAAATAGTAGGTCATTTTTTCAAGAATAAAACCGGATTCCTATATCACGCAGAGACGCAGAGGAGGACACTTGCGTGGGCGGTGCCGACTTGAGCAAAAGAGAATAAGAGTTTGAAAAAGTGAATTTTTGACTTTCATACTCATATTCAGCAATGCCAAATTTTAAATTTTGCGATCGCATCTGCGAAATGTCGGTTGATGTCAAAATTTTTATGCAAACATCTATAAATAGCACTTGTTTAAATAACTGGCTTGTGGAAACACAGAAAGTCGAAGCCTTCAATAGTCCAGCTTGCTACTTTCCCCTGATGAACGGGCGCTACGAAGTCAAGCCAGGGATGATGGCGTTCGGCTCGTGTTTAGGTAATGGTGAAGCTGATGGGCAAGTGTTTCAAATCGATGAAAATTTTGCTCATTATCGCCAAGCTAAACTCTTAGCCCGTGCCGAACGGTTGAGTAAATACTACCAGACTCATAATTATTCTAAGGCTGTGGCAGGTGCGATCGCTCGTTTGATAGTTGAGCGCCTTACCCAAGAACATCCACAATACTTTGGCTATCAAAAATCAACAGCCAACACTTTGATATTCTCTAGTCAACTCACCAAAGAAACGCTTTATCTAGATGCAGACTGGCAGTTACAGCGAGTCGAGGGTAGTTCAGTTTTTCCAGCTTACACTTCTACCTTCGATGCTTTAGCAGCACAGGTACAAGAAGACTTTACAGTAATCTGTCGTGGTAACGATGGTTGCAATTGGCTGAGTGCGGTGCATTTGTGCTATCCCAATCATTGGTCAGCTGAGGAAAAAATTGGTAAAGACTTTGCTGCAATACATACGCCTGTGGCAGGTATAGAAAAAATTAATCGCCGGGCAGATGCGATCGTTAATACTATGATTAACTGTAAACCAATGGTGCGCTTTGCTTGGGGTTTGAGTACCGACATCCGCCTTAACCACCATCCCGAACCACCAACTGGTTTGGCAGTTGAGCAGTGGCAAGGTAGAAACTTTGATCTGCAACATCCCAGTCTCTACCTGCGAATTGAGCGACAAGTAATTTGGGGGCTACCAGACTATGAAGCAGCATTATTTACTATTCGTACTTATTTCAGAGATTGTAGTTTAATCAAAAAAGATTCACTGTTACGGGTTAAGCTGTGTGCTGCAATTGATTCCATGTCAGCAGAGTCACTGATTTATAAGGGATTAGCAAATAGCAAAGCTAGTATTTTACGTTGGCTAAACGAAGTTTGAAGCATCACAAAAGGGAGCATCCCACTTTGGAAGAAACATCTGGCGAATGGAATTCGCGGCTACACAAACCAA
>NZ_MTAV01000117.1 GCF_002154695.1 Nostoc sp. T09
CGTTCCCTGTTCCCTGTTCCCTTGCCTTCACAGAAGAATTTTCTTAACTGAACCGTATTGATCTATAACCCCAGCCAAGAAAAGAAACTTTGCCACCAAGATGTTGTGATCTCACCAACAGTCAACTTCATCTTGCGGCGAATGTCTTGAATATTCCAGTTGGTTAGCTTGGCTAGAGTTTGTGCTTCTTGTTCAAAACGCTTAGGCAAGGACTGCTTATATTCTCGCCCAGCTGGACATTTGACTTCACCTAAAAATGGATGTTGTAAAATGTAGCGCCCCTGAAAAGATTCGCGATTGGAAGTGTCTTGGAACATCGGATCTTCGGGAAACTTGTTGCGGGTATAACGAATATGCAATCTACTGATGAAGACACTACTGCTATAAACAGGAGGACGGAAACTACGAGGCGCTGGAACACCATTGGCGGAATCACCATCCAACCAAAATACACCTGCTTGCTTGAGTTCCTCTTGAGATAAGGGTTCGGCAGAACAAGGATCGCAACTACTCATATCCCAGGCATATTCTAAGAAAGCCACTTTCCGATCTTCTTTATTGTAGGAAGTCTGGAACATGGACTTATAGAATTCGCCAAATTCATCTTTGACAAAAAGCGGAATGTTGGTATTGGAGGGAATTTTGACCGTTCGGTAGTTGGTAGTTTCTGCTTGCCCTTTTGGCGATAGGATGTAGACAATGACATCCTGCTCGCTAGCAGCGTTAATCATGCCTAAACGAATAGGCAGCATGAACTTGGGTGATTTATAGGAAATTTGTAGAGGACGAAGTAACTGATAGCCAGATTTCTCAAATTTATCTAGGTTGACTTTAGCAACAAAGAATTTCATAGAGGAGCGGACATAGGGTTTAAGTAACTCTTTTGCCCCTTTTGGAATTTTGTAGCCATTACGATTCAGCCAGGTTTCCAATCCTCCAGATTCTTTGGCACTGAGAATCACAATGTCATATTCGCCAACGTTAAAACGCGCCTCAACAGTCACACCCAAACTATCAGCACGCCCTCTCGTACCCCCTGCTTCATTTCTGGATGCTGGTGCAGGCGCTGCTTGAGGTTTGTCATATTCATAAAGTTGAGCACAGGGATCTGAGTCGAAATATTCTACCAATCGCGGTGCGCTAAAAGCATCTAAACGCTCGATAATCTTGGGTTCGGCAACATGAACTTGCTCCTTTTGCAGCACTGTGGGTACAGGTACAACGATCGCAAAATCTTTGACTTCGCCTTGAAAATCGTTAGCCATTGTCAGGACAGTGCGATCGCCATCCCGCGCAATCACCACCTGAGAAGCTTTGTTATACAGCTTGGTATCAGCTTTGGAGACATAAAATCCACAGAATGCCCATGCTGTAGGGGCAAAGCATAGCACAGCTATCAATGCCATCACTATTGGGATGAAGAATCTTAAAGGTTTCATTTTATTTCTCGATTGTTTTCAGTGTTTAAAACATTTACGGACTGGGCATTAGAGGCTGGGGACTTGATACTGGAGAAATTTCAGTAACACTAGTGTTCCCATCTTTTCTCAACCAGGAATATTCTGGGGCTGACCAGAAGGCATCGAACAGAAGAGTCAACGGCGCTAGGATAAACAGTGCCCAGAAAACTGCGCTGGAAATAAAGAAATAATTCCGCAGTATAAAAGTCAATATGGCAATGCAGACTGCCCAAATGATCCGCCCGATTCTGGCATTGGGAATTGACCGCGGATCGGTAACCATAAATAAGGCAAATAACAACAAAGATCCACTCATCAAACGATGCCAGTAAACATCCCAAGTCCAACCCAGCCAGAGATTACGAATCGCCTCTAGCACTGCGTAAGAACCCAAGAACGCGGCTGTAGTGTCCCAGCGACCAACTCGCTGCACAATCATGCCACCAGTCCCAACAAACAACAGCCCATACCACCAGTCTTCTCCCCACTGTCCTGGTGAAACCCAAGCATCAGAGGTAAGTAGTAAAGCAGTAATAATGCCAAAGTTTGCTGGATTGAAGAAATGCTTATTACCAACTTGGAAGAAAAATTTACTAGCGATCGCACTTGCTGCTGCTAAAACCATTGTTGTCCAATGATCGGCCCGCAACAGTAAGCTGAGTCCTAGTGAGGTAATTAGGGCACTGCGAATATTTAGCTTTTGTTCTTGGCTAATAATCGATGACAAAAACCATTGCGTTAATAGACAGGTTGCGATCGCCACCCCTATCAACTCTGGTCGCAGCGTCCAATCTCTTGTACCAATTCCCAAAACTAAGAATATGGAAAGAAAGAGAATTTGATAATCTCGGATATCATTAAGCAACATTACCCGTCTACTCAGGGATTACTCGGAGTTTTTACATCAATTTATACGGATAAATCCTGAAATACATCGTTGTTACAGTTTTTGTTACAAACTGAGTTGAATGTGAAAACGTTTGTAACAGATAAGACATTCAAAGCTAATTTTTGCTTCCTAACTACAATGATTAATAGAGGCAGATAGCGCTGGAGGAAAAATATGAAACCGATTCAGCAAGCATTCACCATCCTGGGAATAACGATGTTACTTGGTGTGATGTCTCCTACCATCTATGCTGAAGCTTCACCAAAACTAGAGAAATCGGTGGATGTTCAACAGCACTATAACCAAGGCGTACAAAAGCTAGCACAGGGTAACTTCAAGGGAGCTATTGCAGACTTTAACAAAGTGGTACGCTTAAACCCTGAATTTTATGAAGGTTTTTGTTTACGGGGTTTAGCAAGAACTCAATTAAAAGATTTTCAATCAGCGATCGCTGACTATAGTCAAGCACTACAACTTAATTCTAGGCACGCAGATGCTTACAATGGTCGCGGTATCTCCCATGTAGAATTGGGAAACTTTCAAAAAGCTATTGCTGATTTTAACCAGTCAGTAAACATAGATCCGCAATCACCAGACGGATACTACAACTTAGGACTCACCCACTTGAGAGATGGGAAGCATCAACAAGCCATATCTAACTTTACTCAGGCAATTAAAATCGACTCTACCTTAGCTGATGCTTACGGTAACAGAGGATTGGCACTATCTGTCTTAGGCGATCGCAAAAGTGCAGTTACAGACCTCCAGCAAGCTGCAAATTTATTTAAGCAGCAAGGAAACACACCTGGGTATCGAAAAACACAATTGCTTCTTCAACAAATTCAGCAGTAGGAACTGCAAAACTATTTTCTCCAAGACAACGATAGAAATAAAGCAAGTGATTCCGAGGAAAAGATAAAATAATCAGAGCGATCTGGCATTTTTTAGCCTATTTGTGCCTTTAGAGTTTATGTTAATCCGCACCGCTACACCAGCCGACGTACCTCAAGTTTTACCGATGGTTGCTAAGATTTGTGCTTTGCATGATTCTTGGGATTCTGCCAAATATGGTTTTCTTCCCTATCCAGAACAGCGTTATGAAAAATGGTTGGGGCGGTTGGCAAATAATGAGCGAAGCGTATTTTTGGTAACTGAAGATGAAGATGACTTGGTAGCGTTTTTAGTAGCGACAGTTGAACGCGAAATCCCAATTTATCGGTTACAAGAATTTGCCTTTATTCATGATATTTGGGTTGAGCCAGAATATCGCCAACAAGGAGTAGCACGACAGATGGTAATGCTGGCTATTGAACGCTTTGATGACATAGGAATCAAGCAAATCAGGCTAGATACCGCAGCTATTAACGAAGCGGCGCGGCGGTTATTTGCATCATGTGGTTTTCGCATCAGCACGGTAGAAATGCTGATGGAGTTGAATTAATGGTTATCAAAAGTCAAAAGCCAAGAGTCAAAAGACTAATGACTAATGACTAATGGCCAAGAACTAACTAGCTAAAAGTGTTTTTTCTAGAGGAGTCCAACGGAAGGCGCGATCGCCACCCCTCTCAATTACTACTTTCACTTTTGGTTCCAAACGAGGTAAAGCGGTTAAGAAATCGATTTCCTGATTGGAAAGAATATGCCCCTCAATAATCCACAACACCAATCCTTTGGACTTTGGCGGTAACTGTTCGAGGTGAGAACCGATCGTAGGTGGTAAATAATACACATAACCCACTGCCGCACCCGTACCAGTACTTTTTTTACCTAAATGAGGCGGTCTGACTCCATGAACTCCTGTGAGATAGGCAGCCAAATCTCCCAGCCCCTTAGCGGTAATGTGGAGGGTGACGTAGCCAGTTGCACGCAGTCGACGTTGATACCGACCTTCATAACCTCCTTCTGGAGGTACATAAACACCAAGAGAGCCAACTTTTTCTAGTTCGCGAATAAAAGCGTTGCCAGTGGTAAGTAGTGCCATAGATATTCTTTCTATCTCACTTAGATATCTCTATTATTTACTGCGAACCCTAAATTCGGTTCAACAATTAACTTATGATCCATATTAGGCTGAGGCACCACCGCTGCAATTTGCGGATTTTGGCGTAAGTTGATCGGAACATAACATCAACCAGAGACAAATCGCGCTGCGATCGCTTGAAGTTTAAGTTAGGACTAGAGAATAAATGACAGTGATTGTCTGGCGATCGCTAGCCAAAGAGATTTCTTCCCTTCAGTCTCTTGGATAATGCTTTGATTATCAATAAGCCTTGTATGTTGCCAGAGTTCTCTTCCAAGTGGAAATTATGTAGTGGTGGCGATCGCTTGTCCTGCCTATCTTCCTAGTTTCTAGTTCATCCACTAGAAATACTTGGCGGTAACTCGATCAAATTTTATAGACAAATCTAAATAAATCATTTATATTGTTAGATTGTGACCAAATACGCAAATTAAGTTGCCCTCTTATTGGCATTCTGAGCTAGTGTGAGCATCAAGAGTTAATGACTTGATTCCAAATTTGGAGAAAGCTAGCAAAAGAGCGATCGGAGACTGGTACACTGAAAAAGCTTTCAGGTCAAATATAGAACTTATGGCTGGAAAATTAAAGCCAACCCTAAGTTCCAGACTACATTCACTCCTGTAGTCCTGAAAAAGTAGGCAAAACCTTGAACAATAGTTTAAGGTAATTTAGTCGGAGTAGAAACTGAGCAGTAATGTTGGTTTGATGGCATTACGTCAGTCTTAGTTAAAGGATACTGAGTGGCATGAAGCTGCTTAAGTCCCACTACAACACGGCTGTCGCTGAGCGTCGGGAAATCCGCTGTTAGCGCCTGCCTCCAGAAAGTGCCTAAGCAATCGCTTGGATGAAAGCATTGCTGCACAAAGCGCAAAGCTCTAAAGCCTTGCCTTGATTCCAGAAGCTATTCCTTCCCAAAACGAAGGTGCTGATGGCTGTTCTGGTGAATAAGTGAGTGAAAGTAAACGGATTCACCAAACAGTAAGGACATAGTTTTTTGTGTCCCGGAGGAGTTAGAGTGCCAATGCATCTCTAAATTTCAGAGGCTCGTCTAACCTCAACCGGTATATAAAAAGCCTGTCTTTTAGAGTCCGATTCCAAGGTTAGCAAGTAGATAAGGAGAACCAGTTACTGTGTCTGTAGGTATTCTCGGCACCAAGCTGGGCATGACCCAAATATTTGACGATGCAGGAGTAGCAATTCCTGTCACCGTCATCCAAGCGGGACCATGCACTGTTACCCAAGTTAAAACGAAACAGACCGACGGTTACGCCGCGATTCAAGTTGGTTTTGGCGAAGTCAAACCTAAAGCGTTAAACAAACCGCTCTTAGGCCACTTAGCAAAATCATCTGCCCCAGCGTTACGTCACCTGAGCGAGTATCACACAGATACTTCCAGCGATTATGCTTTAGGTCAAGAAATTAAAGCAGATATTTTTAGTGCAGGTCAAATTGTAGATGTAATCGGTACAAGTATCGGTCGCGGTTTTGCGGGCAACCAAAAGCGCAACAACTTTGGTCGCGGACCCATGTCACATGGTTCTAAAAACCATAGAGCACCAGGTTCTATTGGTGCTGGTACTACCCCTGGTCGTGTTTATCCTGGAAAACGGATGGCAGGACGTTTGGGCGGTAGCCGCGTCACAATCCGCAAGTTGACTGTAGTACGAGTCGATGCAGAGCGCAATTTGCTGCTAATCAAAGGAGCCATTCCTGGCAAACCGGGTGCGCTGGTGAGTATCGTACCTGCCAAGCTAGTTGGTAAGTAGTCAAGAGTCATTAGTTGTGAGTCATTAGTCATTAGTCATTGGCTAAGGACAAGTGACAAAGGACAAGTGACCAAGGACAAATGACACAGGACAAGTGACAAAGATGGTTGAGAGTATAGTTAAAAATTGGCAAGGAGAACAAGTCGGAGAGACTTCGTTTGAGTTGCGGGTTGCCAAAGAAGAAACAGCAGCTCATATTGTGCATAGAGCCTTGGTTAGACAACAGACTAATGCTCGTCAAGGAACTGCCAGTACAAAAACCCGTTCCGAAGTCAGAGGTGGTGGTCGCAAACCCTGGCGGCAAAAAGGTACAGGTCGCGCTCGTGCAGGGTCAATTCGTTCACCTCTGTGGCGTGGTGGTGGTGTAATCTTTGGACCAAAACCCAGAGATTATGATTTAAAGATGAACCGCAAAGAGCGGCGCTTAGCACTGCGAACAGCTTTTGTGGGTCGTGTTGACGATTTGATTGTAGTAGAAGAATTTAGCGAACAGCTATCCCGCCCCAAGACTAAAGAATTAGTCGCAGCACTAGCTCGTTGGGGAGCTGCGCCTGAAAATAAGACACTGTTAATTTTGTCTGAAATTGCGGATAACATTCATTTGTCAGCCCGCAATATAGAAAATTTAAAGGTAATTGCTGCAAATCAGTTAAATGTTTTCGATTTGCTGCACGCTGACAAGATTGTAGTTACAGCATCAGCCATAGCAAAAATTCAGGAGGTCTACAGTGCCTAACTTCGACCCCCGCAACTTAGCTGACTTAATTCGTCGCCCAATTGTTACCGAAAAAGCGACAATTTTGATGGAGTTAAACAAATATACTTTTGAAGTAACTCCAAAGGCAACCAAACCAGAAATTAAAGCCGCGATCGAAGACTTATTTCAGGTAAAGGTTGTCAAAGTCAATACTTTGAACCCACCCCGGAAAAAACGCCGTGTGGGCAAATTTATTGGTTACAAGCCCCAATACAAGAAAGCGATTGTTACCATCGCACCTGGGGATGTAGAAAAGGTTAGACAAGTTCTATTCCCAGAGGTATAAAACAAAAATGGGTACTCGTTCTTATCGCCCCTATACCCCTAGTACTCGCCAAGTTACAATCTCTGACTTTGCGGAAATCACTAAAACTGAGCCAGAAAAATCCTTAACCAAGAACGTACATCGTCCCAAAGGCCGTAACAATCAAGGCCGGATTACCAGCCGTCGCCGGGGTGGCGGACATAAACAGCTTTACCGCATCATCGACTTTAAGAGAGACAAACGGAACATTGCTGCTACAGTCACAGCAATTGAGTACGATCCAAATCGGAATGCGAGAATTGCCCTGGTTGTGTATGAAGATGGGGAGAAACGCTACATTCTCCAGCCCAATGGCTTAAAAGTTGGGACAAGAATCATTGCTGGACCGGAATCTCCGATCGAAGATGGCAATGCTTTACCCCTAGCGAATATTCCCTTGGGTACTGGTGTTCATAATGTAGAAATGACTCCTGGCAAGGGTGGTCAAATCGTGCGTTCTGCTGGAGCTACCGCACAAGTTGTAGCTAAAGAAGGTAATTACGTTACCCTGAAACTGCCTTCCGGCGAAGTTCGCTTAATTCGCCGCGAATGCTATGCCACTATTGGCCAAGTAGGTAACACTGACGCCAGAAACTTAAGTGCAGGTAAAGCTGGACGAAATCGCTGGAAGGGACGCCGTCCCAAGGTTAGAGGTAGTGTGATGAACCCCGTTGACCATCCCCACGGTGGTGGTGAAGGTAGAGCACCAATCGGGAGACCAGGACCAGTTACTCCTTGGGGTAAACCGACTTTGGGTGCAAAGACACGCAAGCCCAAGAAAGCTAGCAGTAAATTAATTGTGCGCCGTCGTCGTAAGTCTTCTAAACGCGGTCGCGGTGGTCGTGAATCTTAACTAGTTGTGAGTAGTGAGTAAAGAGTGCTGAGTAGAATTGTCAAACTCAACACTTAACACTCAAAACTTAAAACTTAAAACTCAGAACTCAGAACTTAAAAATATGGGTCGTTCTCTAAAAAAAGGTCCTTTCGTTGCCGATCACTTGCTCAGCAAAATTGAAAAGCTGAACGCCAGAAACGAAAAACAAGTTATTAAAACTTGGTCGAGAGCATCGACAATTTTACCCTTAATGGTAGGTCACACCATAGCTGTCCACAACGGACGCCAACACGTCCCCGTTTTTGTGAATGAGCAGATGGTAGGACATAAGTTGGGAGAATTTGCCCCCACACGTACCTACAGGGGGCATGGAAAAAGCGACAAAAAATCAGGTAGGTAGTCATGAGTCATCAGTCATTAGTCATTAGCTAAAGACAAATGACAACTGACCAATGACAAATGACAAAAACGGAGAAAATTATGGCTACTGATACTACTGAAGTCAAAGCGATCGCTCGTTTTATCCGCATTTCTCCCTATAAAGTGCGTCGTGTACTCGATCAAATTCGGGGAAGGTCGTACCGAGAAGCGCTGATTATCCTAGAATTCATGCCTTATAGAGCTTGTGAACCAGTTTTAAAGGTTCTAAGAAGTGCTGCTGCCAATGCCGAGCATAATGCTGGTCTAGACCGTGCACAGCTAGTGATTACCCAGGCATATGCCGATCAAGGCCCAGTACTCAAACGGTTCCAACCCAGAGCGCAGGGTAGAGCTTACCAAATTCGCAAGCCGACGTGTCATATCACTGTAGCTGTAGCTGCTGGCGCTGCTGCTGAATAATTACAAGACACGAAAAAATTGCGTAAAGTAAGAAATTTTAGAGGAAGCATTTGTGGGACAAAAGATTCATCCAGTTGGTTTTCGGCTGGGTATTACACAAGAACATCAATCTCGCTGGTTTGCTGTTCCTGACAGATATCCAGAGCTTCTCCAAGAAGACCACAAACTCCGTAAATATATAGAACAAAAGCTCGGAAGACTGGCTCAAAACAACGCTGGCATCTCAGAGGTGCGGATTGAGCGCAAAGCTGACCAAATCGACTTAGAAGTACGTACAGCTAGACCTGGCGTAGTAGTAGGCCGTGGTGGGCAAGGGATCGAATCCTTACGTACTGGACTCCAAGAACTGTTGGGTAGCAATCGCCAAATTCGCATTAATGTAGTTGAAGTGCAACGAGTTGATGCTGATGCCTACTTAATTGCGGAATACATTGCTCAACAATTGGAACGCCGGGTCTCTTTCCGACGAGTGGTACGCCAAGCGATTCAACGTGCTCAACGTGCTGGTGTTCAAGGCATTAAAGTCCAAGTTAGCGGTCGGCTAAACGGTGCGGAAATTGCCCGAACAGAATGGACTCGTGAAGGGAGAGTACCTCTACATACCTTAAGGGCTGACATTGACTACTCTTACTGTACAGCCAAAACGGTTTATGGAATTCTGGGCATCAAAGTATGGGTATTCAAGGGAGAAATCATCCCAGGACAGGAAGAAACTCCAGCCCCACCCACAACCCGTGAGCGCGAACCTCGTCGCCGTCAACAACAGCGTCGACGCCAACAATTTGAAGACAGATCAAATGAAGGGTAAACCGTTATTGGTCATGAGTCATAAGTCATTAGTAAATGGCAAATGACAAATGACAGATGACAAATGACAAATGACAAGTGACAAATCATGTTAAGTCCTAGAAGAACTAAATTCCGCAAACAACAACGCGGACGGATGGAGGGTTTAGCCCACCGTGGCAGTACCCTTAACTTTGGTGATTTTGCACTCCAAGCTCAAGAGCCTGCGTGGATTACCTCCCGGCAAATTGAAGCTTCTCGCCGAGCTATGACTCGTTATATTCGTCGGGGTGGACAAATCTGGATTCGGATTTTCCCTGATAAACCCGTAACCATGCGTCCTGCTGAAACCCGGATGGGTTCCGGTAAGGGTTCGCCGGAGTTTTGGGTAGCGGTAGTTAAGCCTGGGCGAATTTTGTTTGAAATCGCTGGTGTTTCCGAAGAAACTGCCCGCGAAGCTATGCGCTTGGCTGCATATAAGCTGCCAATTAAAACCAAATTTATTGTGCGCCCTCAACCACAGGAGCAGGAGTAGGTTATGCCTCTTCCCAAGATTTCAGAAGCTAGAGAATTAACTGACGAGAAACTGGCTGAGGAAATTATTGCTGTTAAAAGACAACTATTTCAGTTGCGCTTGCAAAAAGCAACCAGACAATTAGACAAGCCCCATCAGTTTAAACACGCCCGACATCGCCTAGCGCAATTGCTAACGGTAGAGGGTGAACGCCAACGGGCAGCAACTCAACCGGCTCAAGAAGAAAAGTAGGAGATTATGGCAGTCAAAGAACGAGTTGGCTTGGTGGTGAGCGACAAAATGCAAAAAACGGTGGTAGTAGCTGTGGAAAACCGCGCTCCCCATCCCAAGTACGGCAAGATTGTAGTTCAAACCCGGCGCTATAAAGTTCATGATGAAGACAATCAGTGCAAAGTCGGCGATCGCGTTCGCATTCAGGAAACTAGACCCCTGAGTAAAACTAAGCGCTGGCAAGTCACAGAAATTCTCAACGCCAAAGCTACAACTTAATAGTTGTTATAAAACTAACAACTTAACAAGGGAGACAAATTGTGATTCAACCCCAGACTTACCTGAATGTCGCAGATAATAGTGGTGCCCGGAAGCTAATGTGCATCCGCGTATTAGGTGCTGGCAACCGCCGTTATGGTGGCGTGGGTGATAAAATTATTGCCGTTGTCAAAGATGCCCAACCCAACATGGCTGTAAAAAAGTCTGATGTTGTAGAGGCAGTAATTGTTCGCACTCGTAAAAGTATAAATCGAGATAGCGGCATGAGTATTCGTTTTGACGATAACGCTGCGGTGATCATCAACAAAGATGGTAATCCCAGAGGCACACGGGTATTTGGCCCAGTCGCACGGGAACTGCGCGATAAAAACTTCACCAAAATTGTTTCTCTGGCTCCGGAGGTGCTGTAATGACAAAACAGCCACAACCCAAGGTCTTTCATAAAATGCACGTCAAAACTGGCGACACTGTGCAAGTGATTGCTGGTAAGGACAAAGGAAAAGTTGGTGAAGTGATCCAGGCACTGCCACAACTAAGTAAAGTTATTGTCAAAGGCGTCAATATTAAAACTAAGCACGTGAAGCCCCAGCAAGAAGGGGAATCAGGAAGAATAGTTACACAAGAATTCCCGATTCATAGCTCCAACGTGATGCTTTACTCCACTAAGCAAAACGTCGCCAGTCGCGTATGCTACACCTTCACCGCTGAAGGTAAAAAAGTGCGGAAGCTGAAGAAAACCGGCGAGATCCTGGATAAATAGTCATCGACCAAGGGACGATTTTAGATGAGATTTTAAATTCAATCTAAAATCCAAAATCTAAAATTCAAGATTCCCTGACCAAGCCCAGGGATAAACAGGACAAGAAATTATGGCGACAACAAGACTCAAAAGCTTATACAAAGAGACAATCGTCCCCAAACTGATCAATCAGTTTCAATACACCAACGTTCATCAAGTGCCGAAGTTGGTCAAAATTACTGTTAACAGAGGTTTGGGAGAAGCGGCATCCAATGCTAAAGCACTGGACGCGTCTCTAAACGAAATTGCCACAATCACTGGTCAAAAACCAGTTGTAACAAGGGCTAAAAAGGCGATCGCCGGCTTTAAAATTCGTCAAGGTATGCCTGTTGGGATCATGGTGACCCTGAGAGGCGAACGAATGTATGCCTTTCTCGACCGACTAGTTAGCTTGTCCTTGCCTAGAATTCGAGACTTTCGCGGCGTTAGCCCTAAAAGCTTTGACGGTCGCGGTAACTACACTTTGGGTGTTAGAGAACAGCTAATTTTTCCAGAAGTCGAGTACGACAGCATCGATCAAATCCGTGGTTTAGATATTTCCATCATTACCACAGCGAAAAATGACGAAGAGGGCCGCGCCCTACTCAAAGAATTGGGAATGCCTTTTCGCGATCAATAAGTTCATCTAAAGAGGGAACGATGGCGGCTAACGACACAATTGCAGATATGCTGACGCGCATCCGCAATGCCAACTTGGCGAGGCATCAAACTACACTAGTGCCCGCAACAAAACTCACCCGTAGTATTGCCAAAGTGCTACGAGAAGAAGGCTTTATTGCTGAATTTGAAGAATCAGGAGAAGGGATAAAGCGCAATTTGGTGGTTTCCTTGAAATACAAGGGTAAAAATCGTCAGCCTCTAATAACTGCCCTCAAGCGGGTCAGTAAACCAGGTTTGCGCGTTTACTCGAATAGAAAAGACTTACCCAGAGTACTGGGTGGTATCGGCATTGCCATTATTTCAACATCCAGTGGGATCATGACTGACCGCGAAGCGCGTCGTCAGAATCTGGGTGGGGAAGTACTGTGCTATGTCTGGTAGTCATTAGTCATTAGTCATTTGTCATTAGTTAAAGACAAAGGATAAAAGACAAAGGGCAAATAACAAAGGACAAAAAGTCATGTCTCGTATTGGTAAACGTCCAATTACTATTCCTGCCAAAGTGCAAGTGGCGATAGATGGCACAAAAGTTGTCGTCAAAGGGCCCAAAGGCGAACTTTCTCGCGATCTGCCTGTGAATGTTACCGTCTCTCAAGAAGGCGAAACATTATTAGTAGCCCGTCGAGATGAAACCCGTACATCTAAACAATTGCACGGTTTGAGCCGCACTTTAGTGGCCAACATGGTTGAGGGCGTGTCTCAAGGTTTTCAGCGCCGTTTAGAAATTCAAGGTGTTGGTTACCGGGCACAAGTTCAAGGTCGTAACCTAGTTTTAAATATGGGTTATAGCCATCAAGTACAAATTGCTCCACCAGATGGGATTCAGTTTGCAGTGGAAGGTACAACTAATGTCATAGTCAGTGGCTATGACAAAGAAGTGGTAGGCAACACAGCAGCAAAAATTCGTGCCGTTCGTCCCCCAGAACCTTATAAAGGCAAGGGTATTCGCTACGCCGGTGAGGTGGTCAGACGTAAAGCTGGTAAGACTGGTAAGAGTGGTAAGAAGTAAAAATGAAACTTACTCGTAGAGAATCAAAAACGCGTCGCCATCGACGCATCCGTGGGAAAGTTCAAGGCTCTCCAGAACGCCCACGCCTAGCCATATTTCGCTCTAATGAGCATATTTACGCTCAAGTGATTGATGATACTCAACATCATACTTTGGTATCAGCCTCAACCGTAGAACCAGAGTTGAAATCGGGTTTAGCGTCAGGTGCTAACCGGGACGCATCAGTGCAAGTTGGCAAACTGATAGCAGCGCGATCGCTAGAAAAAGGCATCACCAAAGTAGTCTTTGATCGCGGTGGTAACCTATACCACGGGCGCATTCAAGCACTGGCTGATGCAGCACGTGAGGCTGGTTTAGATTTCTAAAGTCATTGGTCATTAGTCATTAGTTCAACAACAACTGACAACTGACAACTGACAACTGACAACTGACTAATAGAGAGCATTTGATTATGGCAACTGGTCGTCGTAAAGCAAACCGCGCAAAAAAAGAAGAAACTAACTGGCAAGAACGGGTCATTCAGATTCGACGGGTGAGCAAGGTCGTCAAAGGAGGTAAAAAACTCAGCTTCCGAGCGATCGTGGTCGTCGGTAATGAACGCGGTCAAGTTGGTGTAGGAGTAGGCAAAGCTTCAGATGTAATTGGTGCGGTCAAAAAGGGCGTAGCTGATGGTAAAAAGCATCTGATTGACATCCCCATTACCAAATCCAATTCCATCCCCCATCCCATTGATGGTGTTGGTGGCGGCGCTAAGGTGATTATGCGACCGGCCGCACCTGGTACTGGAGTAATTGCTGGTGGTGCTGTTCGGACTGTACTGGAATTAGCAGGAGTTCGTAACGTTTTAGCAAAGCAACTCGGCTCCAACAATCCACTCAATAATGCTAGAGCCGCAGTCAACGCTTTATCAACACTGCGTACCTTGTCTGAAGTCGCTGAAGATCGGGGTGTTCCTCTTGAAAATCTCTACATGGTTTAGTAGAGCCAATTTTGCCTCCTCGTTTGTGTAAAAAATTACTATTTACATCATGAGACTCAATGATGCTAAGCCTCAAAAAGGCTCAAAAAAACGCCGTAAGCGTGTAGGTAGAGGTATTTCAGCCGGACAAGGTGCAAGCGCCGGTTTAGGGATGCGGGGTCAAAAATCCCGTTCTGGTAGTGGTACCCGGCCAGGGTTTGAAGGTGGTCAACAGCCATTGTACCGCCGCCTACCTAAGTTGAAGGGTTTTCCGATAGTTAATCGGAAAATTTACACTACGATTAATGTAGATAAGCTAGCTTCTCTCCCTGCCAATACTGAAGTAACTTTGGAGTCCTTAAAAGCAGCAGGTATTCTTACTGCTGTCAAAGGTCCATTGAAAATTTTGGGTAACGGGGAATTGAACGTTCCGCTTACAGTAAAAGCGGCGGCTTTCACGGGTCAAGCTCGTAGCAAAATTGAGGCGGCTGGAGGAAGTTGTCAAGTCCCAGAGTGAGCCAGAATAGCGCACTTAAATGCTAGCCAACTCGCTTCCAGCGCCTGGTTCACGATAAAGGTAGCACTCTATGATCAGTCGAGACAAAGCCCCAACGGCTCAAGAAACTTTTATGCAGATGGCTCAAGCAGCTGGACTCAGAGGTAGGCTGCTTGTCACTGTCGGTATTTTAATTTTGGTTCGCCTGGGCATTTTCCTGCCTGTACCAGGTATTGATAGAGCTAGGTTTCACGAAGCTATATCGGGAAATAATTCCATCTTCGGCTTATTGGATATATTCTCCGGACGAGGACTTTCGACTTTGGGAGTCTTTGCCTTGGGTATTTTGCCCTTCATTAATGCGTCCATTATTATCCAATTGCTCACTGCGGCTATACCATCTTTAGAAAACTTACAGAAAAACGAAGGTGAAGCGGGGCGGCGAAAAATTTCGCAAATTACACGCTATGTCACTGTAGGTTGGGCAATTATTCAAAGTACGGCTTTTTCGGCTCTATTCCTTCAGCAATTTGCCTTACAGCCAAGCCCCTTATTTGTAGCTGAAACGGCGATCGCGCTTACTGCTGGTTCGATGTTCGTTATGTGGGCATCCGAACTAATTACCGAACGCGGTATTGGCAATGGAGCATCATTGTTGATTTTCGTCAACATTGTGGCATCACTACCAAAATCTTTGGGTGATACCATCGATTTGGTTCAAGTAGGCGGTCGAGAGATAGTGGGTCGCGTCATTGTTTTAGTAGTAGTTTTTCTGGCAACAATTGTTGGTATTGTATTTGTTCAAGAAGGAATTCGTCGCATCCCAATTATTTCGGCACGTCGTCAAGTGGGCCGACGAGTTTTGGCTGAGCAACGTAGCTACCTACCTCTGCGACTCAACTCTGGTGGCGTCATGCCAATTATTTTTGCGGCAGCCATTCTGAGTTTGCCACTACTAATTGCAAATTTCACCAAAAATCCGGACTTGGCAAATATAGTTAACACTTATCTCAGTCCCGGTGGGTCTCAGGCTTGGGCCTATGCCTTGGTCTACTTAATTTCTATTGTTTTCTTTAGCTATTTCTATTCTTCGTTAATTGTTAACCCAGTAGATGTAGCGCAGAACTTGAAGAAGATGGGTTCGAGTATTCCTGGAATTCGTCCAGGTAAGGCGACTAGTGAGTACATCGAACGAGTGATCAACCGACTGACTTTTTTAGGTGCAATATTTTTGGGCTTTGTTGCGATTATCCCGACAGCTGTGGAAAGTGCTTTAGGAGTACCAACCTTTAAGGGATTAGGTGCTACATCTTTGTTAATTTTGGTTGGTGTAGCTATTGACACAGCTAAGCAAGTCCAAACCTACGTCATATCTCAGCGCTATGAAGGAATGGTGAAACAATAGTGACGCGATTAATCTTCTTGGGACCACCTGGAGCTGGTAAAGGAACGCAATCTCAAAAATTGGCTGAACACTTGCATATTCCCCATATTTCTACGGGTGATATCTTGCGGCAAGCCATGAAAGACCAAACGCCTTTGGGGATTAAAGCTCAAGGTTATGTTGATAGCGGCGAGCTAGTGCCTGACCAGCTAGTACAGGAACTGGTACAGGAGCGACTAGGTCAACCGGATGCAAAATCTGGGTGGATTCTAGATGGCTTTCCGCGCAAAGTAACGCAAGCTGCGTTTTTGGCACAATTACTAGAAACAATACATCAGGGTGGTGAAAAGGTAGTAAACCTGGATGTGCCAGATGATATTGTCGTAGCACGGTTATTGGCACGGGGCAGAAAAGATGACAGCGAAGACGTGATTCGTCGTCGTCTAGAAGTTTACCGCTCAGAAACTGCACCCTTGATTGATTATTATGGCGATCGCCAAAAACTTCTCACAGTCAATGGCAATCAGTCCCAAGAAGAAGTCACTACGGAACTGCAAAAGGTAATAGCGTCTTAATTAAGGCAAATAAGGGTTAGCAGGGAGAAATCCCAATTTCACATTTCTCCCATAGCCCCAATTTCAGATCCCAAATAAAATTCACTGCTGTTTCTGTCGGTAGGGCAGATGGCAATTTTAGCTAAGATATATTAAGAAACGGTTGATATATTTCGTAAAGTATGTTCTCTTGCAGGTGAAGGTACGGCAACAGAACAGGAGATTATTGAGTTGAGGAAACGATAAATTGTCTAAGCAAGATTTGATTGAAATGGAAGGCACGGTCACCGAGTCATTGCCCAATGCGATGTTTCGCGTTGACTTGGATAATGGCTTTAATGTCCTAGCACACATTTCTGGCAAAATCCGCCGCAATTACATTAAGATTTTACCTGGCGATCGCGTCAAAGTGGAGTTAACTCCCTACGACTTGACAAAGGGCAGAATCACCTATCGACTGCGCAAAAAGTAAGGTTATGTAGAGAATATTACCATAAAATCACCTCTTGGGGTGTTCCCTAGTCATTTAACTGACTAATTTCCTTAAAAATGCTATAATTCACTATTTGGAGTTAATTACAAAAGGCATGAAAGTCCGAGCCTCAGTCAAGAAGATTTGCGAAAAGTGTAACGTGATCAAACGCCGTGGTCGCGTCATGGTGATTTGTGTTAACCCTAAGCATAAGCAACGTCAAGGCTAGCACTCTGATTATCACCACCAGACAAATGCGAGACAAAGACGCTAGACAAAGCCCAAAATGCGATTAATCGCATTTTTATAACAGCAATTGCGAGAACAAGAGGGAGAAATTCATTGTGGCACGTATTGCCGGAGTAGACCTTCCACGCGATAAGCGTGTTGAAATTGGTCTCACCTATATCTACGGAATTGGTTTATCTAGGTCGCAAGAAATTTTAGCGACTACAGGTGTTAACCCAGACACCCGCGTTAAAGAACTCAGTGATGCTGATGTTGCTGCCCTGCGAGGAGAAATAGAAAGTAACTATCAAGTCGAAGGGGACTTGCGCCGCTGGGAAGCGATGAACATCAAACGCCTAATTGACATAGGTACTTATAGAGGGCGTCGTCATCGCATGGGTTTACCAGTCAGAGGACAAAGAACTCGCACGAATGCCAGAACCCGTCGTGGTAGAAGGCAGACTGTGGCTGGGAAAAAGAAAGCACCAGGCAAGTAATATGTCTATACTTGCTCATCAGAGCAAGGTTTACCTTAAATTCACTACACAACTATGGCGCGACAACCAACAAAAAAATCCGGGAGCAAAAAGCAGAAACGGAACGTACCCAACGGTATGGCTTACATCCAGTCTACTTTCAACAATAGCATTGTCACCATTACCGATCAAAACGGAGATGTAATCTCTTGGGCCAGCGCTGGTTCCAGCGGTTTTAAAGGTGCCAAAAAGGGAACTCCCTTTGCAGCACAAACCGCTGCTGAAAGTGCTGCCCGTCGAGCCATCGATCAAGGAATGCGCCAAATTGAGGTAATGGTGAGTGGTCCAGGTGCAGGTAGAGAAACTGCCATTCGGGCACTCCAAGGAGCCGGACTGGAAATTACACTGATTCGGGACATTACTCCGATTCCTCACAATGGTTGCCGTCCACCTAAGCGCCGTCGAGTTTAAACCCAACCTGTGGGGCAGTCAAAGCGAGAAGTTCTAGCACCTGAAAGTCACCTGTAAAGCCTGCTTGAACCTTGAGCGCGAAAACTGTGTTGCAACATAAAGGCTTTTGAACTTCGGACGGATTGGGTGATTAGAAGACCATCAGCGTTCCTCCCCAAAAGAGGTTCGCCCAACTTTGGAAAACCCAGAATTAATTATTAGCGCTCGCGAGCGGAATCAGAGTATCAAATACCAACATTCTTAGTTGGCTGATTGATACAACTCAATTAAGCTTCAGGGCAAAAACTAACTTTTAGGAGGCAATTGGTTTGCCTACTAGCAGCACCTTAAAACGAGGGAGGCAACTCCGTGGCGCAGTTTCAAATTGAATGTGTAGAGTCGAATACTGAGGAAAGTCGAAGCCATTACAGTAAATTTGTCCTAGAGCCTCTAGAACGCGGTCAAGGAACGACAGTTGGCAACGCCTTAAGGCGCGTTTTACTGTCTAATCTAGAGGGAACGGCAGTTACAGCAGTGCGGATTGCAGGCGTTTCACACGAGTTTGCTACAGTTCCAGGTGTGCGGGAAGACGTGCTGGAAATCTTAATGAGAATGAAAGAAGTTATTCTCAAAAGCTACTCCTCTCAACCCCAAATTGGGCGGTTACTCGTTAACGGTCCGACAACAGTTACTGCGGCACATTTTGATTTACCTAGTGAAGTAGAAATAATTGATCCGACCCAGTATGTAGCCACCTTAGCTGAAGGCGGCAAGCTGGAAATGGAATTTCGGATTGAGAAAGGTAAAGGTTATCGCACTGTGGAGCGAGGACGCGAAGAAGCCACATCTTTGGACTTTCTGCAAATCGACTCGGTGTTTATGCCAGTACGGAAAGTCAACTATAGTGTCGAGGAAGCGCGTGGAGATGGCTCGATCACCAAAGACCGACTACTGTTGGAAGTTTGGACAAATGGTAGTCTCTCTCCCCAAGAAGCCCTATCATCTGCCGCTGGAATTCTGGTAGATCTATTTAATCCCTTAAAAGATATCTCACTGGAACCTACCGATACAGGTTCAGATATTCCAGACGACCCAACCGCTCAAATTCCGATCGAAGAGTTGCAGCTTTCAGTACGGGCGTATAACTGTCTCAAGCGAGCACAAGTTAACTCTGTAGCAGACTTGTTGGATTATACCCAAGAAGACCTGTTAGAAATTAAAAACTTTGGTCAGAAGTCAGCGGAAGAGGTAGTTGAAGCTTTACAGCGACGCTTAGGTATTACCCTGCCTCAAGAAAGAAGCTCTAAACACAGCTAAATCAAAACCGTTAGTAATTGATAGTGCATTATTATGCGTCACCGTTGTCGGGTCAAAAAACTTGGTAAACCAGCAGACCAGCGTCGTGCTTTGTTGCGCGCGCTAACCACTGAGCTAGTTCGTCATGGACGGATTACTACTACTTTAATCCGAGCTAAAGTACTGCGAACTGAAGTAGATAAAATGATTACCTTAGCCAAAGACGGCTCCTTAGCAGCACGCAGGGCGGCTCTAGGCTACATCTATGACAAACAACTAGTTCATGCTCTATTTGAGCAAGCTCCTACTCGGTATGCTAACCGTCAGGGGGGTTATACCCGCATCCTGCATACAGTGCCTCGTCGTGGCGATAATGCTGAGATGGCCATTATTGAACTAGTTTAAGTCATTCGTCCGTCATTCGTCATTCGTCAAGAATTTTGAACAAATGACAAAGCGCAAAGTCGGAGCGCCGGTTTCCAGCGATCAGAACTTTGTAAGAGAGGACAAAAGACAAAATCTGTATGTTAGAAAGCCACCAGCCTAAAGTAACTCACAGAGTGGCCCTAGTAATCCAATACTTGGGCACTCATTTTCATGGCTGGCAACGGCAAAAACAGCAGCGTACAGTTCAAGAAGAGATAGAAACAGCGATCGCCAAGATTCTTGGGTATCACGTGACACTACATGGTGCAGGCAGAACTGATGCTGGAGTTCATGCCGCAGCGCAAGTAGCTCATTTTGAAGCCACAGGTTTAATTCCATCTCACAAGTGGGCAGCCATCCTAAATAGCTATTTGCCCAATGATATATTGATCAGGGCTTCAGCAGGTGTAGGTAATCGTTGGCACGCTCGCTTTAGTGCAGCCTATCGACGGTATCGCTACACGATATACACTGAAGATCAACCGAACTTGTTCGTCAGACCCTTCAGTTGGCATTATTATTATGCACCCCTAGATGAATCCTTAATTAAGGCTGCCCTAAAACCCTTGCTGGGAAAGCATCATCTTGCTGCTTTTCATCGTGCAGGATCAAAGCGATCGCATTCTTGGGTAGAAGTACAAGCAGCAGAGTGCCATCGCAGTGGGTCATTACTTCATATTGAAATCCAAGCAGATGGATTTTTGTATGGTATGGTCCGGCTGTTAGTAGGGATGCTGGTACAAGTAGGCTCTGGACAGATCACCCTAGCTAACTTTACTGAACTGTGGAAAGCAGAACGCCGGGAAGAAGTGAAATATGCCGCTCCTCCTCAAGGCTTGTGCTTGTTGCGAGTCGGCTATCCAGATTTCCCCTTTTCCCCAGATGTTTGGTATGAGAATCTGCCAAAATTCGTTTTTAGTCAAGAGTCAAGAGTTAAAAGTCAACAGGCAATAGGCACAAGTCTAATGACTAATGACTAATGACTAATGACTAATGACAAAGCGCAAAGTCGAGCCAGTCGTGTGGTGAGGCAGTCCGCTCTTGGGGGTTCCCCAGGAGGAACTGCCGAAAGGGTCTCCCGACTTGAACGAACTGGCGTTGAGCGGAGGAAACCTCCGTACACCGAAGGGCTTGCCGCAGGCATCAGAACTTTGTAAGAGACAAAAATGACAAAGGACAAATGACAAATGACTAAAACATACCTTCCTCCTCAAGAGTCTCTTGAGCGTGAGTGGTACATAGTAGATGCTACAGACCAACGCCTCGGTCGCCTCGCCACTGAAATCGCTATGATCCTCAGAGGTAAAAAGAAAGCCGAGTATACTCCCCACCTTGACACAGGTGATTTTGTGATTGTCATCAATGCCGAGAAGATAGCAGTCACAGGCAAAAAACGTACCCAAAAGCTCTACCGTCGCCATTCAGGTCGTCCTGGTGGGATGAAGACAGAAACCTTCGCCAAGTTGCAACAGCGTCTACCAGAAAGAATAGTAGAACAAGCTATCAAAGGCATGTTACCTAAAAATAGCCTGGGTAGGCAGTTGTTCACCAAGCTGAAAGTTTATGCGGGACCAACTCATCCCCATGCAGCGCAAAAACCCAAAGAATTAAAAGTTAATACAATTCCTGGAGCAGAAAGTTAATGGTAGCAGTAGCAGAAACTACTAGCGGTCGTGCCGTCTACTGGGGTACTGGCCGTCGTAAGTCCGCAGTAGCCAGAGTACGCTTGATTCCCGGTAGCGGTCAACTGACCGTGAATGGTAAAGATGGAAACTTGTACTTTCAATTCAACGCCAACTACCTGGGCGTGATCAGAGGACCTCTAGAAACTCTGGGATTAGAGAACGAATATGACATTTTGGTGAAAGCTGAAGGTGGTGGCTTGACTGGACAGGCTGATTCTATTCGCCTGGGAGTTGCTCGTGCCTTGTGTCAACTAGACCCAGATAACCGTTCACCTTTAAAAACAGAAGGCTACCTAACTCGTGACCCACGAGCCAAAGAGCGGAAAAAATACGGTTTGCACAAAGCTCGGAAAGCACCTCAGTACTCAAAACGATAGGAGGGCATTGGGGAGCCAGTGCGTTGGGCGGCTTCCGCTTTGTTTGCAACTGGCGTCATTGGGTATTGGGTATTTCCCTTTGTCTTTCTTGTGCTAAACCCCAGTCCCAGACTCCATCTGAAGTTATAATTGATATAGATTCACCACAAAAGGAACAATGGCTAAACCTGAAATTCATCCCAAGTGGTATCCAGATGCTAAAGTTTACTGCAACGGTCAAGTTGTCATGACTGTTGGCTCTACCAAGCCAGAACTGCACGTAGATGTTTGGTCTGGAAACCATCCATTTTACACCGGCACCCAGAAGATTATCGATACTGAGGGTCGAGTAGAGCGCTTCCTTCGCAAGTACGGTATGAGCAGCACTCAAACCTCAGGCGACACAGACAAAAAGTAGCGGGTTGGCTCTGCTGTTAACGACGACCCTGCAATCAGCTGGGTCGATTGTCATTTAATGCTCGAGCCAATTTGTTATTTTAAGGAGCGATCGCACTCATCATGGCTGAATCATACCTGCTGGACAAACTAAAATCCGTTGAACAAACCTTTAATGAATTAACGCGTCGTCTTGGTGACCCCGATACCGCTAGCAATCCTGATGAGTATCAACAAATTGCTAAGTCTCGTTCTTCTTTGGAAGAGGTAGTTAATACCTATGAAACTTGGAAAGCAGCCCAAGAAGACTTGATCGGAGCGCGTCAGGTTTATAAAGAATCTGCGAGTGACCCAGAGTTGCAAGAAATGGCAGCTTTGGAAGTAGACGAGCTAGAGCAAAAGCTGGAATATTTAGAGAACCGCTTAAAAATATTGTTGTTACCCCGCGATCCCAACGATGACAAAAACATTATGTTGGAAATTCGGGCTGGTACTGGCGGGGATGAAGCGAGTATTTGGGCAGGTGATTTACTGCGGATGTACTCTCGCTATGCTGATAGCCAGAACTGGAAAGTGAAACTAGTGAGCGAGTCACTAGGTGAAATGGGCGGTTTTAAAGAAGTGATCCTGGAAATTCAGGGTGAGAGCGTTTATAGTAAACTGAAGTTTGAAGCGGGAGTACATCGCGTACAGCGTGTACCTGCAACCGAAGCCGGGGGAAGAGTTCACACTTCCACCGCGACAATCGCAATCATGCCAGAGGTCGATGATGTGGAAATTCACATTGACCCCAAGGATATTGAAATGACCACAGCTCGTTCTGGTGGTGCTGGTGGACAAAACGTCAACAAGGTGGAAACTGCTGTTGACTTGATGCACAAACCAACAGGAATTCGGATTTTCTGTACGGAAGAACGCAGCCAGCTACAAAACAAAGAACGGGCGATGCAAATTTTGCGAGCAAAACTGTACGAAATGAAGTTACGCGAACAACAAGAAGCTGTAACTTCAATGCGGCGATCGCAAGTTGGTACAGGGTCGCGATCCGAAAAAATTCGCACCTACAACTATAAAGATAACCGCGTTACTGACCACCGTTTAGGTCAAAACTATTCCCTTAACCCGGTGTTGGAAGGTGATTTAGAGTCAGTTATTCAATCTTGTATCTCTCAAGACCAGCAGGAACGTTTAGCAGAGTTAGCGGCTTCTGGAGCTACAAGCTAATCGGCTTTTTTATAAAATGTGGATAACCGCTTGTTGTGCTGTTGCTTGTAACACACATAAGCGGTTTTTTATCTGAGATTCCCACTGACGTACAAAGCTAATACAAATTTGACAAAAGAATGCGATAGATGGATTCCCAGAAGCGAGATACAGAAAGCCCTTCCCAATTCAAAATCTAAAATGGTATAACGGGACTTAAATTGATTAATTTATAACATATAATATAGTGAAAATACTTAGTAATAACTTGCAGTAAAGATGCTAGAAGTAGCACCTTTATCTGAAAAAATTAGTAAATTTTTATACAATTAAATTTTTTAGAGGTGCATATTATGTCGATATACAACGAACCTTCAGATTGGCAAGCAGAATCAAGCGAGGCTTTTGTGCCAGTTTATTATCAAGGTAATTTAACTGGTTTTTTTAAACAAGACTATGCAGATGAAATTATTAGGTTTTTAAATGAGCAAGAAGTTTTAAATAAAGCTCTTAGATTAGCCTGCACTGATGTAATTAAAAAAACTGGTGGCGATGCCAACCAAGTCAAGAATTTAATGAAAAAATATATAAAAATTAGTGAACGTCCAAAATACGGAACTAGAGCGATCACACTTTTATTAAGAGAAAGGCAAAAGGAACTGGATTTGAGTAGTCAGGAGTTTACTAAATTCTGCGATACATTTAAAGTTTCTCCTTCTGAACTAAATAATATTTATGCTGGAGAACCAATAGATGATAGTTTGTTAGCGCCACTTTCACGAATATTAGGGATATCAAAAGAGCAACTACTAGAAGTGCGAGATGGTGTTGAAGAATAAATTAATACATTTTCAACTATCCAAAATAATTAGAACTTGGTAAAAACTGATAGTCTATTTGAAAGATTGTTTTAAAAATTGCCCAACAACTTCTTGTAAACCATTAGCCTTGCTCTTGCAAAGGTAAACAATTATCAATTTTCCTTAGTTGAAATCAGAATATAGATACTATCTTGGGTTGTAACTTTCCAGACATAAGTCGGGATGAAATCGAGGCTATGTTTGGCTTAAACGAGTTAAAGCAACCGCGATTTTATTAGGAAGCTTTTTAGGAAGGCAAAGAAGAAGGTGAGCGCAGTGGTAAGTTAAAAGCGTTACTACCAATTTTGGCTGCTGGGTTAACTATAGAAGAGCAAATAGCCGAAGCTTTGGAATTGAGTGTAAAGGAAGTCAGGCAGGCAGTACAATAGCAGTCTTCTGATTCAGGCAGCTCCAGGGAAAAATAGCGGCACAATTAAATGCTAGGGTAAGCCAATGTCGAAATAGGTGTATTTCATTGAGTATATATAACTAAATTAGCTTTCAGCGTGAGAATCCACAACTATTTTTCTATCATTTGGAAATTTTCCCCGACGAAATATTAATTAAATTTTGTTAAGATTGACACGGCGTTAGCACTTCATCCCCCAACTACCCATTTCCTACCCTGAGAGAAACTTGATGCTGCGACTAGAACATATTAGTAAAATTTATCCCACAGGTGAAGTTCTCAAAGACATCAACTGGGAAGTCAAACCAGGCGATCGCATCGGCTTAGTCGGTGTCAACGGTGCTGGAAAATCTACCCAATTGAAAATCATCTCTGGAGAAATTGAACCCACGGCTGGAGAGATTATTCGTCCTGCGAGTTTACACATAGCCTACCTCAACCAAGAGTTTGAAGTAGACCCCAGTCGCACTGTGAGAGAAGAATTTTGGACTGTCTTCAAAGAAGCTAATCAAGTGCAGTTGTCTCTAGCACAGGTGACAAGAGACATGGAAACTGCAACTCCAGAAGAACTAGATCAATTGATCAACAAATTGGATCGCTTGCAACGCCAATTTGAAGCTTTGGATGGCTACGGCTTAGAAGCACGCATCGGGAAAATTTTACCAGAGATGGGGTTTGAACCAGAAGATGGCGATCGCCTCGTTAGTGCCTTTTCTGGTGGTTGGCAGATGCGGATGAGTTTAGGTAAAATCCTGTTGCAAAAACCCGACTTATTGTTACTGGACGAACCAACTAACCACTTAGACTTGGAAACTATTGAGTGGTTGGAAAATTACCTGAAAAGTTTGGTTACTCCAATGGTGATAGTCTCCCATGACCGGGAGTTCCTTGACCGCCTCTGCACTCAAATTGTAGAAACTGAACGCGGTGTTTCTACTACTTACCTTGGTAATTACTCCGCATACCTACAACAAAAAGCCGAAAATCAATCAGCACAACTGAGTGCGTATGAACGCCAGCAAAAAGAACTAGAAAAACAGCAAGCGTTTGTTGACAGATTTCGCGCCAGCGCTACCCGCAGTACTCAAGCAAAAAGCCGTGAAAAACAACTAGAAAAAATTGAGCGGATTGAAGCACCTACGGGTGGAGTCAGAACTCTGCATTTCCGCTTCCCTGATGCACCTCGTAGCGGACGAGAAGTTGTCAGCATTAAAGATTTAACTCATATCTATGATGACAAAATCTTGTTTTTGGCATCAAATCTCTTAATTGAAAGAGGCGATCGCATTGCTTTTCTTGGCCCCAACGGTGCAGGAAAATCTACGCTACTGCGGGTGATTATGGGTATGGAACCACCCACAGAAGGTAGTGTTCAATTAGGCGAACATAATGTTATTCCTGGTTACTTTGAGCAAAATCAGGCGGAAGCTTTAGATTTGAAAAAAACAGTCATGGAAACTATTCATGATGAAGTTCCTGACTGGAAAAATGAAGAAGTTCGCACGCTTTTAGGACGGTTTTTATTCACTGGAGATACGGTATTTAAGCAAGTTGGCGCACTAAGTGGGGGAGAAAAAGCGCGTCTGGCTTTAGCAAAAATGCTGTTACGTCCAGCGAATTTATTGATTTTAGATGAGCCGACAAACCATCTAGATATTCCAGCCAAAGAAATGTTGGAAGAAGCACTCCAGAACTACGATGGCACAGCGATTGTTGTTTCCCACGACCGCTATTTTATCTCTCAGGTAGCCAATAAAATTGTAGAAATTCGGGATGGAGAATTCCGCGTTTATTTAGGCAATTATCATTACTATCTAGATAAAATTGCTGAAGAAAAAGAACAAGCAAAGTTAGCTGCCATAGCTGCCGAAAAAGCGGCTAAGAAAGCTGCTAAAGCTTCTAAAGCGTCAGCGAAACGCAAATAAGAAGTTCTAGTAACTTATAGGGTAGTGGATTAAATAAAGTCCAAAAATTTTGTTTTTGTAGGGTGTGTAAGGCGAAGCCTTATACACCTTTCCCCAATAAAAGCACCTCATGCTGCCGCGTTTTGCAACTTCTACTCAGAATTCTAAATTAATAAATATATAATCTTTAATATGCTACTTATAACTCAAGCACTTTCTCAATAAATTGCTAGAGATAAATCAAATAACAGTATTAAATTCGTCAGTCATTATTGAAAAATTGTCAGTGCCCCAGACGAGGAATTACTGACTGCTGAAGTTGATTAAAAGCTTTTTTAGTGATAATTGTCTGGAGCCAATCATCACTAAAAATACGCAAAAGTTACTAAAATTAAAAAAAATCTAAAAAATACTGAAATCATTCATAAAAGAATTTAATAAGCAGAAATTCACTTGCAGCGGTGATTAGCAGTGGTAGTGTAGTGGTGTACAAAAAAAGCAGTACAAAAAAAAGCCCGACGCCCAAGCTATTACTCAGGGATTCGAGCCAAATATATTATTCCAACAACCAAGTTATCACGAAATATAGAACTTAACTGTTTTCGGGATAACTGAACAAATACTGGCAATCCAATTGAGAGTAGCTGGGAGAAGGGATTCACTAGCCAACAAAGGAAAACCAACATGAAAGTGAATCTATTCGACAGCCGCAACTTAACGCTCTTTGCTTATTTAGCTTTGCTCGGAACGCTAGCGGCAGTGCTAACAGGGTTTAATGGTAAAGTTACCGTTGAAATTAAACCATTCAGCGGGCGCGTAGTTGTAGATGGTCATTCTAAAGGCTGTCTCATTGACCCGCATCTACCAGAGCAATCTCAGCCTATACGGCCGAACCAGAAGATAGCTTAATGCTGCATACCGCATAAATTACGCCCCGGTCTTTCACCGGGGTTACCTACAAAAATCTGACACAAATATCTAAAAAAAGTCTAGGTCTTGAATAAAAGGCTTTAATGAGCAGAAATTCCGCTTGCAGCGGTGATTAGCAGTGGTATCATTCGGGTATTACAAAAAGTAAAGGGCAATTTTACTATGACCAAAGCACCTGTTGCTCCTGTGGTGCTAGTCATTTTAGACGGATGGGGCTACTGTGAGGAGAAGCGAGGAAACGCTATTGTTAATGCTCAGACTCCAGTCATGGACAGTTTATGGGCAGCTTATCCGCATACCCTCATCCGCACATCAGGAAAAGCCGTAGGGTTGCCAGAGGGTCAAATGGGCAACTCGGAAGTTGGTCATTTGAACATTGGCGCTGGGCGGGTAGTACCCCAAGAATTGGTACGCATCTCAGATGCTGTCGAAGACGGTTCTATCCTCAGCAACCCAGCACTTGTCAAAATTTGCCAGGAAGTTCGCGATCGCAATGGCAAGCTTCACATAGTAGGTCTTTGTTCCGAGGGTGGGGTACATTCCCATCTCACCCATTTATTTGGACTACTTGACTTAGCCAAGCAAGAGCGAATTTCCCAAGTTTGTATCCACGCCATCACCGATGGACGTGACACTGCACCAACAGAGGGTGTAAAAGCGATTGGGTTGCTGCAAGACTACCTAGATCGCATAGGCATTGGGCGCATAGTTACCCTCAGCGGTCGCTACTATGCGATGGATCGCGATCATCGCTGGGATCGCGTTAAACGTGCCTATGACGTGATGACACAAGATGGAGTAGCTGACAGTCACCAGGCTGTAGAAGTTTTACAAGCATCTTACGCCGCAGGGGTGACAGACGAGTTTATCCTCCCAATACGCATTGCTCCCGGTGCAATAGAACCAGGGGATGGGGTGATATTTTTCAACTTCCGTCCTGACCGCTCTAGACAACTCACACAAGCTTTTGTCAGTCCCAAATTTACCGGGTTTGAAAGGCAGTTAATTAAGCCACTGTCTTTTGCTACTTTTACTCAGTACGATCCAGACTTGGGAGTGGCTGTAGCGTTTGCGCCTCAAAATCTTACTAATATTTTGGGAGAGGTAATCGCCAATCACGATCTCAAGCAGTTTCGCACTGCTGAAACCGAAAAATACGCCCACGTCACCTACTTCTTTAATGGCGGTCTAGAAGAACCTTTTGTTGGTGAAGACCGAGAACTGGTAAGCAGTCCAATGGTAGCAACCTATGACAAAGCCCCGGCGATGTCAGCAGAAGCAGTCACAAATGTAGCGATCGCGGCGATTGAAAAATGTATCTACTCGTTAGTTGTGATTAACTATGCTAACCCAGACATGGTAGGGCATACGGGTCAGATAGAAGCTACGATAGAAGCAATTGAAAAGGTTGACCGCTGTTTGGGTCGCCTACTTGCTAGCATTATTAAAGTCGGGGGAACAACAATTATTACTGCTGACCACGGTAATGCTGAGTATATGCTTGATGATGCGGGTAATCCTTGGACAGCCCACACCACCAACCCAGTCCCCTTAATTTTGCTGGAAGGCGAAAAAGTAAAAATCCCTGGACATGGTACAAATGTCGAACTACGAAGCGATGGCAAGCTAGCCGACATTGCTCCCACAATTCTAGAGATTTTACAGCTGCCTCAACCATCCGAAATGACAGGGCGATCGCTAGTTGTACCAGCAGGATATGATGTGCAACGCAGTCGTACTCCCGCGCAAGTAGGTTTGTAAAACAGATAACAGTTAACTGTTACCTTAACCCAGACACTTCTGTTTTGAAATTGACTATCTATTGAGATTGCTACCATGACAGTTTCTAATATTGTTCAAAGCATTTGGGCACTTTCCGCCGTTGGTTTAATTGTCTTAGTGTTGCTGCATAGTCCCAAAGGTGATGGTATTGGAGCCATTGGTGGACAAGCTCAACTGTTTAGCAGCACCAAGAGTGCAGAAAATACCTTAAACCGAATTACTTGGGCGCTGACAGTAATTTTTCTAGGTTTAACAGTGGTTTTAAGTGCTGGCTGGTTACCTAAGTAGGCATAGGGGATAGGGATATGGGGAACAAAATCCAATACCCAAAACCCAAGATCCTGAAAAATGTATTTATACGACAGTTACTAGCAGTTCTTGCCTTAGCTATAGGTACAGGGCTGCTAGTTATTTTTTGCAACACCCAGTCTAGTGGTATTTCCACAAAATTCCAGCATAGCGACTACTCAATCTCCCTTTCTCTACCTTCTCCAAAACCCCATCCTCTACCGCCAACACTAGCGCAATGGCAAGATAATACAAACAGTGGTGATTACTTTTCTCAAATTACACCAACCCAAGTAGGCTATCTTGTTTGGTCACAGTTTCCCATTCGAGTTTACGTAGAAACACCAACAGCAATTAACAGCCAGCAAGCTCAAGCATGGGTTAATAGCGTCTTACAGGCTGTGCAAGAGTGGAATGTGTATTTGCCCTTATTGGTAGTGGAACAACCACAGGTTGCAGATATTAGTATTTTGCGAAAAGCACCACCTCTCAAAATTTCACCTAACGATAAAATTCCTCGTGCGCGTTCCGCCTTAACTACCTACGAGTTATATACCCACAACAAAGTTTTATTGCACCGCTTCACAATATTGTTGAGTCCTAGCCAGACTGGTAATTATCTCCTTGCCGCAGTCCGCCACGAACTCGGCCACGCCTTGGGAATTTGGGGACATAGTCCGCTACAAACCGATGCCTTATACTTTTCTCAAGTTCGCCAACCGCCGCCTATTTCTGCTAGAGATGTGAATACCTTGAAGCGGGTTTATGAACAGCCAACCAGTTTGGGATGGTCTTTATAGTCGCTTGAGTTTTAGCGGCTATGAAAAAAGTAAGTTATAGAATTTTCTAGATCACTCCAAAGCTAGATCTACCAAGGTTTGAGCTAGTCAATAATATTCAACGTTCTTGCACGGTCGGGGCTAAAGCAAATTCATATATTTCACTAAACAAAACAACATAAACCTCGTCCAAGTTGAGAACTAGAGTTTTTCAAAAGGGAACAGGGAACTGGTGAGAGCATAGGATTTGGGAGCACAACCCGATCGATAAAAAACTATGGGTTTCAAAGTAGTAGCGCGACACAACTAAGATGTTGCAATAAAAAATGTTTGTAGTTGCGCTTTAGCGCCTTCCAATAAATAAATCTAATGCACTATTTTAGTTTTATCACGCCAGTAGACGCAGTTTAGTTTTAAATCTATTGACAGCATTACGCTAATCGCGTGCGAGTAGCAATGGAACCAAAATGTACGCATTCCGACTGATTGCTGCGATAACAATAAAATTTCTACTTTCTTTAACGCCTCACGATCACCGTGTATTTAGGCAATGAGTGCATTTTTCCTATAGTAACAATTTTCATAATTGGAAAAAACTCATCGGTGAGTGAGGGCTAAAACTTAGCTATAGCAATGATTTCAACTTTAGCGTACATTTCTATTCCATTGCTAACAGAACCCCAATTAAAAAAACAAGCTCTCACCAGTACCTATGCTAGGGTATTTTTTGTTGCAATACAGCCTTTAATTGTTTCACTGATTGACAATTTTGAACCGTATATTTAACGACAGCTTAAACAGAAGTAAATCTGCCTTCAGCAAGAAGTAAATCTGCCTTCATTACAAAGAAACTAAGAGAGTCTGCAAATGTAGAGACCACTCCTACCGATCGTAAATCTTAAACATAATTACAATGAAACCTGAAGTATCTATAATTATTGCATCATATAATACTGAAAATTATATTTCTAAAGCTATAGATTCAGCCTTGAGACAAACTCTAAGTAATATTGAGATAATTGTGGTTGATGATGCCTCTAATGATAGTACATTAGAGGTATTAAAAAAGTTTAATGATGAGCGATTGAAGATATTAGTAAATGAAAAGAATCTAGGTGTGTCTGGTACGCGTAATCGCGCTCTAAAAGCAGCTAAAGGTAAATGGGTTGCTGTTCTTGATTCTGATGATTGGTATGCACCAGAACGATTAGAAACACTTTTACAGATGGCATACTCAGAACACGCTGATATAGTTGCCGATAACTTATATTTTATAGAAAATGGACAAGACTATCCCTGGAGTACATTAATTAGTGAAAGTGGGGAGTCTATTAACCAAGTAAAATTAATCGACCCAGCCTTTTTTGTTGCCACAGATATATATGGACAACAGGGTTTACATCTTGGTTTATCGAAGCCTATATTTAAACGAGATTTTTTAATTAGTAATGATATTGCATACGATGAAACACTAACCATAAGTGAAGACTTTTGGCTAGCTTTGCAGTGTTTAGTGTATAGAGCAAAATTCATATTTCTACCAGAGCCATATTATTTTTATCGCTCTCGTTTAGGTTCGTTAGTGTCTTCAAAGTTGAATAAAAATCTTGAATTAACTTGCCGAAAAATTAAAGATTTTATGGCTATTGAGGATATAATTAATCGCCATCCTAATTTAGCTCAAGCTTTAACTAAGAAACTTACAATTAGCCAAAAGTATTTAGCTTATTACCGTGTTGTTGAGACTATAAAAAAAAGGCAATACTTGGAGTTTTTAATTCAAATAGTACATAATCCATATTTCTTTGTTCATCTTATTTCTAACATTCCTGGCATAATTCATAGGAGAATTAAATACTATATTTTAGGAGATAAATCTGCATTTACACTTGCTCATTTAAAATTTAAAAAACAAAATTAGGTATCACAAACTATTTGTTTCTTTGCGCCTTTGCGCTTTTGCCTGAGGCAAAAAATGCGTTCATTTACTTGAAAACATCTATAAATGTTAAAAATATACTGAAATTAGCGAAGGTTAACAGTGTAGCTGCACCCTTCTATGCTTTCAGATTCAGTACAGCTAACGGACATTTAAAGCATAACCTTTGCTTATAATTTATTATTTAATGTGAGTGGTGCCGTTTATAAATCAATCCTAAATTTACTAAACTCAATTAGTGTAAAATTATCGCTTAAAAAATTGGGAAATGCTTTGGTCTTGGGAGATAAAGAACTATCAAAATGAATAAAACCCGCCTATGCGGGTTTTGTTTGTAGATTTGCGGTTTTAACAGCCTATTATTTCTTAAGTAGATGCTTTCTAAACAGGACGCAGGCTCAGTAGTTCTTGAGGAGATGCCAGCATATCAATTGCCACGAAGAAAATTTTGCCTTGGGGATTGATTAAAAACCGCCAAGCAATATTCATCCCAACATTGACACCAAACCAAGGAGTTTGTACTACACCTGTAATTTTCAACTGTTTAGAGCCATCTGGTTTAACTTCCATAATGCCCTGCTTTGGCATCATGTTCAGCCCTTGCGCTTCTTCACGCATATATTTAGAGATCGCCTCACGACCAACAATCGGTTTTTGGAATGGTGGTTGTAGCGCACCTTCAGGAGTAAACAGATCAATAGCAGCATCAAAGTTGTCTGCGTTCATGGCTTCAATGTACTTTAATACAGCAGGTTCTGTGATGCCATCAATCTTGACTGAGGTAGTAGCAGTTGGAGCTGTACGTGGGAATGCAGGTTCTGCAACAGCTTTTGGATAACTACTGGGACCAAGCTCTGAAGTATCGAATCCCATATCTACTACTGTGTTACGCAGTACTGTAATTTGCTGACCTGGATCAAGTTTCTGGGTAGCTTCTAGCACTACTTTTACACCGGGAGACATTTGATAACCAGTCGGGATAGGTGCGACAATACCCTGTTTCATCAACTCTCCCAACTCGTACCAAAAAGCTAGCTTGGTATTTACACTGAAAAAACCATAGGAACGGCTAATAGGAGTATCAGCACGGCTAGCAATATCCCGCATAACTTGCGTTTGCTCTTCAGGAGACATTAACTTAATTTGGGTGAGCAGACTTTCTGCTAGTTGCAGGCGTGCTGCTCCAGGCGCTGCGGGAGTAATTGTACGACCCATTTCGGTGTAGGCATACCAGAGATATGCTAGCTGATCTTCAACGCTGAGTTGATCGAACAGAGCTATAGTTGCTGGAATCGGGCTAGGAACTTGAGTGTTAGAAAAAATACTTTGAGCGGACTCGATAGTCAAAGCCATGATCAGAATCTCCAGTACTGTTTATGAATTAGCTGCTTTCAAAATTCCAATGAAGCATCTTAAAGCTGAGAAAAGCCAACAAAAAACCCAATAAACTCTCTTCAGTCAAGATTTCCAGTGCTGAAAGTGAAACATTATCAACCTGAAAATACTTGCAAAGATTAAGTTTTTTGCATACGAACTGAAGCCAGTCTCAGGACTGTCTTACAAGTACATATTTGGTTTAATGGCAAAAGTGTTAGCTCAAACTCAGTGGGCTACAACGATACTGCACTTAGTTATGCAGTCCTCTCATCAGAGGTTTAGGTGTTATGTAAAGAAGTGTAACAATAAATCTTTAGTTTTGTAAAGTTTTTTGAAAAGATGTAACGAAATTTGTCAAAACTTGCCTCCTAAGCTAATTGTCTTTCTGCTGAGTGAAGTGCTTTATTTGCCTTTAGTGGGAGTCGAAGTACCAGCAAAGAGGTAGCTGATTTCACAATTTTGCGAAAATTTTGGCTCAACTTACGCCGATGTAAATCTACTACACAGCCCTTAAATCATTGCTGTGCAATCAATATAGCTCTTAGCGCAACTATAAGTGTACTTATGTAAGCTCTGTAATTGTTAATAAAACTGATGTAAGTTAAAAATTAGGAGTCAACGCCTCAAGCTCGCTTCGCCAGCCTCTTTGACAATTTTACCCAGTAAGAGCGATTCAACAAACGTTGAAAGTCCCTGTGGAAAAGAGTTAGCTCTTTTATTGTGCAAGGAAGTTCGTTTAAGAATTTATTCAGTTTTTGCAAGCCAAACGCCAGCAGTTGGCATATCTATACTTGATAGTACATTTACCAGAAAGCATCTGTAAATGATGAATATGCACTTAAATTAGCCAAGTTCAGCAGTATAGCTGCACCCTTGTATGATCTAAGATTCAGCGCAGCTAACTAAAATTTAGAGTAGAGCCTTTGCTTATAATCTATGACTTAGCGGTAGAGGTCGCTGTAGTAAGACTTCGCGATATAACTGTTCGAGATGAGTAATATTATTACTGAGGGTATAGCGCTCTAGTACACGCTTTCTGGCTTTCTGCCCCAACACAGTTGTTAACTCAGGATGGTCTTGGAATAGTGGTAAGAGGGTTCGTAATTGCGATCGCACTGTCTTAGTATTTAAAACTACTCCTGCTCCTTTTTCTAACACTTCTCCATCTGCACCCACATCTGTAGCTAAACAAGCTAACCCAGATGCCATTGCTTCTAACAGAGATAAAGATAGCCCTTCTACCAATGAAGGCAAAATGAAGACATCTGCTCCTCGTAAAATTTCGATACGTCGATTTTCATCGGCAATAAATCCTAACCAAATAATGCCTTCATCTGCACCATAAAATGGTTGTAAAGAAGGCTTCAAAGGCCCGTCACCAACAATTAGCAACTTGCTATCGATTTCCATTGCCGACTGCTTCCAAGCGCGCAGAAGAGGTTCGACATTTTTTTCTGGAGCAATCCGACCTTGATAGACAAATAGGCGTTCGGCTTGAAATTCTGCTTTGATTTGAGAAGGTCCAGGAGAATATTTAGTAGTATCTACTCCATTGGGAATGACGGCGACATTTTCTTCCCGTACGCCCATCCGTGCCAATAACTCTCGCTGAATTTGGGAAAATACAATGACGCGATCGTAGTTAACCAAAAAAGGTGCGTACAGCTGATAGGCCAAAAGTTGTGTTCCAGAGATGAGTTTTGCCCCCTTGCCTGCAAATGGCGTATGGAAAGTAGCAATTAAGGGCAAATTCAGTTGCTCACAAATCTCTGGAAGAATAAAGTCCAAGGGAGATAAAGTCAAGGAAGCGTGGACGATATCTGGTTTGATTTCCCGCAACGAATCAGTTAATACTTTGGTTGCTTTGAAAGTGGGAATTGTGTAAACCTGGGACTTGTAAATGAAGGGTAAGGGAACTTCTTGGAATTTTGGCCAGTTGTCAGGTTCAGATTCTTCTTGGGCAAAGTGGAGAAAGCTAACTTCATGCCCTCGGTCTAGCAAGGCATTTGTAATTTCTCGGCTGTAGGTGACGTTGCCGCAAAAGGGTGATTTTTTTCCAATCCAGGCTATACGCATTCTTTATTTAGTTATAAGAACAGCGGGTTTAATATTTAGTTATCTTTCCTTTATGGTTTTGCTTTTAACTTCTTATCATCACTACCTGTTTAGTTATTATCAAACTCCATTTTTTTAGTTATTATCAAACTTGATACTTTTATCCTTCTAAAATAGCCAAATATAAGCTTTATTTAAGTAGTAAATGACATGGGAATAAAGCTAACATTCCAAACATATGAAAAGACTAAATTATCAACTTTTTCAATTTTGTAAAGCAACAGTAGCTTATTTATGGCTTTAGTGATTCTAGTAAGGATGGTTAATAGATGTGAGTTAATAAAAACTCATTTAGCCAGGATTCACAACGATCCCGTAATTGAGCCTATGGTGATTTAAGGCTCAGTTAAGTCTACCACGAAAACTTCAGCTTTCAGTAAATGATTAATTATGACAAACTAATGATTAATCATTACCGATGAGAGTTATACCAAGTAAAGATACCTCCAAAAAAGACAATTACAGCTAATGCCAAAAAGACTGCTTGTAATCCAATAAATGTTTCTGCAACACCAGCTAATGCTAAGGGTAACGAAAGGGCGATATTAATCACATTGTTTTGTAGACCAAAGACTTTACCCCGCATTTCTGCTGGGGTTTCTGTTTGGATTGCAGTTTGCATAGGTATACCCACTAGTGAACCAAACACGCCCAACAGTGCTATTAACAAAAGGACAATCCATAACTGTGTTGTAAATATGGATAAACCAATCAGCGAAGCTGCCATACCTATACAACCACACAGACTTAGCCCAGTGTAAGAGAAGCGTTGACCAAACTGACCAAGAATTGTCGCCCCAGCAGCTATACCAACACCACCAGCTGCTAGTAAAAAGCCGAATTGAGAGGGTTTCAAGTTAGGAATTATTTCTGCCATCCGCACTGCTAGAACAGTTAATGCTGCAAAGATGGAAAACAATATGATCAGTTGGACTAAAGCACTGCGAACACGATGATTGTCTTTGAGGTAGCGTAGTCCATCCCGCAGGTCAGAGAAAACATGAGGAAATTCTGTTGCTGAGTCGTGGGGTTTTTCGTTAGTTACTAGAAAGCCTAAAATCAACCCAGCGATCGCATAACTACCACCGACCACGATTTCCTTACCCAATCCCCCACTTGCACCCAGTTGCAGCCATAGTTGATCGGCGATCGCTAACAGTGGTTCTCCAACAGCAAAGCCAACAATCACTGAGGCCATCATGGTTGTTGTGTACAAGGAGTTCGCCGAGAGTAGATGTTGTTCTTCCACCACCAAGGGAATGGCTGTTTGTTCTGCTGGTGCAAAAAACTGCGTCAGCGTGGACACTAAAAAAGTCACACCTAAAATGATCAAAAAACCTACTGGCAACATTCCTACTGGTTTCCAATCATGAGTCAACCATAAGAGTAGGGGAATTGCCAACACCAAAATTCCCCGCCAAACATTTGTTGCTACTAGCACCGTCTTTTTTGACCAGCGATCTACAAATACACCTGCCACGGAACCAAATAGCACTGCGGGAATTGTAAAAGCCATCATTAAAGCTGATACCCAACCACTAATGCTTTGATGACTAGCTTGAAACTGAGTATTAATTAAGCCAATCATTAGCACCAGATAAACTTTATCTGCTAGCTGGCAAAAAACTTGACCACCCCAAAGAGCCAGGAAATTAGGGTTTTTTAATACAGGTAAAAACCCCTTCTGGGCCACATCACTTAATTCTTGTTCTGCCCCTGAGTTAGGCCCATTGACACCTGGCAGATCTTTTTCTGAGGTAATAGCTGCTTGGCCATTAGCCTCAGTCTTGGTTGATGTATCTGCTAATTGTTTGCCAGGTTCCTCAGTGGCATGAGAGTTTGATTTTTCCGATGTCCAATTTTTATTACTTTGAGAAATGTCTTTTGAGGACATTTCGTGGTTATTGATTTGACTAGGTCGAGGCTTAGGAACAGCACTCAAGTGACTAGGTGCTGTAGAATCTGATGCTCTACTCTGTTTTTTGGCGTAGCTCGGTGACAAAGGCAAGATTTTTTTATCCAAATCAGACGGTTGCATCATGGTTAGCAGCAAAATAAGAATCAATTAAAGTGGCGGAGCGAATTGGACGACCCAAATGATACTGAGCATACTGGCGCAGAATTTGCTCAACAGATAACCAGCCATCATCTTTGACTGCATTAATAAGCATTATCTCTGGTTGCGACAGCTGCTGGAGTATCTCAAGTTCTGTAGCATTCAAGCGATTAGAAATCACAGGTATTTCTTGCCGATGCACAACTGTTTGGTAGCCAGAGATGGGAGAGGCTGAGGTTGTAGGAGAATGAGGCGATCGCGGAACAGAAGAATTGATTTTTCTCTCCTTATCTCTTTGTTTTCGTAAGTCTTCCCAAGTATCCAAGCAAACTGTTCCACCAGCAGAGACGCTAAATCCTACCTGCCAGTTGGGGTCTGTAAAATTTGGTATCAGGGGACGTTGCGTTAGACAACAGACTTGTACCTGAGGTGTGAGTCCTGCTAAAGCTAAAAGGTGAAACACTCCATGAGATAGATGAGCTAAAATACTTGCTTCGGTACTAGATAATGCCTCCAACCGATTGAGGTGTTCATTGAGCAACTCATAAAGTTCTTCTTGGGGTTGTTCGCTTAAAGCTTGACATAGAACTATTTCAGCTAAATATTGACTAGCAGCTAATTTACCTAGATCTTTAGTTAGACCTGGATAAGTTTTGATTGTTTGCGCTTGTGTAATTTTATCGAGCGATCGCCCTTTAGAAATCAGTAGTTCATTCACTACAAACATCCCACTCCTACCACCCAGGCTAGAATTATGCTTGCGTGCCCCTGGGGCAACTGCTCGGATTAAACCGAACTCTCGTGTCAAAATTGTTACTATTTTATCTGATTCTCCCAGCGCCTGGGCTTTAAGATTAATTCCAGTTACTTGATAAGTTCTACTCATTAGCCAAGAGTCCGTAGGAGCGGGTTAAACCCGCATATCTAAGGGCAGACGCGATATTTCGTTTAAACCGCCCGTACATTAGTCGCAAGTCATGAGTTATTGATCTGAGTACAAATGACTATTCCACCTTTTCCGGGTTATTGCGCTCGCGGATTAAATCGATACCGCGAGATGTGCCTAATCTAGTAGCACCCGCCACGATTAATTCTAAGGCTTGATTAATGGTACGAATACCGCCTGAGGCCTTAATTCCTACCCTTTCTCGTGCGATCTCCTTCAAAAGTCGCACATCTGCCACCGTTACACCCCCATTCCAACCTGTACTGGTTTTTAAGAATGCAGCCCCTGCTTCCATAGAGATTTCTGCTGCCAGTTTCTTTTCCGCATCCGTCAACAGGTTAGTTTCTAAAATTACCTTAACAGGTTGCCCGGATTCTTCACAAATTTCAGCAATTTCCCGGTGGACTTCTTCAGTTTTGCCAGCCTTCAACCAGCCCAAGTTGATCACCACATCCAGTTCAGTGGCACCATTTTCTACTGCTTCTTGAGCCTCATACAGCTTTACTGCTGAAGTAGTCGCCCCTGTAGGAAAGCCAATCACTGCACAGACTTTTGGGTTTTTACCGTGGAGGAGTTCCGCTGCTTGCTTCACATAGGCGGGAGATAGGCAAACCGCCGCAAAATGAAATCTGTCTGCTTCTTCACACCATTGCTCAACCTGCTCTGGGGTAGCCGTTGGCGTTAACAGGGCGTGATCGATAAATGGCGCAATATCAATGTCTGGATAGTCTGCTGCCATCGTGCCTTTTGCCAGTTATTGATTATTAATCTTTATAAAAAATTAAAACATTTCTTATATATATATTAAACCATATTTATTACGAGTTTATTCTGAAAACTGGGTTGGAGAATAGGTCTGAGATGTCGGCTTTGCAGGTAGCCCCAAATCACGTACGTAGTTTAGTTAGCCTTAGAAACTTTTAACCTTATTCAGATCACCAGAATTTCAGATACCAGTTGCTAAAAAGTTAAGAATACTTTGAGCTAATGCCTTTGATGCTAAATATGGCACACCATTGCCAATAGTTTTAAACATATTGGTGAGTGACATATTTTCTGGAAGTATAAAATTTACAGGTAAAGATTGGATCGCTAAAGCTTCCGCCACAGAAATTCTTCTTACTTTGTAGGGATGTAAATGTACTTCATTATTACCATAACAAGCAGTTGGTGAGTAGCGCCATCTGTGCAACCGTTTGAAAGATTTTTTAGAATCATCACCTTCATCAACCGAAGCGAATTTCCTAATACCTGCTCTTGGTTGAAAATATTGTTCCGCATTCGGATGTTGCGACACATCATTTTTTCTAAACCAGTATTCAACTGTAAGCTCTTGAGGAATATCTTCAGGACAAGGAATTACAGAATTTTCTTGAAAAGGTTCGCACTTTCGCCAAGGGTAAGCAAAGACTTTTTCTTGAGGATATAAAATATGATTTCCCCAAGGAAATAGGTTTTCAGGTAGTAATATTTCACTACCAATTTTGATGCCTATTTCCTTAATTAAGCGATTGTGGAATCCAAGAAGAATAATTCTTTGCCTATCCTGCGGTACACCGTATTCAATAGAATTAATTAATCGCTCTGTTAATATATAGTCTGCTTGTTTTAACTGTTGCTTCAAAGAGTCAAAAAATAAACGGTGTTTTTTTGTTCTCCACAAACCTTTGACATTCTCAAATAAGAAGAAATCTGGTAGATTCCGACAAATTAATTCAATATAGGAGGCTGAAAGTTTACCATTATCTCCTAAATATCCTTGATTTTTTCCTCCAATAGAGAAATCAGGGCAAGGCGGTCCACCAATAAAGCCAATAATATTAGATTTGCGGCAATCTTGGACTAATTCCCAAAGGCGTTGTGCTTGTTTTCCTTTAAGAAGTTTAGTTACATCTGCTGCTTCTGCTTCATGATATCCATATTCAGGCAATGGTAGGTTCAGAATCTCTCGTGAATAGCGATATGCAGTGATAAATGGGGAAAAAATTTCACTGACATAAACAATATTAAAACCACTACTTTCAAAACCTAAATCAAGAAACCCTGAACCAGCGAAAAAAGAGAATATACAAGGTCTAAGGCTCATTTTCTAAATGCACATTTCAGCAATATATTTTCCTCTACTATCATCAAAAATATTTTCTATTTTACTAAATGCATATACAGATATTTGATTACACTACACAGATGTATAAATTATTTATTAAGTAATTATTTAAATACCGACTAGCTTAATAAAGCCATAAGCAACAATTAAATAAGAGGGAATAACATGGTTTACTAATTAATGCTATTTTAAATTATCAGAATAATTTTATTTTAATTATGTCCTTATCTGATTGGGAAAAATTATTAGCTGAAGGAAAACATGCAGTTGAGATAGTTCGTATAGGTTTACGCAATCGAGGTATTAATGTTAGAGAGTCTATCATTACCGAATTTGGTACAGATGAAGACATTCCTGTATACAGTACCGATAATCAGCGTAAGTTATTTTGGATATCAGTCAAAAGTGTAGCTAGTCGGGTTGAAGATCCTCGTGTTCTTCCTGTAGGGTATCGAGGCTGGATGTGTGGCGAAGTTGAAAGCAAGCAATGGTTTAACCCCTCATCTGCCATTATTTGGTATTGTTCAGCAACTCGGCTTGCATGGGGTGCTATTCCTCCGACTCCTCCAAATAGGCTGAGTACTAGATGGTTCATTTTCCCTGACCATTGGGGAAGGGTTCTAGACAAGCGCAAAACAAATAAGTTAAATCATAAAGTGTATCTTTACCCAAACTGGCTTGTACCACCAGAGTCAACCATCAACAAAGAGGAAATTATTGCCCATATTCAACGCTTAGCCGAGCAATAATTTAGATACAATGCGACATCAAAACGAAGTGTAAATGCCAAAGGTCGAGGTTGACGCAAACTCTGTAAGCTTTGATATAAATTGATTTAAGCCATAATGTATTGCTTTGCCCAAACACATTCAGCCTGAAAATGCTATATTTTATTCAAGTTGACGCAACTGTACCTTGAAAACCAAATATATCAATGCTTTCAACTGTGGACGGTTCCAATTAATTAAAATCCCTATTAGGGATTGAAACGTTTTTTGCCAGCTATTCGGCACCATGATGGATTGTTCCAATTAATTAAAATCCCTATTAGGGATTGAAACTATGTACTTCTATGCATTCTATTTCACCTTTATAGGTTCCAATTAATTAAAATCCCTATTAGGGATTGAAACCCAAGGCGGAACCTCTGCAACTTTTTTCGTCAAAGTTCCAATTAATTAAAATCCCTATTAGGGATTGAAACCAATAACAAGTGCGGACAACTAGCAGAATTAATGGTTCCAATTAATTAAAATCCCTATTAGGGATTGAAACTAAGGATTTAAAATATGCCTGAACCTTTCGTTGACCTTGACGCAATTTTTAATCTTGCTGTGAAAGAAACCGAAGAATTGATGAAACTTGGCTTTGATATTAGCGATTCTTGTGCTGTAACATCACTAGAATGGTATGCCAATAAATATCCAGAAATTGCAGAACGCTGCAATAATGCTCTGCTAGAACTGATTGAGAAGCAATCTGCGGCTACTCCTGCATTTGTGGGTACTACATACTCTGACAATGATTTAGATAACTTTTAATTTGAAAATATTTGTGAATTAGTATTTGCTAAATACTTTTATAATTTATATTCCTGTAATTTAGCTATTTAACCTGAGTTCGGGATAACCCGAAACCCTCATTACTCCGTTGCTTGATTCTAGGATCT
>NZ_MTAV01000118.1 GCF_002154695.1 Nostoc sp. T09
CTTGGCGCTCGGCGCGGTGTAGCCGCGCCATTGCTTGTGACAGTTGCGTAAGTCCTGTAACTGAAACTGTTGGTATAACGGACTTTGAAATGTTATCTTTCTAAACACACAAAAGTTTACGCAGTTCTGATTTTCACGAGTAACCGCAAATACTATTTTTGCCTCAATACATTTTATACTAAAAAATGTAAAATCCAATATATTTGGCGCAAGGCTCACAGCTTACTAATGGCTTTAAATTCAAGCTTGCACAAAAATTTTTTCTCAACTTTTTTGGAAATGCTTGAGAAGGCTTTGAAGTTAAATATAGCATCTATAAAAAATATTTACTTTTAATCAAAATTAAAAAAGTATGTTTAACTGCCTAGGATAACGGTTTTACCTGTTCTGCGACACTTAGTTGTCGCAGAACAGGTAAGTGTCGCTCCAATAAAGCCTTGGAAGCTAAACGACAGGTAATTTTTTTCTAATCTACAGTGTGATTTCACAACAATATACTAGTAAATGGATAGCCTAACATGAACGATGGAACAATAATCCGAGGGCGTTACCAGATTGAAAGAATGCTGGGAAGCGGAGGATATGGAATCACTTACCTAGCTCTAGATAAAGATCTACCAAGCCATCCCAAATGCGTAGTCAAACAACTTAATATACAAAGTAAGAATCCTAATGTTCTATCGTTAGCCAGAGAAATGTTTGAAAGGGAAGCCAAAGTTCTGGAACGATTAGGAGAGAAGCATGATCAAATTCCTAAATTGTTAGCTCAATTTGAAGAAAAGGGAGAATTTTACCTTGTTCAAGAATTCATTGATGGGCACGATCTGAGTCATGAAATTACCTCAGGCAATTGTCTAAGTCAGAACAAGGTGATTGCTTTGTTGCAAGATATTCTACAAGTTTTAGACTTTGTTCATCGGCATAATGTGATCCATCGAGACATTAAACCCTCGAATTTAATACGGCGAAGCTTTGATGACAAAATTATAATGATTGATTTTGGGGTTGTCAAAGAAATCAGCACTCTAGTTGGCTTGAAAGGAGAAGTCAGCATAACAGGTAAAGTAGGAACCTCTGGTTATATGCCAACCGAACAAGAGAATGGTAATCCTCGACAAAGTAGCGATATCTATGCTGTAGGAATAGTAGCCATTCAAGCTTTGACTGGATTACACCCTTGTAGTTTAGAAAAAGACACATCCGGAAATTTAATGTGGCGCAAACATGCACTACGGGTAAACAATACTCTTGCTCTTGTTCTAGACGAAATGGTGCATCAAAATTTTGAGCTACGGTATAAGTCAGCGATGGAAACATTGATTGCACTTAATGAAGCAATTAAATCTATATCAACGATACCACTTAAGTCTACTCAACATACAGGAGAGCATGAATTACCGTCAACACCGAGTTCACACAAGAGTTTAGTACCTAATTTAATTAAAAATCAAGCTAGTTTTTCTTTGATTATTTTTTCATTCTTATTGTCACTGATTTCTGTGTTTTACAGTTTTTCTAGCCCCAGAAAACCTCAGGTAGAAACAACCCCAACTCCGAAAGCAATACCCCTACCTATGGACGAACCTAAACAACCTTATGAGAATAATGAGGTTAAAATTAATCTGAATGATGTATGTCAAGAAGACTTTATTTATAAAGATACTGAGGAAATGAAAAACAAAATTCCTATTCACAAAATAGGACTACAATACAGGAATGACTTAAATAACGTTTGGCCTATCTTTCGTTGGGCTTGTCTATATGAACGTAGAAAAAAGAATCCTTGGGAGATTACGCAACGCATACCGTGGGGTCTTGACTTAGATGAGTATTGTAGAAGATTTTACCCAGACAAACCAAAGGCTAGCCATCACGATTACAAAGACCGTAACTCGTTATATTGCACCCGCCCTCACCCATAAAAAACTTTATTTAGGAAAAATGTACGAATTGGGGTTGATCTGAGATATGGCAATTTTAAGAATTAAATCTGCAAAGTGTGATGTAAGTTTCCCTGTCCAGAATCCATCAATTTCAGCCCATCCTTCTTTTAATGTAAGCATTTTCTTCTTTGGCAATGAATTTTCATTGGTGAATCTAACTTGATATTTACCAAGCTGAGTGTACCAAAAAATCCAAATACCTCCATAAATGGCATTGACTAGAAGCCGTAGATAATTTTCACCGTACCAATCAAATTTAGCATCCTTAAATAGCTGCGACCGCACAAGGAAGTTGCGCAGAATTGGTATCCGAAAACCTTTACTACCAATGATTGACAGCCTTTACTAAGGAGCCGTTTCTTAGCTAATTTTTTTACTTAGGCTAGCTTATTTCTTATACAAAGGCGCTATAGATCATTGGTATGCTACATAGATTTTTTGAATTGGTAGAATTCACAAACTCATAACAGCGATCACGATCGCATCATCCTCAATCCCCACTTCAACACTCAAGATATTTCTGCTCATAAGTATTTATAGTGTGTGCCGTGAAAAAATTCTTTATTACAACCCCTTGACTCTCCAGGGCACTGGAGGATTCAAGATGGAATCAGTTGTGAACTCCATTTGGTAATTGGAGGAATTATATGGAGAATGCCACACTCAAACTGCGCGGCATGAGTTGCGCCTCTTGTGCTAGAGGTGTTGAAGATGCAATTCGCTCTGTCTCTGGTGTTAATGAATGTAGTGTGAATTTTGGCGTAGAGCAGGCCACAGTAGAGTATGACCCTAAAAAAACTGATTTACAAGCTATCCAAGATGCAGTGGATGCAGCCGGTTACTCTGCTTATCCGCTGCAAGAAGAAAACTTGCTAGCTGAAGAAGATGATGGGGAGAAAACAGATCGGTTGCGGGAATCTCGCCACTTGCTGCGGAAAGTGTTTGTGGGTGCGGTGATTGGTGTTTTGTTAGTAATTGGTTCGTTACCAATGATGACAGGGTTAAATTTATCCTTGATTCCCGCATGGTTGCATAATCCTTGGGTGCAGTTCGTGCTGACAACTCCGGTGTTGTTTTGGTGCGGTGCCGATTTCTTTAGAAATGCCTGGAAAGCTTTTAAACGCCACACTGCAACAATGGATACTCTAGTTTCTCTAGGGACGGGGGCAGCATATATCTATTCGCTTGCAGTGACAGTGTTCCCCGGTTTCTTGATTGCTCAAGGATTGATGCCGGATGTATATTATGAAGCCGCTGTTGTGATTATTGTCTTACTTCTTTTAGGAAGGTGGCTAGAAAATCGTGCTAGAGGGCAAACTTCCGCAGCTATTCGCCAACTCATCGGGTTACAAGCCAGAACTGCACGGCTGATGCGCAACGGACGCGAGGTAGATGTGCCAATTGCAGAAGTGCAAATTGGTGATGTGGTGCTGGTTCGTCCTGGGGAAAAGATTCCTGTAGATGGAGAAATCATTGAGGGAACATCTACAGTTGATGAAGCGATGGTAACTGGGGAAAGTGTACCAGTCAAAAAGCAAGTCGGTGATGAAGTGATTGGAGCTACTATTAACAAAACTGGTAGTTTTCAGTTTCGAGCGACGCGAGTTGGCAAAGATACCGTATTGGCGCAGATTGTCCAACTAGTGCAGCAGGCGCAAGGTTCTAAAGCCCCAATTCAACGTTTGGCAGACCAAGTAACTGCATGGTTTGTACCTGTAGTGATTGCGATCGCTCTTCTCACTTTTATTATCTGGTTCAACTTTATGGGCAATCCCACCTTAGCGTTGATTGCTACAGTTGGGGTATTAATTATTGCCTGTCCTTGTGCTTTAGGTTTAGCCACACCAACTTCGGTAATGGTAGGAACAGGGAAAGGTGCAGAAAACGGCATTTTAATTAAAGGAGCCGAAAGCCTAGAACTAGCACACAAAATTCAAACCATTGTCTTGGACAAAACAGGAACAATTACCCAAGGTAAACCAACAGTTACTGATTTTGTCACAGTCAACGGCACTGCTAATGGTAATGAAATCAAACTACTACAACTAGCCGCATCTGTGGAACGCAATTCTGAACATCCCCTAGCAGAGGCGGTTGTGAGATATGCTCAATCTCAAGAAGTGGATTTAGCGGAAGTTAAAGGCTTTGAAGCAGTTGCGGGTAGTGGAGTACAAGCTATTGTTTCCCACCGTCAAGTACAAATCGGTACACAACGTTGGATGGCAGAATTGGGCATTAACACCCAAGAATTAGAAAAAGATAAACAGCGTTTAGAATATTTGGGTAAAACTGCAATTTGGATTGCAGTTGATGGACAAATCAAAGGATTAATGGGAATTGCTGATGCCATTAAACCCACTTCTGCACAAGCAGTCAAAGCATTGCAAAAACTCGGTTTAGAAGTGGTGATGCTGACGGGAGACAATCGCCCTACCGCAGAATCCATCGCCCGTGAAGTTGGGATCAAGCGCGTCTTAGCAGAAGTCCGCCCAGATCAAAAGGCGGCGGTGATTAAGTCTCTGCAAGTAGATTCAAAATCCAAAATCCGTCTTGAAAAGTTTGCTAAGGAGGGAAACCCTCCTTACAACTTTTCGCAAAATCCAAAATCCAAAATTGTCGCAATGGTTGGTGATGGGATAAATGATGCACCAGCTTTGGCTCAAGCCGATGTGGGTATTGCAATTGGGACTGGCACAGATGTAGCGATCGCAGCTAGTGATATTACGCTGATATCTGGCGATCTACAAGGTATTGTCACAGCCATTCAACTCAGCCGCGCTACAATTCGCAACATCCGGCAAAACTTATTCTTTGCCTTTATTTACAATGTTGCTGGTATTCCCATTGCCGCTGGTATTCTTTTCCCCTTCTTTGGTTGGTTGCTAAACCCGATCGTTGCAGGTGCAGCAATGGCATTTAGTTCGGTTTCTGTGGTCACAAACGCTCTGCGTCTGCGTAATTTCCAAGCAAAAACAGTTTTATAACAGAGAGATCAAAATGTTGAGTCGCAAAGTAATTCTCCGCAGTATAGTTAGCTTGGGATTGCTGTTTGGCGTAGCTTCAAGTACAGCAGTAGCACAAATGACTCATGAAATGCCAGCCTCCGAAAAATCATCAAGGACAGAATTTCAACCGATTGAGCAACCACTAGCAATTAAAGGTGCAGTTACAGTTGGCGGCTTGGCATTAATTGGCTTGGAGTTATGGTGGTTTCTGTTGAGCAAACCCAAATCTCAAACAGCACAAGCAAATAATGGTATTCAAGAGGTGAGCATTACCGTAGATGGCGGCTATGAACCGAGCCGAGTTGTAGTTAATGCTAATCAGCCAGTGCGCCTAAATTTCCTCCGACGTGACTCTAGCAGTTGTTTGGCAGAAATCAAGCTCCCTGATTTCCATATAGCCCAAGATTTGCCACTCAACAAAGTCACAGCCATTGAATTTACACCCGGTAATCCAGGCACTTATACTTTCACCTGCGGTATGAATATGTTCCGAGGCGTTATAGAAGTTCAGTCTGCTGAGTTGAGCGAAGAAAGGCAGATGGCAGTCCCGATGAAAAAATTTGACCGTCAGGGGTGAAAAAAGGACAAGGTAGTGTGGGAGAGGGTGGGGAGTGTGGGGTGTGTGGGGAGAAATGGGAGCAAGGGAAGAAATCCTCAATACCCAATGCCCAGTGACCAATGACAAACCCATAACTATTATCAATCTCTGCGTCTTCCTGTCTCTGCATTAGAGATCATCATAGAGCATTCTCACTCTTAAACCTTGAGAATTCTTACTTACTTTAGATGGCACCTACTGGTTAAAATGTTTCTCGGCAGCATTAGATCAGGCTTATCTAAAACGTGAAGCTATTCGTTTATCACACCCCGGAATTAACTCCAACAGATCAAGCTCCAGAATGTGCGATCGCAGTCGATGTTCTGCGAGCTACTAGCACAATGGCGACAGTTTTGGCAGCTGGGGGCGAAGCTGTACAAGTGTTCAGCGATTTAGATCAACTCATAGAAGTCAGCGACAAATGGCCCCCTGTTAAACGGCTGCGAGCTGGAGAACGCGGTGGTTCAAAAGTAGCTGGCTTTGACTTGGGTAATTCGCCCCTCGATTGCACACCAGAACTTGTACAGGGACGGCGCTTATTTATTAGTACCACCAATGGCACTCGTGCCTTACAGCGGGTACAAGACGCCCCAACTGTACTTGCAGCAGCCTTGATCAACCGTGCTGCGGTAGTTAACTTTCTGGTTGAAAAGCAACCGGAAACTGTCTGGATTGTCGGTTCAGGTTGGGAAGGCAGCTTTTCTCTAGAAGATACAGTATGTGCAGGTGCGATCGCTCATAGTATTTTGCAACATACACAATTATCACAAGATGAAATAGCTGGGAATGATGAAGTGATTAGTGCGATCGCTCTTTACTCTCAATGGCAAGATAACTTGTTAGGACTTTTACACCAAGCCAGTCACGGCAAACGTTTGTTGCGCCTGGAATGCTATGAAGATCTAAAATATTGTTCCCAAACCGATATTTTAGATGTGTTGCCTATACAGCAAGAACTCGGAGTTCTTAAACCTCACCATTAACTATATTTAAAGGTTATAGCAATTTTGAAATTTGGAGACGTTGCCTGCAATGTCTCTAAAGCTATTTCAAAAATCTCAAACAATACTCATCTGTCACGTCTCTAACTTGTAGGGAAGCTACTGCGCTGCATGGGTTTCCTGGCTTGAAGCAAGTGGTGCGCGAATTCATTCCCTAGGCTTAAGTTGACGCGTATGGGCATCTTGTCCATCCTAATTATGCAATCTGTATACAAAAGCCAAGACCATTAATTTTATTCCGTGCTCATACGGTTATATTTGCATAAAAACATACATAATAATTAACTACTTAAATCATTATTACAAAGCATCTTCCAAAGATGTCGTACTATTACCCAACGGTTAGACTAGAACCACAGGGTAACAATCAAAGGAATACTATGATGAGTGACCGGGACTATACATTGATTATTGACAAGAGTGGTAGTATGTCCACTCCTGACCAAGCAGGTGGGAGAAGTAGATGGGACATAGCGCAAGAATCTACTCTAGCGTTGGCGAGAAAGTGCGAACAGTTTGATCCTGATGGGATTACAGTTTACGTATTTTCTGGGAGGTTTAAACGCTATGATGATGTAACATCAGCTAAAGTTGCGCAGATATTTCAAGAAAACGATCCTGCTGGGACGACCAATTTAGCAGGAGTACTGCAAGACGCACTCAATAATTACTTTAAACGGAAAGCTGCGGGTAAAACCAAAACCAATGGCGAAACAATATTAGTGATCACTGATGGCGAACCAGACGATCGCAAAGCTGTCTTTGAGGTAATTATTAATGCTACCCGCCAAATGGAACGGGATGAAGAATTAGCAGTTTCTATTGTTCAAGTTGGTACAGATGCCCAAGCTACTAAGTTTCTCAAAGCTTTAGACGATCAGTTACAAAGTGTTGGCGCTAAATTTGATATCTGCGACACTGTCACTTTAGACGACTTAGAAGAAATGAGTCTTGCAGATGTCTTAATGAATGCAATAACTGATTAATCGTCACTAAGTCTGTAAGTTTTATCTAATTAATTATGAGCAAGTTGTGAGGAATTAATCGATGCTAGAAAATCGTGATTACACCTTAATTATTGATCAAAGTGCCAGTATGGCTACGATAGATCAAAAAAATGGCAGGAGTAGATGGACAGCACTACAAGAATCAACATTTGCTTTAGCTGCTAGATGTGAAGAGTTTGACTTAGATGGGATCACGATTTATCTGTTTGCTAAAGGATTTAAGCGTTACGATCATGTCACCGTAGATCAAATTAAGCACATTTTCACAGAAAATATACCTGGAGATACAACCAACTTAGCAGGTGTACTGCAAGACGCAATTAATAACTATTTTCAACGCAAAGCAGATGGTAAAACCAAGCCAGCGGGAGAAGTAATTTTAGTTGTCACTGATGGAGCACCAGGCGATCGCCAAGCTGTATTTGAAGTAATTATCAAGGCCACTCAGCGCTTGGAGAATCCTCAAGAATTAAGAATTTCTCTAATTCAAGTAGGCGCTGATAGCAAAGCCACAAAGTTTCTCCATGCTATAGATGATGAGTTGCAAAGCGTTGGCGCTAAATTTGATATTTGTGACACTATTACTTTAGATGAATTAGAAGAAATGAGCCTTACCGATGTATTAATTAAGGCGATAACTGACTAATTAAGAATTTAGAAGTTTTTATTTAATACTTGGAGAAGTTAGAAATGCTAGAAAATCGTGATTACACCTTAATTATCGACAAAAGCGGCAGCATGGCTACCCCAGATCAGAAAGGTGGTAGAACCAGATGGGTAGCCGCCCAGGAATCTACCTTAGCCTTAGCTAGTAAGTGTGAACAATTTGATCCAGATGGTATTACTATTTACGTATTTTCTGGGAAATTCAAGCGCTATGAAAATGTCACTTCGGCTAAGGTGGGACAAATTTTTCGAGAAAATGACCCCTCTGGAACCACTGATTTGGCAGGAGTTCTAAAACATGCAACTGATGATTACTTTCAACGCAAAGCGGCAAATAAAACTAAGCCAAATGGTGAGACAATTTTAGTTGTTACCGATGGCGAACCAGACGATCGCAAAGCAGTAATGAAAGTCATTATTGAAGCTTCTCGCCACATGGATCGCGATGAAGAACTAGCTATTTCCTTCATTCAAGTTGGCACAGATGCCCAAGCTACTCGCTTTCTTAAAGTCTTAGATGATGAACTCCAAGGGGCTGGTGCTAAGTTTGATATCTGCGACACCATAACAATGGAAGATATGGAAGATATGAGTCTATCGGAAGTGTTGCTCAATGCCATTAATGACTAGCAGAACACTAGCTATCTTCTTTACAGGACTTAAACAATGGATGCCATTGATAAGCTGTTAGCTGAACTCAAAACTGAATACAAAGAAGCAAAACCTCCTCAGCCGCAGCCACAACCTCAGCCAAACTTAGCTCAACCATTCATCCAACCCTCACCAAAAGCAGCCTCTTTAATAGATAGCCTTTTGGAGGAAGTTAAGGCTGATTTTGTCGAACAGGATATGGCTGAGGAGTTAAAACGACAGCAAGAACTAGAACAGGAAAGAATCCGCCAAGAAAAACTCAAAGCAAAACAACGAGAAGCTTTAAAAAATCAGGCCAAAGAATGGCTAGCCAAATTAGATCCATTCTCACCAGAAGGGCTGTGGTTTGAAAGATTTGCTGAAGCATATCCTTCAAAATTAGAGGCAGCGATTGAATATTTGCAAAATAATTAGTAAATGTAAGATCAGAAAACTTTATAGGAAATTCAATTCATCAACGGCGAAATACCAATCGATACCAGAGTTTTTTTTGCTTGAGTCTGGCGTCAACCAGTAGGTGTTTGAAAATAAGAGTCGAATTTTGCGCCCCAAAAGCTTACTGCCTCTGCTTTTGAACAGTTTTGCACCTATTTGAAGGTTGACGCAAACTCTCTAACCCTTGCTATACAAGCTTTTGAGCTTATTTTATCCATGACACCCTTGACAACTCAATGCCCCAAAAGTTACTTTGATTGGAGGTTGACGCAACTGTACCTTGAAAACCAAATATATCAATGCTTTCAACTCTGGGCGATTGCAATCAATTAAAATCCCTATTAGGGATTGAAACGCAACGTTAGCCCCAGGATTAGAGGCTAGTCCAATTGCAATCAATTAAAATCCCTATTAGGGATTGAAACAAAGAACATCGTAAAAGAACATCGTAAAAGAACATTGCAATCAATTAAAATCCCTATTAGGGATTGAAACAAGAAACCATAAGATACAAGCTTATCTAGGTGAGGTAATTGCAATCAATTAAAATCCCTATTAGGGATTGAAACGCATCTTTAGTTCTTGAATCTGGTGGGAATGAAGAATTGCAATCAATTAAAATCCCTATTAGGGATTGAAACATTTTTTTGTACCTATTAACTAATGACTATTAACATTGCAATCAATTAAAATCCCTATTAGGGATTGAAACGTTTCAGGGATATGAGGAGTAATTGAAAGAGAAATGCAATTGCAATCAATTAAAATCCCTATTAGGGATTGAAACGTGCCATAAGCCACGAAATTCTTAGACACAAAAATCATTGCAATCAATTAAAATCCCTATTAGGGATTGAAACCATTGATTTGGGTATTACGGTTTATCAGTACGATGGGGATTGCAATCAATTAAAATCCCTATTAGGGATTGAAACACAATATTAATCAAAGGGAGTAAAGGAGCGCTAGAATTGCAATCAATTAAAATCCCTATTAGGGATTGAAACCTCTTCCAGGTCGAGTGACTTTGCGATATGAGTTCCAATATTGCAATCAATTAAAATCCCTATTAGGGATTGAAACTATCAGTATGATGGGATTGATACAACAGACATAGTTAATCAAATTGCAATCAATTAAAATCCCTATTAGGGATTGAAACAGTTCAAACTCTCTTAAAAATTCGCAACATCCGACCGCATTGCAATCAATTAAAATCCCTATTAGGGATTGAAACTTAACTTGCAGTTGGCAGCGTATCGGCTGGCCTGCTGCATTGCAATCAATTAAAATCCCTATTAGGGATTGAAACGATTCAACCCCTAGCAACTGGAAGGACTTGCCAATTGCAATCAATTAAAATCCCTATTAGGGATTGAAACTTAATATTTAATTTTGAAGTCAAAGGCGAAAAGTGCGTTAGAGCAAACGCATCTTATTTACTAATAAAAACTAATAAAGATTTCAAAATGCTTTAGATAATGGCACAAATTAAGAAAATGATATAGCGTTTACCAAGCCAGTGAGGTACAGGAAGAAGTAATTAACTACAGATGAACACAGATAATTTCGTACCTTAGCAGAATGGGAACCGCTATAAACAAAATCAATCATTTGTATTATTCGCGTGTAATTTTCGCGAATAACTCTTTTTTTGTCCAAAGTCAAAAAGTAATACTCTGTATTCAGAGAAACTATTTATTCAAAGGAGCGCTCAGTACGTGAGAAAGAATGTAGTTTCGCTACTGGTTGTGTCGGTAGGGGTTCTAACTGCATGTATTGGTTTGTTTACACCCGCCAATGTTTATTTCCTTAACTATCGTGACATGAGCATTAGCGGGTGGTATGACTTAGTAGCCATTATAGGTTTAGCGCTATATGTTCTTGGTATCTCTATGACGGCTCTTGTGTTGCAACAGATGTCTTCCCAAAAATCAGAAATTGAGCCGTCGTTTCTGGTGTTAGGTGGCATCATCGGTTTGCTGGTTGGTAGCTTACCCCTCTCCCTCAATTTACTAACCCAGAGGTCGCACCAACTCACTTCACCCTTTGTAATCTTGCCTGTTTCGGTTTTGCTATCTATTTTAGGGATTCGTACTGCTTGTGAATTCCCACGAAGAAAATCTAATTTCCATCCCAGAGTTTTATTATTTAGAACCTTAATTCCGTCCCTACTTGCCCTACTTGCCTTAACTGTTATCTGGGTTCACAACAGCAGTTTTCCTGGTGTAACGGCTACGTCTGTTGTTCGACAGCAATGGGCATACAAAGCATTTAACGAATACAAAGGAGTTGTAGACACAATCAAAACTTGTCAGCCTATTATAAAGCGAGTAGGCAACGTGAAATATGCTGCACCCACCTCAGGTAAAAACTATGTTATGGCTGATTCAGGTAGTTCGGGTCATAGTGGAGAATTTACTTTAGAAGTAGTTGGTGAGAAAGGTATAGGTGTGGCTAACTTTAGCTTTCATCTCGGTACTGCGGTTTCGCATGGCCAACTTACTTATCAGGGCAGAACAGAAGAAATATTCTGTCGAAGCTAGGGAAAACCTCAAGACTTATTTATTGACAAAGATTTAAACGTAGGCGTAGCCCGTCGTAGACATCGCTTTGAGGCTTGGAAAATAAATCAACCGAGAAATGCTGATTTTTTCGTTGCTTCTTAACCTTGGTTGCGATCAAGACAAATTTAGATGCGGCCGCCCCAAAGGGTGCGTTCCAATTAATTAAAATTCCTATCAGGGATTGAAACTAACTATTACTATTCATCAATTCGATGGCGACGTATTTGAGATAAATGTTTCACAGCCCATTCATGCATTGCATTGAGAATTGGTTGCAGGCTTTCCCCCAAAGATGTGAGTGAATATTCTACTTTGGGGGGAATTTGTGGATAAACCTCGCGATGAATAATGCCATCATCTTCCATTTCCCTGAGTTGCTGAGTCAGCATCTTTTGCGTAATTCCGGGTAAGGCGCGCTGTAATTCACCAAAGCGTTTTACACCTGCCATTAGTTCTCTAATAATCAAAACTTTCCAGCGTCCACCAATCACCTCTAATGTAATTTCTACTTCGCAAGTTAGCCTGGTAGAGTTTTCCGCTTTAGTTTCCATAGTTTTGTTATTTGTGATTTGTCATTTGTCCTGTTAGTCCGTTTTTCAGTTCATGATGACTACTTAAATAATTTCACTTGGCTTACCTGTGATTGTAAATGCCGCCCAATAATAAGGATGACAATAAAGCTTTTGCTCTGGTGGTAGCTTACTGCTTCTATACATTTGTGTTGCTACATGCGTCCTAATTCTTAAATCTTCGGGATGTAGATTATTCAGTAAATCTTCATACCATTTCGTCAGTTCCTTTGCAGTTAGTTCCCTCAGCCATGCTGTAACTTCAGCTAAGGTAGTAGCTGCTGATTTATTTGGCTGTAGTCGTCGATAAAACTCTACAATTGTCAAGTCATTGGCGACTGATTCTACAGTCCACAAAGTACTTATAACCTGGGAAACTCCTCCACTTAGAAAACCATTAACTAAACTCACATATTCGCTAGTCACTGTGTGATTACTTGTAGTTGTAGTTTCACAAGCCGATAGGTTAACTAGGTTGTAACTTACTAAAGATTGTTGACAGATTTCTTCTAACGTGAGCTTATCTGCACCAGCTAATGCCAATTCTGATTTTTTCGGTTCACTAGAATTGTTAATGATATGCCCTATGAAGTGAAATATATTGTAGTCATCAACAAATGCATCATGTACGTTATTTTTATTAGCTTGCGCTCCCTGGAGACGGTGAGAATTAGGGAATATTTGGCTGACAATTTCCGCTTGGAGTTTAGCAAATTTTAACGGAGGATAATCTGTGCTATGCGGATTTTCTACGCTGAGGAATAATGAATTATTTTTATCGCCTATGATTTCAGGTTCTACTGTTAATCCTGTTTGGACGCTGGGCAAATAGCTAATAGTAAAATTCGCCTCTTCGCTTGACAATTCTTCTTCAACAGAAGAGGAGCTAAAAAGCGCATGGAGAGGTAATTTTTGCAAGTCACGGTGAGGAATTAAAATTAGTTTGGTAATTCCTTCTAGTTCCTGTGTAATGGTGGAAATGTTGAGGATATTTTTTAGCTCTAATAGCCTTTGTTCCATATCCACTCGCCAAGAATGATTGCTTTGATTTTGTTTATCTAAAGAGTAGTTGCAATATTCTTGGTATTGTTGATTCCAATCTTCCAACCAATTTTCAAAAGCGATTAAACGTCTAACTGCTTCAGGGAGGGGAACTTCATGCAGACGCATTGAGCTTTTTCCTAAGCTAAATTCTCCCGCATCTTGCATTGGTGTGAATATTAGGATAGGTGAAGGAGCTTGATCTTTGAGAATGAATGTGTGTAAAGCGGCTGGGCTAATATGCCAGTAAATAATTGCTGTTTGAGGATTTAGGAGTGGCTGAACTTCAGCATAGCTCAGTGACTCAATCTCTTCTTGCCAACTATCAAGCAGCCAGGTTAAACAAGCATTTTTAGCTTGTTCGGCAATTTCCCACGCTTCAACTAAGTCACCATAATCTACAGCTAAATCAACTACTAATTGCCTCAAACCTGCAAATTTCAGAGCTAGCTGTTTTTTACTATCATCAGCACGAGTAGAATCACCGAGCAATTGTTGTAATAAATTTGTGCTGTATTTCAGGAATTCTTGTGCTTGTGCTGTTTGTCCTAAACCTATAAGCGTTTTGATTAGGGATTGTAAAACTTCCAGATGTAACTGGGGAAAATCTTCGCTCGTCAAGGTTAATAGTGCCTGATTATACTCAGCTACAGCTTTTTGCCAATGACTACGGATGACACCATCTTTCTTGCCTTGATCGTAATGCGTATTGGCGATCGCGAAATGTAATCTGCCCCAACCTTCTGGGTGAGTATCTGGGCGAACATATTTCAAGCCAGCTTCGTAGCTAGCTAATTTTCCTTCATAACCACTTTGCTTGAGAGCCGCATTTGTAGCTGTGATGGTAGTAAACAAACCAGACAGAGCATCAGGATTAACTAAATTACCAGCAGATGTTCCTCGCCCAATCCAAGCTTCCCAGTAATCAAATTTAATTTGTAAAGCACTATCATAAGAAGCGATCGCATCTGCATATTGTCCTAAATAAAACAGCGCTACCGCCTGATTGTACCAAGCTAAATGGAAGTCGGGTTTGATGGCTATCGCTTTGCGATAGGAGTCAATTGCTTCTTCGCGGCGTCCTAAATTTTCTAAAGCTACACCTCGGTTATACCAAGCTAGGTAGAAGTCGGTTTGAATTGAGAGTGCTTTGTCCCAAGAAGCGATCGCTTCTGACCACTGTCCCAAATTAAACAACACCACGCCCCGATCAATCCAGACTTCGTAGTAATCGGGTTGAATTTCTAAAGCTTTATCGTAAGATGCGATCGCTTCTTCATGTTGCTCGCTAACACCCAAGGCTATACCTCGGTAATACCAGTTTTCCGGGTCTTGTGGTTGCAGAAGTAGGGCTTGGTCGTAACTGGCAATTGCTTCTAATAATTGCCCTAACTTCATTAGTGCTAAACCTCTGCTAGCCCAAGCTTCAGGATAATCTGGTTTGATTGCGATTACTCGCTCAAAAGAAATCACAGCTTCGCTAAATTCTCCTAATTCACCCAGAATTCCACCCCGGTTATACCAAGCTTTGTAGTAATCGGGTTTAATTTCTATGGCTTTTTCGTAAGATGCGATCGCCTCAACAAAATGTTCTAAATGAAATAGTGTCAAAGCTCGGTTAAACCAATATTCATCAACATGGGGTTTGAGTTCGATTGCGGCGTCGTAAGATGCGATCGCTCCCAATAAATCCCCAGTTCTAGCTTGCTGAAGACCTTGGTAAAACCAAGCTTGCGCCCGATCAATTTTTGGCTGCGGAATGATTTGCGAATTATTGCGCTGAATTGCCAGTTCCGAAGCCAGTTCTTGGACTAAAGAAGTACTTTGATCCAACCTAACCAACAACTCATCAAAAGCTTGGGCGACTGTTGGCTCTAACTTCGCCAACGATTTATCCCATGTCGCCGTTTCTGATAATTCCCCTTTGCCATCTTCTGGCGGGGGGGTCAGATTTGTGTTTTCCGTAGGCGGTGTCAGGCTCGTATCTTCTGCGGGGGGTGAGAGGTTAGTAACTGGCGTTGTGGTTGTGTTCTCTTCTGCTTCCGGCTCCGAAAACAAATCGAATAAGTTGGCGATTTCATCGTCGTCTTCAGGATCGAGGAGAGCTGCTCGCGTTGGAATTTCGGCATCTTCTCCTTCATACTCCCACAAAACTTCCCCTATATTCCCCGTCCATGCTTCTTCAACAGCGGCGATCTCAGGTATTGGAAGTATTTCAGTCTCATCGTCGTCATAATCCCACAAGCGATCGCCCAAGTTACGGATCAACTCCTGCCCAGGAGAGTTTAGTAGGTGGTCTTCAGGTCTGATGCTTTCCATAGCCACATGATGATCTAGCTCCTCAATCTCTTCATATTGTGTCGCTGAGTTGCGCTTCAGGAGGCTTAGACCAATATCATAAGAAAGGTCTCCGATTCTGCCGATCCCCAGTTCACCTAGCTGGATCATCCGCGCTGCTAACTGATGGTTAGGTGCAGGCGAACTTAATAATCTTTCACCAAAGTTCAACAGCCAATCTATCCAGCGCTCATCAGGAATGCGATTTTCCATCCGTTGCAGGTACTTCAGCGCCCACTGTCTGCCTCGTGCTTGTTGCACGCCTTCTAGCAACTGAGTAAATAACAGTTCTAAATCCGCATTGGTAAGCTCAGGTGGTGAATTTACCACCCCATATCTCCTTGCAGCATTTAGAGATCTAGCTTTCTGACTGCTAAAAGGATGCTGAAATAACTTTTTAAGCAACTGAAATAGACGCCTGAGCATCTGTCACACTCTTGGATTTTGTTTAACCTAGATTGTAGCCATCGTTGTGTTAAAAAGATCGTGAATTACGTAAAAACCTACTAGAAACAAGATAAAAAAGTTGTGAAATGTCTTGAAAATAGGGAATAGGGAACAGAAAACAGGGGAAGAAATATTTTCATGCCCTAGTTGTGGGCTTTAACCTGTGGGAGTTTAGTTTAAAAATGAGGCATTGGTCATTAGACAATAACGCAAAAAACCGAAGTATGTAACTAAAAGTAAAGTTGGCTAAAAACCTCTTCCCTTCTGCCCTTTGGGTGACGCTCGTACCTCGCTAACGCCACTTGACGGCAGTTGCTTCAACGCGGGGAACCCGCGCAACGCAATGCCTTCTTTATGCCGACGGCAGTTCCTCTTTGGGGAAACCACCAAGACCGGACTGCCTTGGGAACCCGTCCACCGCAGTGTCTCACCATCTGCCCTCTGCCATCTGCCTTGTCATAACGACAATTTTTAACGCTGACTTACTTAGATGATTTACCTCAACTTGAATTTTGAATTCTCCGCTGTGGCACTATTTTTTTGCTTTTGGACAAGAAAGTCAAGATTCTGTTTGTTCTGTAGCCGCTTGATTAGCTGTATGGTACTGATTAATTAATGCTTGGATGATAACTTGTGGATCGTTTGTCTCAAGACCCAATTGTTGGGCAACCTGCTCGCATAAGGTTTCATCCTCCTGCATCATGGCAAACAACTGTTCTAAGGTAACGGTTTGGTAACCTTCTTCAGAAAGATTTTCTTCTGTCTCTGCTGCATTTGCTAAGGAGTCGCTCTCTTGGGGTGCTGATACCGTAAAAGCATCTGGCCCTGCATATTCCCAAATTGGCTCACCGCCTTGATTGCGTGTCAGCAATTGCATACCAATATCATAGGCAACGTCTCCGACTTCACCAACACCGAGATCTCCTAATTGTACTAACCGCGTTGCTAGTTCATTATTAGGTGTAGGTGATGCTAGCAATCTTTCTCCTAAAACCCCTAACCACACAACCCAGCGTTCAGTTGGAATGCGATGTTCAATATTATGTAGCCACTTTACTGCCCACGCTTGGCCTCGTGCTTGATGCACGCCTTCCAAAAGTTCGTTGAACAGAAATTCTAAATCTGTATCGCTGAGTTGTGGCGGTGGTTCTTGGGGGAGATCTCTCCTAACTTGAGAGCGGGTTGGTTTCCCACCAAACAAGCTTTGAAAAAACTTTTTAAGCCACTGAATTAGCCGCCTGAGCATCTGCTGCACCATTGAGTGTTAGTTACCCTAAGATTGTAGCGATCGCACTGTACTATAGCCTGAATGAATTCAATAATTCATCTACAGTCACGAACTATTGTTTTAAAAAACTTTCTATTGCTCATGCTGCAACGCAAAACTTGAAGAATAGACTAAAGTAGAGCTTGGTTCTGGGTAGTTTACCAGATATAGCGCAAAAGCTGAAAGCTACGCCTGATATCGAGGTAGGAGCAGCAGGAGCAGAGAACAAAGGCTAATTATAATACTTAAACATTATTGTATAAAGTATAACTACTTAACTATGAAACCCTGTCTTCGTCTGATATAATCAATGTATTGCCACAGGTGAAAGCCTCTTGGGTTGTGCCTGTACAAATATGGCTGAAAAAGTGCTATACGAAAGCACATAAATTTTGAATCTAACAACTGAGTAACAATAACTGATATAAAAATAGTCTACTAACTGTTAAACAGTAGTTAATCATTTGGAAACAACAATTTGGGGTTTCCCAAGCAAATTCCTCATGGGAAAAAGCAGCAAACTTGCTACTTTAGCCTCCGGTAAGCTGTCTTGCGGGCCTCCTTGGGAGTAGAATTCGACAACCCTAGTCTAGTCTTGGACTCACCACGCCGCCTTACTGTTGTCGCAAGTGCCGTGAACCCAAAAAAGTAAGTTAAACCTCAACATATCCTCATCGTAGAATCCCAAACTCGACTGGGTGCTGCAATCTTATGTCTTACGAACCCCTGCACCACAAGTATCGCCCAAAGAGTTTTGCCGAACTAGTGGGACAAGAGGCGATCGCTACTACCCTCACTAACGCGATCCGCTCAGCTAAAATCGCTCCAGCCTATTTGTTTACTGGACCCAGAGGTACAGGAAAAACTTCTAGTGCGCGGATTCTCGCCAAATCCCTCAATTGTCTTGGGAGTGGTAAGCCGACTGCTGAACCCTGTGGTTTGTGCGATGTATGTCAGGGCATTACTAAAGGCTACTCCCTAGATGTGATTGAAATCGACGCGGCCAGCAACACTGGTGTTGATAACATCCGCGAAATTATTGAAAAGGCGCAGTTTGCCCCAGTACAGTGCCGCTATAAGGTGTATGTCATCGACGAATGCCATATGCTCAGTACGCAGGCATTCAATGCGCTACTAAAGACACTCGAAGAACCACCGAAGCACGTAGTTTTTGTATTAGCGACAACTGACCCCCAGAGAGTATTGCCAACAATTATTTCTCGTTGCCAAAGGTTTGATTTTAGACGCATCAACTTAGAGGCGATGGTCAAGCATTTAAGTGCGATCGCTCATAAAGAAAACATTCATATTTCGCTGGATGCTGTCACCTTAGTAGCTCAAATTGCTCAGGGAGGATTGCGGGATGCGGAAAGTCTACTCGACCAATTAGCGCTGTTGTCGGGCGAAATCATCCCAGACAGAGTTTGGGATTTAGTTGGTTCAGTCAGCGAACGGGACTTGCTAGCGCTGTTAGATGCGATCGCTCAAGATCATGCAGAAGCAATTCTCGACTGTACTCGCAACATCCTCAATCGTGGTCGAGAACCGCTAACTATTCTGCAAAATCTCGCTGCTTGCTACCGCGATTTACTCATTGCTAAAACTGCACCTAACCGCCATGATTTGGTTGCTTGTACTCAGCAAACCTGGCAAGCATTTATTGGATTAGCCCAGAAGCTTGACATAAGTACAATTTTGGCAGGACAGAAACACTTACGCGAAGCAGAAGTACAAATTAAAAACACGACCCAGCCACGTTTGTGGTTAGAAGTGACATTGCTGGGATTGTTACCAAGTGCAAATATTCCGGTGCAAGCCGCAAGCGTAGCACCGAGAGTGAGCGCACCAGCAGTATCACCAAGCTCACCTCCCATCATCTCCTCTCCTGTTACTGTTGCTTCTCCCCCGGTTTCCCCACTCTCACCGCCAGCAAATAATATCTCTGCTATCAAGGCGGTGTCATTACCTCCCCCAGAGACCGTCAGAGTTTCTCAGCCAGCTGAAGAACCGCAGCCACTAAATCCACCTGTACAACCAGTAGCCCCAGCACCACCAGCAACACCGGAGTTAATTGAAGATACAGAATCGGATTTTACCCAAATTTGGCAGCAAGTACTCAGTAATATTCAGCAGATACCTAGGCGAGAGTTACTGCGGCAAATGTGCCACCTCATAGAATTGGATGGTGCTTATGCCCGTGTTGGCGTGAAAGCAGCATGGCATAAAAAAGTACAATCAGACTTGCAGATGATTACGGCTGCTTTTCAGCAAACTTTCCAGCGAGAAGTAAAAGTTAGCTTAGAAATCGGAAATCCCTCAACCTCTACTTCAGCGAAAAAAGAGCCTCCAGCTAATGGCTCATCGAAGGTTAAGCAGCCATCACTTTCCAGTTACGACAGGCAAATTCCACCACCTGCGCCAGTACAGCCAGCACCCACACCAGCACCAGCAAAAACTGAGTCAGCGCCTAAAGGTATTAGTGGTGTGCAAACTTTGCCGCCCCCAGCCCCAACACCTCCTAGCGATTGGGAAACTGATGAAGTAGCGATCGCAGCTCAGCGATTAGCAGAATTTTTTCAAGGCCAAATCATCCGCCTGTCAGATGATGCAGTAGCTTTTTCTGACACTATAGTTGGATCTGATTTGATCGATGAATCAGATATCGACGACGATTGATAACAATATACCTCTTGCAAAAACCACTTTTGCAAGAGGTGGGAAAAGGTTAAAGGGGAAAGGGAAAATATCAAACCTTTCCCCCTTTCCCCTTCCCCTT
>NZ_MTAV01000119.1 GCF_002154695.1 Nostoc sp. T09
ACCCGGAAGTCGATTCAGACTACGCGAAACACTGAAACGTCAACCCTGATGTTGATTCCAAGAACCCGGAAGTTGATTCAGGTTACGCGAAACACTGAAACGTCAACCCTGATGTTGATTCCAGGAACCCGGAAGTTGATTCAGACTACGCAAAACACGGAAACGTCAAATAGTTATCAGTTCACATGGAGATTGAGACCCCAAGTGAAACCTACCATCTGCGACGGTAACCTCAGACTCAGGGATTAACTGATAACTGAAAACTCACTCTTTGGCAATCTGCTCTCAACAAAAGCAAATTACAATAATTTATCAGGTGTTATGGGTAATTCACGGATGCGTTTACCTGTAGCATGATAAATTGCGTTGGCGATCGCAGTTGACAAACCTGTAATGCCAATTTTACTTGCAACAAACAAGCAATAGCAAAGCTTTAGAAAGCCAATGCTGTTAACCCTTCTAGCTTGGTCGTACTTATAATATGAGCAGCGCCATCTTGACAAAAGTGCGATTACGTTAACTTTTCACGAATATCCGCCGTGGGTTCCAGCAACAGAAATAAACCCCGTCTGTTTGAGTAGCAGCTGTAGTTCTATGTGACGAAGTTTCGTGTCCTTCTGATTATTTTCCCACATATCAGCAAAGAAGTTTTGCATCAGCGTAATGATGCTACGGTATTTGACGATGCTAGCAACATAGAACTCATCTAAATTTATGTCTCCGTCAGCATGTATTTGCTCAATGTTGTCGAGTAATATGGACCGCAGTTCATAAGGTTTTAAACCATCTTTTATGTCATATTTCTCCATTATCCTGCGTTTACCTTTCTCCGAACATGAATCATATGGCGCTCGAATCAGGTGACCAAGATTCCGCAGGACTTCTCCGTAGTCATAAAATGTGTTCTGCTCAAAGAAAGACTCTTCATCTTTCGTCAATGCGAAACTCTTGTCCAATACCAACCCAAAATCGGTTAAATATGTCTGTTCGCCGTCGGTGAGGGTGTTGCGAAAATGTGCGTCGAAGTGGATGATTTCCTTCGTCCTCAAAAAGTCAATCGTCGTGCGTAAGTCATCTAGAGGTTGCTGAAGTTTGTTCGGGTTTTCCCGCAACCATTTTTCCAGAACATACGGAATGTACTCTAGGAACAGAAGCAACTCATAGTTGGCGATCGCTCTATCTAACAGGTAATTCCCGGCGTTTGCACTATTGCCCCAGTACTCAACATAATCTTTCAGATGCGACTCATCCACATCTGTACGCTGCCCAGAGAACGGAATAATCCGATAATGATACATCAGTGGAAAGGATGCGATCGCCCCCTCCAATACCCAGTTGGTTGTCTTGATATGGGTCACGAGTTCCCGAAAGACCCCAAAACCAGTAGAACCGAAGCCGTAATTACAGTAAGTCGGCAAATTATAGAGGTTTCTGGTGGAGAATAGGTTGTCAAATTCGATGTTTGTCACCGGAACACGTTTCACAAAGACCTTGGATTCCCCAAGAACGATGGTGTGATTCATCCCCCAACTCGTACTCGACTCATTCGACTTACTATTGTCAAACAGAGAATGCAATTGTGCATTATCCAACTGAGCGATTTGTGAATTGAGCTTAAAGTACCTCTTCCTTCTTACTTCTATAGGATTCTTAACCATTTTCCCCCGTCTAGCCACAGTATGTATAAGAAACTGCCACACCCCTTGCACCTATATCAATTTTTATGTAACTACTTAACAGACGGTAAAAATGCTCTTAGAAAGCTCAAAGTGAGAAACTGCAATCGTGAATTTCTTACTTTGGTTGTACAAATAAGCAATATCAAAGCTTTTGAAAGCCAATGCCGTTCACTGTTCTTGCCCAATCGAAGATGCGCGATCGCACTGGTAATTTGCTTGAAGCCATATTCTCCTAGTTCTTGACCAATGGCAGATTACTTAACTCAGGGAAGGTTGCAGGATGAATATTTACCCAGACCATAGCAACATGCACCTTGTTAGCGAGCGCATAAGCTTTGGTGATATCTTTCGTCTACAAGGCGGCGAGTCCCTACATTGTGATAATTTTCCGTTCAATAACTTCGGCGATGTCTTTGAACTTAACGATACTTATCATTGGCTCAAAATTTTCTTTTAGGGGCAAAAAATGATGCTTATCAATCGATTATTTAAAGGACTGGCTGTTGTAATGACTGTGATGGGCGGCATAGTAATTATTTGGTTAGTAGTTAATTTGGTAGAGTCGCAGCTAAGGATATCGTCCCCTCGTCTTGAAGGTGGTTCTTTAGGCATAGGGCTTAATTTAGCTTTTCAGTCCCAAAAAATTCAACTAAATCTCATACTTATATTCATTGCTAGTGCTGTTGAAATTGCCTTATTCTGGCTACTAGTACTTCTTGATGTTATTTCTCGACATCGTGCTTTAATAGCTACTTTAGTTCTGTTTATTTTCGTTGGAATTGTCGTTTTTCTTGTTTACAGTCAGTATTTAAATATATTAGGTTAATTTTGGTTGTGAGGTATTCAACTGTTGTACGATATCTGATTAACTGACAATAAAAAAATAGCCTACCAATGGTCGTAGGGTAGTTTATCTTAATTATGGCTAATACCAGGCCCACTAAGATAGCGATCGCACTCATTAGGGAGTGACAATAACGTTTTATTTCACAGATGCGATCGCATAATTATAGTGATTTAATAAAAGAAAATCACAACAACTTATCAGGTGTAATCGGTAAATCACGGATGCGTTTACCTGTGGCATGATAAACTGCGTTGGCGATCGCAGCTGACACACCTGTAATGCCAATTTCGCCTACACCTCTTGCACCTGCTGGGTTGAAGTTGAGATCTGGTTCACCAACAAAGGCTACTTGAATGCGGGGAATGTCTGCATGGGCGGGAAAGTGGTAGGTAGCTAAATCGTAGACTACAGGGTAGCCGATGTTAGGGTCAAAGTGACACTCTTCCATCAGAGCTTGTCCAATACCCATAATGACGCCGCCGCGTACTTGGCTGGCTGCTGTTTTAGCATTGATGACTTGTCCAATGTTCATCACCGATACCCAGCGCGTTACCTGTAGGCGTCCAATTTCTTCATCGATACTGACTTCGCAAAAATGCGCACCCCAAGACTGAAACGCCCATTTCTTTGTCTCATCTCCTGGCGCGGAGGAGGCTGTGGCTTCAAAGGCGGCTCTGCCAGATTGATGCAGTTTTGTCAACGCTTCCTGTGCAGTTTTAGCGTTAGCAGTTTTCAGGACTTCCTGACAAGCTGACATTACCGCCGGGACAAGGGATGCTGTCATTTGCGAACCACCTGCCAAGCCACCATCTGGTAATAAGGAGTCCCCCATTTCCACCCGTACCTTTTCTACTGGTAAACCCAAAACCTCAGCGGCTGTGGCAGCCACAACGGTATAAGCACCAGTACCCATATCATTACCAGCAGTCAGGATGTGGGCTGTACCATCTGGTAGCAACCGTGCCTTAACTGAAGCTTTACCTCTCATACCAGGGAAGGTGGCGGCGGCTAGACCCCAACCAATGAGTTTACCGTCACGGGTGAGCGATCGCACTTGTTTTGGTCTGTCTTTCCAGCCAAATTTCTCTGCACCCACTCGCAAACAATCTGCAAAATGCTTGGCTGAAAATGGTAAACCCTTCCGTTGGTGTTCTTTGGTTTCGTTTTTGATGCGCAGTTCTACTGGGTCAATTTTCAGCGCCCAAGCCAATTCATCGATTGCTGATTCCATTGCCCACATCCCCGGATTCTCTCCCGGAGCACGCATGAATGTGGGTGTGCCTGTATTCACTATCGCTAGTTCTTGCTTGAGCCGCAAATTCGGCGCAGTATACATTGCTGGCGTAATACCTGTGCAGGGTTCGGGAAAGACATCCACAGGTGAGGTGCAAGATTTCGCCTCATGCTCGATTACAGTCAGCCTACCATCCGCAGTTGCCCCCAAACGGATTAATTGCTCAGTTTCCGAGCGGTGTCCGGCGTTAGCTGTCATTTGCCGACGGCTGAGGACAACTTTGAGCGGACGCTTGATTTCCCGTGCCGCCGCCGCTGCCAGAATACCGTGAGGCCAGGGTACGGCTTTGGAGCCAAAACCTCCGCCTAGAAACGGAGTAATAACCCGAACTCGTTCAGTTGGCATTCCGAAAAGCTGTGCATAGGTGCGCTGTGAACCCATTACCCATTGCGATGGCTCGTAGATTGTCAAAGAGTTGCTATCTTGCCAATGGGCAATAATGGCGTGGGGTTCCATTGCTGCGTGCAGTTCGGTAGCAGTCTTGTAAGTAGCTGCAATTTTGACCCCGGCGGCTGAGTTACCTGCTGCTACATTGCCTTTCTCAAACTTAAATTCCTCACCAAACAAAGGCGGTGCCTCTTTGAAGGTAGCTTTTGTGGCATCTACCAGCGGCTTTTGGGTTGTGTATTCCACTTTAACCAGATGCGCTGCATCCCGTGCCCGCTCGAAGGTATCTGCTACTACCAAACCGATAATTTGACCACCGTAATAAACTTTGTCATCTGACAATGGTAAACGCGCCTCGTAAATTTTCGAGGTCATAAAGTCGTTGGCAGGCTTGTATACCTTGGGTGCGTTTTTGTGAGTAAAAACAGCAATTACCCCTGGTGCTTTCTGGGCTGTAGTGGTATCGATACTTTTGATTTGTCCGTTGGCAATAGTAGCGGTGACGATATACCCGTGAACTAAACCCTGAATTTGATGTTCGGCGGCGTAGGTGGCAGTACCCGTAACCTTTGCCAGTCCATCTTTGCGGTTAACACCTGTGCCAATCACTTTGTTCATACTACGCCTCCTCCTTTGGCAGAAACCGTGAGTGCGCGACGAATTGCTCGCTTTGCTAATTCCACTTTGTAAGCGTTGTCAGATAAGGGCGTGGCTCCCTTGAGAGCAATTTCTGCTGCTTGTTGAAATGTTGTGGTTTCAGCAGTCTTGCCAATTAAAAACTTTTCTGCTTCTATCGATCGCCAAGGTTTGTGAGCTACACCACCGATCGCTAAACGCACATCTTGAATGTTATCGCCTTTTAACTCAACAGCCGCTGCCACAGAAACTAAGGCAAAAGCATAGGAAGTGCGATCGCGTAACTTTAAATAAACTCCCGATTTAGCCAAAGGTACTGGTGGCAAAATTACAGCAGTAATCAACTCCCCCACCTCCAGATTTGTATCTCGCTGGGGCGTGTTTCCTGGAAGACGATGGAACTCTGTAAATGGTATTTGCCGCTTTCCTTGAGGACCGACAACATCAACGACGGCATCTAAAGCAGCCAAAGCAACACTCATATCGGAAGGATTCACTGCTACACATTGGTCGCTGGCTCCAAGGATAGCGTGTATGCGATTGATGCCTGCGATCGCTGGGCAACCTTGTTCTGGTTCTCGTTTGTTGCAAGGGAAGGCAGTATCGTAGTAGTAAGGACAACGGGTACGCTGTAGTAAATTACCGCCTACTGTGGCAGCGTTGCGAATTTGCTGAGATGCTCCCGAAAGAATGGCGCGGGCGAGGATTGGGTAGTCACGGCGCACATCGGCATTGTCTGCTACAGCCGTATTTGTGACTAATGCTCCTAAACGCAAACCGCCATTAGCCAGCTTTTCAATTCGCTTCATCTCCAATCGCGAAATATCAATCAGTTGCGATGGCTCATCTAAGAAAACCTTCAGGCGATCGACTAGATTTGTCCCACCTGCAATAAACATGGCATCTCGATCGGCACTAGCTCTTTGCACTGCATCCTTAACAGAACTAGCGCGGGTGTAGGTGAAATTTTTCATGTCCTTTCCCCTGGTTCACTAACCATTACATCTGCAACGGCAGAAGGCGGCGTTTGTCCTGCTGCTTGTTGCACTGCCGCTACAATGCCGTTGTAGGCGCTGCATCGACAAAGATTACCGCTTAATCGCTCTTTGATTTCCTTTTCAGAAAGTTCAACCAGCTGTGGCGGACGATTCAAATCTGCGGTGACAACGCTAGCACAGCCTCGTTTAACTTCATCAAGTAGGGCAACCGAAGCACAAATCTGTCCTGGCGTGCAATAACCGCACTGAAAGCCATCGTTATCAATAAATGCCGCTTGCACTGGATGAAGAGTATCGCCTTTCGCCAAACCTTCAATAGTGACAATGTTCTTATCTTCCTGCATCACTGCCAGAGCTAGGCAAGAATAAACTCGCTCACCATCAATTAAAACTGTACAAGCTCCACACTGCCCATGATCGCATCCCTTCTTACTGCCCACTAGCCCTAAATGCTCACGCAGCGCATCCAGAAGTGTAACACGCGGTTCAATATTGAGATTTTGCTGCTCGCCATTTACCGTAAGTTTCACGGTTATCTCTCCTTGGGAATTTTGAGTAGCTTCCTTAGCTATGCTTGCTTGATTGAGCAAGGTCGGAGCGGCTATCGCCGTACCCGCTGCGGTCAGTGCTTGTCCCAAAAAACCGCGCCGGGAAGTTTTTCCTCCACCTTTTTCATTGTGTGGCATGATTTTTACCTTTTGAGCAACAATGCAGTAATTTGAAAAATTTCTGAGTATAAAGCATCATTTGCATAATTGGCTACCTAAATAATTAATTAGCTAAAAAAGTTTAAACTCTGATTGAGTAAAGACTTTCATAGAAAAACAATCTGTACTTTATAGTTGCTAGGCTTTCAGTACGCGATCGCTACAAAGTTACCTCAAGCTTAAATCTTGCCATGTTCATTGAAAAATTATAAGTTTGCCTATGCTCTTATCATTTTAGAGATTAAATTCTCACCCATTAATTTTTTAGGTATTTTTAGAGACTAATAATTTCCAAGTAGTATTAAACGAACTCCGTGATAACTTTGATTTACAAAACTCATCTGGTGTAAAATATAATAACTTCTTATTCTTAAATAAAGATTAAGAAATCCTATTTGTAAGTCTGCCACTGGAAAGCAGTGGTTCCCCAATTACAATAAACCTTAAGTATTTTAAAGCTTATGCCATTTTAGTTAAGCGATCGCGGCTTTAAATTACTAGTAACAGCCAAATATTAACAATTTTTACTAAAATTGGACATTTTGCGCTTTCGCTAATGGCATGATCTATATCCTCAAGAGTTTTGGTATACATTGAGATTTCCAGCATCCAGCAACATCTTCTAAAGTAGTTTTAAAAAAGGTTTCTTTATTTTAAGAATAATTCTATTGCCTATCTGAGTTAGTGTTAATTACTCAGCAACTTTCCAACCGTAAGCTTTTCGTATAGGTTCAGAAATAATTACATCTTAATATCACAAACGTTGGTTATTTTTTGATTTATTGCTACTGAATCTTGTTTGATATTACCTCTGCACATTTGCATATCTCAATTTCATCAAACACTTGCCAGTTAGGCATCTTACCCGCATTAATTATGCAAGTTATACCAATTTGAAAAAAGAATGCGACAGATGGTAAATCTAAGTATAGGTAGCATTCTG
>NZ_MTAV01000011.1 GCF_002154695.1 Nostoc sp. T09
TCATCGGACAAAACAGCGCGGTTGTGGAACTTGCAAGGTAAACTTTTACAAGAATTCAAAAAGCATCAGGACAGTGTCAATAATGTGAGTTTTAGTCCCGACGGCAAAACCATCGCCACCGCCTCATCGGACAAAACAGCGCGGTTGTGGAACTTGCAAGGTAAACTTTTACAAGAATTCAAAGGGCATCAAGGCAGTGTCTGGGGTGTGAGTTTCAGTCGCGACGGCAAAACCATCGCCACCGCCTCTGATGACAAAACAGCGCGGTTGTGGAACCTGCAAGGGCAGCTTTTACAAGAATTCAAAGGGCATCAGTCCAGTATTTATGAAGTAAAATTTAGCCCTAATGGCAAAACCATCGCCACCGCCTCCTTGGACAAAACAGCGCGGTTGTGGCCTGTGGAGAATTTAGATGAGTTGTTGGTGCGGGGTTGTGGGTGGTTGCAACTTTATTTAAAGAATCCGAATGTGAATTTGAGTGAGAGCGATAGGCATCTCTGCGATGATCTGAAGTGAAGGCAGAGGGCAGGGGGCAAAAGGCAGAAGGGAAGAAATAAGGATAAATGGAGATTATTTGATCGGTGCGATCGCCTGTGATATTTCCCAGCGATCGCCTTTACTGTAAGTCGGGTTAAGCCAGAGAAACTCGTCAAAACGACTTTGAAGACAATCAACACGATGTTGAAGACGATCAACACGATGTTGAAGACGATCAACACGATGTTGAAGACGATCGACACGATACCAATTTGAAATTATGAAAAGTGCGTAGACACGAAGCGGCTTGTCGTCCGACATCGCGTTTGTGAGTTTGATCGTAATGTTAGCGAGTAGTGCGATCGCATTTGTTGATTGATTTCAGGCGATCGCCTTTGCAAAATCAGTTCTCTTGCTTGATTTATAGGTTGAATTTACCGATACTGAATAATTGCAGGTATTGAGCCAAAATCAACATGAAATCTCTGCATCGTCCCGATCTCTATGGTTGGTCTCATTTCAATCCGGCAAGAAATATAGATTTCAATGGAGTTGCTTGGATTCGTCCCGGTGGCAATATCCTGATTGATCCAGTAGCTTTATCGAACCATGATTGGAATCACCTAGAATCCCTTGGTGGTGTAGCTTGGATTGTACTAACTAACTCCGATCATGTCAGATCGGCTCAAGAAATAGCCAAACAAACTTATGCCAAAATAGCAGGGCCAGTAGGAGAAAAAGATAATTTCCCCATACATTGCGATCGCTGGCTGGCTGATGGTGAGGAAGTAGTCCCAGGATTGAAGGTGATTGAACTTAAAGGTTCTAAAACTCCGGGTGAACTAGCGCTGTTGCTAGAGGAAACAACTTTAATTACTGGGGATTTGGTGCGCGCCCATAAAGCTGGTACGTTAACAATCTTGCCAAATGAAAAGCTGTGGAATCTAGAAGAAGCAGTTGCATCAGTGCAGAGATTGGCAGAATTGACTCAGGTAGAAACCATTTTAGTCGGAGATGGTTGGTCAGTTTTTCGAGATGGACGCGATCGCTTAAAAGAACTTGTGGCAACTTTGTGAGTAGGTTGGGGCAATTGTCAAGTTAGAAATTAATTGTAATTATTATTTACAGCTTGTTACATTTTGCCCTGACTTGGTAACAGCCCTAGCATCACCATACTGCTAAGGGCGTATACCTTTGTATATAGGCTACAGCGAGTGTAAACTGAATTGCCTAAGCAGTTTCAGCCGGAAATTGCAGAAATTTGAGCTAAAAAAATCTGCAATGAATATTGCTTTGTCTACGCTAATAGTGTTGACTATATCCTGGCTTACTAATATTTTGCTTAGTCAATTTCTTATTGAGTTGTTTAGGTATTTTTACAGCCTAAAGCTTGAAAAAGTAACAAGCTAATTTTGAGATTAATACGCTATTATCGACAAACAATTACAAAAAGTTGCTATTAAGAGTCTGATTAAAATCAACTCTATAGCAGTCCTAATGAATTTGTGAAACCTTTTTAGGCAAAGCATTACTCACAGATTTATGTTTTGGTAGGCAATGCCCAGCCTATAAGATTATGGTTTTTTCACTAATGCTTTAGGACTACTATCACATCTTAAATAGAAGAGGATAATAAAATGGTTAAAACTATAAGCGGTATAGCTAACTATACGGCTACCGACCTCGATCGATTTGTTGAAGATCTAAATCGAGACGGAATTTGTGTAATTCGCGGTGTTTTTGATAGAAACCTAATTGGTGAGTGGGCACAAGCTTTTGATAAATTATTTCGAGATCGTCAAAATCAACCCGGTGGGTTAGCTCCCCGGGAAATTGCCCGCTATTATCTGACATTACCTTGGATTTCCCCGTTTGCTAATACAGAAGTTTTCGCCAATCCCGTGATTATGGGTATTCTGGAACGGGTATTTTACCAAGAATACGTTATGGTTCAGTTGGGTGTTGATGTTCCTTTCCAGGGTTCGGATTATCAGGAAACCCATCGGGACTATCGCACTCTATTCACGGATAACATAGTAACGCCGCTTTACGCCTTAGCAGTTAATTTCCCACTTGTAGAAGTAACCTCAGAGAACGGCCCGTTCCAAATGGCGCGTGGAACCCATGTCATACCACGGGAAGAAGGACTCAGGAAAATTGCCACTGGTGAAATTCCGATGGAATCTTTTTATATGCAGCCAGGTGACGTAATGATTCGCACGCCTTTGGCGTTGCACCGAGGTTCACCAAATCGCACCAGCCAGCCAAGACCGATGGTAGTTATGGGTTACGTTATGCATTGGCTGCACACGCCAAAAGTGGATTTAACTCTTGAGCGAGATTACTATGAAAGCCTACCAGAGAAGTTGAGACAGATGTTGCGCTGTCAGGTAGTCGATCAGTTACCAAAGGAAAAAGTAGAAACTTACGTAAACTTCAAGTACTAAAAAATCGTAGGGTGGGCAATGTCCACCCTACGTGCTTAACCAGTACATAGATAGAGGAAACAAGCAGAAAAATTGGGGAAGATTTGTTATTTTCATCCTGCTTAAAACTGTTACCGAAATGCTAACTTACAATAATCCAGTCTATGAAGACTATTTTGCCGATCCGTTTGTATGGGAGTACCAAGGTGTGTACTATGCGATCGGAACTGGCCCGGCAGAAGCGGAAGGAATGATAGACGAAGTAGCCCCGGTGGTAGGCATTGACTCTACTAAATTACGTGTTTTTCCGCTGTTACGTTCCTTCGACTTGGTGAATTGGCATTTTGTTGACAACGCACTGTTGCGACCAGACCCGGCCCTTGGTGATAATTTTTGGGCACCTGAAGTTACTTATTACGACGGCAAGTTTTATCTCTACTACTCTGTGGGACATGAGGATAAAAATCATCAATTGCGCGTAGCTGTCAGCGATCATCCTGTGGGGCCATATCAGGATACTGGCAAACCGTTAGTAGATCCTCAGTCTTGCTCTTTTGCGATCGATCCTCACCCATTTCGCGATGACGATGGGCAGTGGTATCTATTTTACGCCCGTGATTTTCTAGATACAGAAGGCGGTGTGCGTGCTGGTACGGCGCTGGTTGTAGACCGGCTTGAAGAGATGACAAAGCTTTCCGGTGATGGCAAAGTCGTCTTGCGCGCGCGTTCCGATTGGCAGCGGTTTTTAGCCAACCGTTTGATGTATGGTGAAATCTTTGATTGGCATACTTTGGAAGGTCCCTGTGTTCGCAAACATGAAGGTCGGTACTACTGCTTTTATAGCGGTGGACGCTGGGAAACTGAAAATTATGGTGTCGATTATGGAGTTGCCGACAATGTAATGGGGCCTTACTCGGATGCAGGTAACGAAACAGGGCCAAGAGTGCTGCGGTCTGTGCCAGGTTATGTAATGGGGCCTGGACACAATTCAATTGTGCTGGCTCCGGATGGCGAGACTGAATACATTGTCTACCATGCTTGGCCAAAGAATATGGCAGCACGGCAAATGTACTTAGATAAACTCATCTGGACAGCAGATGGGCCAAGTTGCAACGGTCCCACCTGGACGCCACAGACTATCGATACTAAGACGGGGGGACGCAGGGGAAATGATGATTAGCTGATGCGGAGATTACAGGAGTCAGTGCGATCGCTATTGATTTTCTATTTTTCCTTTTTGTCCAAACGCGCTTTAATATCGGCAGCAAAGTCTTCATATCTTCTCAGGGGAGTCACCTGTATCTGAACATGCTGACCATTTTTCTGCATGATGGGTAAATCCAACAGAATTTGATCCAGCACATCAGGAGTAGGAACATTAACAATCGCAATTACTCTTCGGACGCCAACACATTTCCATAAGTCTACAACTACCCCAGCCTCTTTTGCTTTCAGGGCAGCATCAGCTTCTTCTGCCCAAATTGCAAAAAGTTCTGCCTGAGATGTTTCATCAGCATACTCTACTTGAAAATCTAAGTGATATAGCATAATTAACTTCCCTAACTAACCAGTAGATATACTACCTGAGGAAGATTATATATTTAAGGGTATTGAAAATGCTCAATTATGCTACCTTCTTGCTTTTGGGTAAGGAGCGTACATTGTTTAATTTGTAAATTTTCGGAAACAATGCACTTTACCCCACAATTCCAGTTAGTGAGATATTGATCCCATTCCAGAATTACCCAGATTTCCCACAAGCCATTTGCCAGTTTTTGCGAGTTTATCCCAAAGTAATCTCCGTTGAGATATTGTTCAGTTGGGATACCTAATATCGTTAGTTGATTTACACAAGCACGAAATAATTTCTCGTTATCCATTAGTTGAGCACAAAACTAGTGATGCGCTAAAGTTTGTACAGCATATACTCAATGCCATTGACTAGTAATACCCCAGTCTATTTGCAAAAATATTGGAATCTATATATGGGATTCTTATTTGTTTTTTGAAATATCTGTGGATGGGTATTGCACAGCATATCCGGTTTTGCTGAGCATTACCTCTACAATAAGTAAGATTTTTCATAAATGGCTTTAGAACAACTATATAAGATAACAATTGCATTTTTATAGTAGTTATGTGATGCCCTGTTAAACACTGCTCGTTCATACAGCAGAGATCAGTTAGAGTAATACCAATTCACGAAAATCTTGATACATATAGATTTCGCGTAGGGGTTTAGCAATGCTAAACCCCTACCCAGGTATTTTTATCATCATTAAAGTGAAATGGTATAAGCACCCTAGAAGGCTTTTAGGTTTTTGCAAATATTTGGCGAGCATAACTAATTCACTGAAGATGATATTACTGAATTCAGCAAACCATGAGAAAAAATAGGTTTGATAAATATTATTTTTAACTTTAATTATTCGCCAATCAATCCGTAAAGCTACTGTTTTGATAGTAGGAAATTGTTAGTCTATATTTATATTTTTATAGTTATTATTACTGATTAATATTGCCTTAACTGTTTTATCTGATTAAATAAGATGAAATATGATTTTTACTACTGAAGCTAATACTAATGGTTGTAAATAATTTCTGTTAACAAATGTATATTGGAATATCTAGGATTCATACTTGATTTCTGAAAGATACGTAGGGGAACCCCTGCGTACCCGTCACTAGCTCCCCTACATATACACAGATTTTTCAATAATCAAATCGGATTCCTATAGCAGTACTATTTGATTTGTGAAAAAAACAAGTACACCTGTACATCGTTATTTCCTGTTCCCTGCCTCAACAAGTAAGTTCACAACTGATTTAGGATTGCTTAACTATATAATTTACAGCAAGTTGCTGTATAGTAAAGAATTTTTATTGTTGTGGGCGGGCGATCGCTACCTACGATGTGTGTCCTGATGATTTGAAAGTGGCTGTATTTGTCTCACTAATCACCTGCGCGATCGCCCTAACTAAATCTTGTGGTGCTACGGGTTTAGCAATATGCAAGTGAAACCCTGCGATTATAGCTTGGCGTTGATCGTATTCTCCGGCATAGGCGGTAAGTGCGATCGCAGGCATTTGTTGCTCTGGTGGTAGCATTCTAATTTGCCGCATCAGCGCATAACCATCCATATTTGGCATCCCAATATCGCTAATCAGCAGATTTGCTTGATACCGTTCGAGGATGATAAATGCTTCTACTGCCGATGCTGCTACTTTCACCTCTGCCCCATACTGTTCTAAAATCATCGCCAGTAAAGTTCGGATGTCGGCTTCATCGTCTACAACTAAAATTCGTAACTGGCTCAAATCACAGGGTTCAAATAGTCGTTCATGATTCTGAGTAGGTGGTGGGTCATTGGTTGTTAATGGTAATCTAAGTTTAAAGGTTGCACCCATGCCCTCACCTGCACTTTCGGCTTGGACTGTACCACCATGCAGTTCGGTAAGATGGCGAGCGATCGCTAGTCCCAAACCTAAGCCACCAAATTGTCTGGTAGTTGTGCCATCTTCTTGACGAAAGCAATCAAATACATAGGGTAGAAACTGGGGAGCAATGCCTTTACCAGTATCTCTTACCTGAATCTCAGCTTGATTGCCAACTTTTGCCAATCGGATTTCTACCTCTCCGCCAGATGGAGTAAATTTCACAGCATTCGAGAGGAAATTCCAGATAACCTGTTGCAGGCGCACCGTGTCACCTAAAACTTGCCCAACATCAGCGTCCAGAATGATTTGAATTTGAAGATTTTTGGCTTCGGCTGCTAAACGCACTGTTTCTAAAGCAGCTTCGATCATTGTCGCCAGATTCACCACCCCAACATTTAAAACAATTTTGCCTTGTAAAATCCGCGAGATATCTAACAAATCTTCAATCAGTTGCGTTTGCAATCTGGCATTGCGCTCAATGGTTTCCAAGGCTTGCTCAGTTTTTTGCTGGTCTAATCTGCCTGTCTGGAGTAGGTTTGTCCAACCTAAAATTGGATTCAGGGGCGATCGCAATTCATGAGAAAGCACTGCCAAAAATTCATCTTTGATGCGGTTGGCTTCCTGTGCTTGTTGATATAGTTGAGCATTGTCTAATGCCAAAGCCGCCCGATAGGCTAGCTCTTCTGCTAAAACTAAATCTGCATATTGATAATAGCGGCCAGACTCACTTGTTGTACACAAAGTTAAAGTTCCCAAAGTCCGGCCGCGGGCAATAAATGGCACAGTCATCAGAGAATACAACTTACAGCTTTGGATAAATTTCAGATGTTCAGGACTCTGAGCCGCCGCTTGCATCCACTCATCCGTAACTTCTGGAACAAATATGCTTTTACCACTCTTGATTGCAGCAATAACTGGGTGTGTCTCTAAGTCTTGGGGTGGCAGATAATTTTGGACTTGACTAAACCAAGCCTGTTTGTCGGGGTTGCGCTGTTGTGAGGCGACGCGCTGAATTTTGCCATCGGTAGCCACAATATCAATAAAGCAATAATCAGCCAAAGTTGGGATAATCAGACGAGCAATGTTTGCCAGGGTTTTTTGATAATCTAAAGAACTTACTAATACAGCACTTGCTTGTGCGAGCAACTGTTGCGCGAGTTCTAAGCGCTTGCGATCGCTAATATTAAACAGTACCCCCTTCAGACCAATAAACTGCCCTTGTTGATCGCAGATTACCTGTCCTCGCTCTTCTACCCAGATCGTTTCACCGTTATCTGGTCGAATAATGCGAAACTCAGAAGTGTAACTTCCCAAGGAAGCGATCGCCTGTTCCACCTTTGCTTGATAAAATGGTAAATCCTCGGGGTAAACAAGATTCCAGCGTTCTTCTCCTCGCTGAGTTAGCATTTGCGGCGGTATACCCAAAACATCACAGGCTGTTTGTGAGCGCTCGATCGCATCTGTGCTGCGGTTCCAAGTCCAAGCAACCATGCGGGCAGCTTTTAATGCCAGCCGCAGGTGTTCTTCACTCTCGCGCAGAGCTTCCTGTGCGCGTTTGCGCTCGGTAATATCTCGACAAATTGACTGCACAGTCGGCAAGCCGTTTAATGTAAATAGTGTTGCACTCACCTCAACACAAAGGTGGCGGCCATCTTTTGTGGTGTGAACAGATTCTACAATAATACGTTTTTCGGCTAGTAGCTTTTCGACATGAGCTTTGGGATTAATTGCGGGTGAGCCAATAATATCGGCAACTGACATTGTTAGCAGTTCTTCGCGGCTATAGCCTAGCTTTTTATAAGCCTGCTCGTTGACTTCAATTAATTTTCCGGGTTGATAGTCAGGAGTCAGATGATACACCAGCACCCAATCTTCCATACCATTAAACAAAGTGCTGAAGCGTCGTTCTCGTTCTCGTAGCGCATCTTCAGTTTGTTCGCGATCGCGCAAGGTGGCTTGGCGTTCGCTGATATTCTCAACCATTGCAAAGCAATAATTCAGCTGTCCTTGTTGGTCAAAAATAGCTGTAGCATTAAGATGTACCCAGATAATCTCGCCATTTTTGGTGATGTAGCGTTTCTCAATTTGGTAACTAGAAATTTCACCTTTGAATATCTGCTGGGCACAATTCACATCAGCTTCTACATCTTCAGGGTGAGTAATATCTGCAAAGGTCAATTGACATAATTCTTGCTCGCTGTAGCCCAACATTTCACAGTAGGCTTGATTAGCTTGCAGAAATTTACCGTTAATATCAATTAGACTCACTCCTAAAGGAGATGCTTCAAATATTTTACGAAAGCGTTCTTCATTATCACGCAATGCCGCTTCTGTGCGTTTGCGCTCTGTAATATCTTCAGCCGTGCCCAAAATTTGATGGATTCCTCCCTCAGCGGTGCGGCTAAATACAGTATCGCGGCTGCTAAACCAACGCCATTCACCATTAATATGGCGCATTCGATACTCTATATCCAGGTAACTGCCATCTGCACAGGCGTTCAGCCGTTGAAGGTGAACAGCCATAATTGCCAAGTCATCTGGATGCATGACTTGAGCCATAAACTCACGCCCCATCGCCAAAACTGTTTCGGGTGGGTAACCTAAAAAATCGCGCGATCGCGCATTAATGTAGATATTTCGCTGCTCAACCACATCATAGAGATACAACAACCCTGGACTCATTTGTGCCAGCAGTTCCATAAAGTTGGATCTCTCTTCTAATGCCTGCTCTGCTCGCTTCCGTTCAGTAATATCAATAGTTAAAACAGATACACCGTCGGCAAACGGATAAGCTCTACTCTCCAACCAGCCTGCTTGCCTTGGGCGGTGATGCTCAAAATGTACAGACTTTTGTTCAGCGATCGCTCGGTGTAATTGAATATATATCTCGGTGTCAATTATGCCTGCAAATAAGTCCCAAATATTCTTGCCTAAAATTTCATGCTTAGGCATTCCTAACATTTTTGCCTGTGGCTCATTAATGTAAGTACAACGCCACTCACGATCTAGTACCCAAAAACCGTCACTGATGCTTGTGAGAATGCTTTCCCAGTATTCAGGTGCTGCAACAGGCGGCAAGCAAGCTATGTCACTAGTTCTATTCACCGTTGTTTCAGTGATTTGCGCTTCAGTTGCTTTGCTTTCCTCCGTCACAGATCCCTCTCCTTATTTTTCTGTCAAGTCTTTTTTGAGAAGCTGTTGGCTCTCAACTTGCAATACTGCACAGTCAGAGTTACTCAGTTCCTCAAAGACAGATGCCAATTCTGCCTCAATTTTAGTGGAGAGGGTTGTACCCGAGCATTTACTTAATGGTTGATTTTACTTAATATTTTGGGAATACATCGACAAGTGATGTCTGACGACAAATTGCTTTGCATCTACGCACCTATACTAAACCGCGTCTACTTTGAAAACCATAGTTTTTTCTTGATAGGGGTTTGCTCCCAAATCCTATACTGTTCCCCGTTCCCCGTTCCCTGTTCCCTTTTGAAAAACTTCAGTTCTCAATTTGGGCGAAGTTTAATTTGATATTAATCATCGTCTTCATCCGCAGTATTTTCTTTTTTATTGTGACCTCCCTGGCTAAAAAATGAGCGATTGAGTCGTTTAACTCCACTCAGGGTTATTAGGGTTAGTACCCCTCCCAATAATCCCATTTGCCACAAACCGCAGCCTATCGCTGCTCCCAATCCCGCCGCAGTCCAGACACAGGCGGCTGTAGTTAAGCCGCGGACTTTTGGCACAGTAGATTTTCTTGGAGACTCTTGCAGAATCAATCCAGCACCGAGAAATCCCACACCAGTAGCTACACCTTGAATTGTGCGACTCAATGCATTGGTAGCTGCATAGGGACTGTCGCCTTCAGCCTGCAACGGTATCATCACAAATAGTGCTGCTCCCATACTTACCAACATAAATGTTCTCATTCCTGCTGGTCTACCTCCTTGCTGACGGTTCAATCCAATCATGCAGCCTACTATCAATGCCAGAGTCAGTCTGAATGCTATATGTAGCCAATCATCGGCAGTAATAAACATCGGTCCCATTGCCTTATTACTCCTAGCGATAAAACTGAATTTTGCGCCTATTCTCAGTAGGCTAGAGGCTAATCATAATCTTGAGAAACATTTAGCTCGAGTCACATAACTGTAGAATTACTACACGTTAAAATTAATTTAACAAAATTTATCTATCTATAAGTAAATTACTATACCCGAAATAAGCATAAGGCTCTTCCTCTTCCCGACATAATTTTCCCAACTATAGGACTCATATTTGATTTTTGAAAAAAACTCAGTACAGTTTTATTCCTTCTTCCC
>NZ_MTAV01000120.1 GCF_002154695.1 Nostoc sp. T09
ACACACCGAACAAGCTCGGTTCTTGTAGAGTGAAGCTGGGAACAGGGCGCAACCAGACGACCGTTGCGGGTTGACACTGGCGCTAACAGGGAGTTCCTATGATGAAACAGAGCCTAGAAAAGCGACTTATCTGGAGGCAAGGGCGCAACGCAAAATCCCTGACCCCACTGGAGTTCATTCCCGCCGAACATGTAATGGAGTAGCGGCAAGAGTCTAGGGAATCCAGTAGTCGAATTGGCTACATCTAACGGAACAACGCCACATGCTTCAACCGGGGAAACCCCGGCAACGCAGTGGCTCATCAATCTCTCCGAGGGAACGAATAAAAACTAATTGTGGGTCTTGAGACAGTCGAATCTCAGGTAGACCAGACGAGAGGAGGAATCCCCACAGTTAGGGTAGGACAGTCCGTAATTGGACTGAGGTGTTCAGAGAATACAAACTCCAGAAGAGAAAATGATTAGACACAGTTACAGAACTAGTGAATCTTGGAAAGCCCTACCGTGGAAGAAATTCCGCCGAAATCTTTTCCGCCTTCAAAAGCGCGTATTTAAAGCTGTTCAAGTTGGAGACAAGCGGAAAGCGCGGTCACTCCAAAAGCTCATTTTAAAATCCACCTCGGCTCGATTTCTTGCAATAAGACAAGTATCTCAGTTAAATGCTGGTAAAAAGACGGCGGGTATTGATGGGAAGAAATCCCTCTCATTCATGGAACGCTTCAAACTTGAAGAACTACTAAAAATGAATAGTGGAAATTGGAAGCATCAAGGACTACGGGAAATCCCCATCCCCAAAAAGGACGGGACTACCAGAACGCTTAAGATACCTACCATCGCGGATAGGGCTTGGCAAGCTATCGCAAAGTACGCACTCGAACCAGCACACGAAGCCACTTTCCACGCCAGGAGTTATGGGTTCAGAACTGGGCGTTCTGCCCATGATGCACAAAAATACATCTACTTGAACCTTAATTCCAAAGCGAACGGAATAAAAAAGCGGGTAATCGAACTCGATATTGAGAAGTGCTTCGATAGGATTAACCACTCAGCAATAATGGACGAACTCATTGCCCCCAAAGGCTTAAAACTCGGCATCTTCCGATGCCTCAAGGCTGGAGTCAACCCAGAATTCCCCGAACAAGGGACACCCCAAGGGGGAGTGGTCAGCCCTCTGCTAGCTAACATCGCGCTTAACGGGATTGAGAGTATACACAGATACCATATGAATCAAGGACAGAGAATCACTGACAAAACATCAGCCAGTGATATCACCGAGCCATCAGTCCGATACGCAGACGACATGGTTATTATACTTCGACCCGTAGATGATGCAACAGAGATACTTGAAAGAATCAGCGAGTTCCTCCGCAAACGCGGAATGAATGTAAGCCAAAAGAAAACCAAAATTACCGCCGCGACAGATGGGTTTGATTTCCTCGGCTGGCACTTTAAAGTCCAGAAAAACGGAAAGTTCAGAAGCACTCCCTCAGTGGACAACTTCAAAGCGCTCCGTAAGAAAGTAAAACACATCGTCAACAACTCGAATTATGGTGCTACCACAAAGGCTCTTGAATTAGCCCCGGTAGTTAGAGGTTGGAGAAATTACCATAAGTTCTGCAAGATGGACGGTTCCAGGAACTCCTTGTACCACATCGAAACAAGAGCCTACAAGGTATTCAACAAGGAAACCAATCAAAACCGCTACTCCAGCAAAAAATTACTGGACAAGGCATTTCCAGCAGTTTCCTACTCCGAACACAAACACGCCATAGTCAAAGGAACAAAATCCCCCTATGACGGAGACACAGCCTACTGGAGCGAACGCAACAGTAAACTCTATGATGGCGAAACCTCTAAAGCTCTTAAGATGCAAAACCATAAATGTGCATCCTGCGGGTTAAAATTCATCGATGAGGAACGGGTTCACCTGCATCACATCGACGGAAATCACTCCAACTGGAAGAAAAATAATCTTGAAGCAATTCATGAGAGTTGCCACGATTACAAACACATGAGCAAAAGCGCTAGCTAAGAACATCGGAAGCTGGGTGCGATGAAAGTCGCACGCCCAGATTTAACAGAGAGGGGCGCGGGATAATACCCGCCCTCGACTCTACCAAAGCATCTGCTGAAAGCTTTGAATCATCGGGTGAAATCTTCCATACAACATTTCCCCAAGGATTTCCTTGGGAAGTTCTGGAAGTGTTCTCAGGTCCACCAAATGTGACATTCAAGTGGCGACACTGGGGAGATTTTAATGGTGCATATAAAGAGTTTGCACCAACTGGAGAGACAGTAGAAATTATTGGCATGAGCATTGCTAGAGTTACCGATGACTTGCAGATAATTTCTTTGGAACACTACTTTGACAATACGCTGTTTTTAGAAAAACTAACAGCTGGCGGCAAGCTGCCAATTAGTGACAACAAAGGAAGTGCTTGTCCCTTCAGTTCTTGGTTTAAAAAAGTCAAGAAGAGTTAATTTTTCAGGGTACAGCGTATACACTGTACCCTGGGATTAATCATTAACAACCACAGGATGAAAATGCAAACATACTATTACGTATTGACAAGTCAAAAATTTTTGTTACAGGAAGAACCTATAGAAGAGGTTCTCAAGGAACGTACTCGTCACTATCACGAACAAGAAAAAGAAATTGATTTTTGGTTGGTTAAACAGCCAGCTTTTTTAGAAGCACCAGAAATGGCAGAGATTAAAGCCAAGTGTCCTCAACCATCTGCAGCAATTATTTCTACCAATCAGCAATTTATTACTTGGCTAAAACTGCGGTTAGAGTATGTCATCACAGGAGAATTCCAAGCTCCTTCCCAGACAATTTCCGATCCTATAGCATCTCTAGCTACCGTATCCTAATATACTGTTCATTAGGTGGATAGACATAAATATCACTCATGAAGTTTGGATCTGGGGCAATAGTCATTTGTCATTGGTCATTGGTCATTTGTCATTTATTATTTCCCCACGTCTCCCCGTCCCTGTGACTCCTTGTCCCCCTGCTCCCTGCTCCCTTGGTTCCCATTTGGGGGAACAAAATATATTTTGATGAAATCTTTTAAAAACATCCTATTTATGTCTGAGACTGTTGTGCAGAGATTTCCGAATTTACCACATGCTGTAGTATTAGCGATCGCAGGGTTGATGGGTGGTATGAGTTCTGTTACCGCTCAACAAGCTCTTCCAGTTTGTCAGCCTCCTAGTGCTGGTGAGTATCTTTTATTGATAGTTAGTCCCACAGCAGATAATCAGAAGCAACTGCGCAATGCCTTACCTCCTGAACTCAAAAGCACGACCTGTCAATACTTAACAGAGACAGTAACGCGGATAGGGGGGTTTAATAAAATTGACGATGCCAATCGTTGGGCGAGATACATCAACAATATTGTTGGGTTGTCTGGTATCATTACCACTAGACCGGCAGATGTGCAACAACCTCAAGCAGTAACCTATAATCCTCAAGCCTTGGGAGTAGGCTATGCTGTATTAGTAGATTATTTCAACCGCCCAGAACTTGTCTCTAATGTAGAACAAGCGGTAGGAGGCGATGTAGGTTTTGCTTCTTACGGACAACGCCCTTACTTACTGGCGGTTTACACCACTAACCAAAAAGAAGCATACAGCACATTGCAAAAGCTCAACGAACGCGGCTTTGTTGCCTATCTAGTAGATAGTCGTAAGGTGATGCTATTGCGGTCAAATGTGCGTTCACAGTAGTTACTCATAGGTAACAGTCAAAAGGCAAGGTATTAATTCCTCCTTGTCCTTCATGCCCTCCTTTCCCTATTCCCCTACTTTTTCATCAGGACTACCTTCCTGCACTATAAGCTAGTGGCTAAGAAAGACCTCGCTAACAAAGAGATGGTTATACCTAAAGCCGACCCAGCGATGACTTGAACTGGTGTGTGTCCCAGCAATTCTTTGAGGCGGTCTTGGCTAAAGTCATGTTTTTCATCAAATAATTCATCAATCATTTGATTAAGAATTCGAGCTTGCTTTCCAGCGGCTTGGCGCACTCCAGCGGCATCATACATGACAATGATGGCAAAAATCGTAGCCAGGGCAAAATCAGGAGATGCCCAGCCGAGAGTTTGCCCTACACCTGTGGCTAGAGATGTAACTAGAGCCGAATGGGCACTGGGCATACCTCCAGTGGTCACTAAAACACGTACATTTAGTTTGCGATTTTTGATTAGCTCGATGACGAGCTTTAGAGATTGAGCAATCAAACAAGCTACCAGAGCAACCAGCAGCACCCGGTTGTCTAAGATGTTGCCTATGTCCTGCATGGTATTTTGGCGAAGTTAGTAAATATTAGCAGCAGTTGTTTTTTTTGGAAACCTTTAGATGCGACCCAACGAAATCCAAAATCCCCAATTGACCGTCGCTAGGCTCCCAGTCAAAATCAGCTAAGTTCTGGTGTTTAAAAACAAGCTACCCTACGGGCGAGTATGTGGGCAGAATCCAAAATTGGTATGAATTCCCCGTAGGGGTTGACTTAGTGATTGCGACTGATAATAAAATGAGCGATCGCTTTTAGGGGTTGTGCTTGTTCTCCAAATGTATCTAATTCCGCACAAGCTGCCTCAATTAGCTGTTGAGCTTTGGAGCGCGATTCTTCAATTCCCCACAAGCTGGGATAAGTTACTTTCTGCGCTTTGAGATCCTTGCCAGCAGTTTTGCCTAATTGTTCTTGAGTAGCAGTGATATCTAAGATATCGTCCACAATTTGGAATGCCAGACCAATATTCTGAGCATACCGAGTTAGTCTTTGCAAATCTTCAGAAGATACTCCTGTTAAGATTCCACCACAAACAACACAAGCCTCTAAAAGTGCAGCTGTTTTGTGATTGTGAATGAAATTCAACGTTTCTAGGGAAGTATCTAATTTACCTTCCGATTCGAGATCGACCACTTGACCGCCAACCAAGCCAGCAGCTCCTAATGCCCTGCCGAGACGGGCCACTACCTGCAATACCCTATCTCTAGCCACATTTTGGGGCGTCTGGGTGGCAACAAACTCAAAAGCATAAGCTAATAAGCCATCTCCAGCTAAAATTGCGATATCCTCGCCATAAATCTTATGATTTGTGAGCTTACCCCGACGGTAATCGTCATTATCCATCGCTGGCAGGTCATCGTGAATCAATGACATCGTGTGGATCATCTCCAGAGCACAAGCTGTTGGCATGGCCATCTCGATTGTGCCTCCAGTCATTTCACAGGTAGCAAGGCAAAGGATGGGACGTACACGCTTACCACCAGCTAACAGAGAGTAGCGCATTGCTTCATAAATTTTTTCTGGATAAACGATGGGGATCGCCCGATCCAAAGCGGTATCACAAAGCTGTTGTCGCTCTTTGAGATAAGCTGATAGGTTGAACTTGGTTGTCTCTGGCGTCTTTTGAAACTTATCAGTTGCTACCATTCTTAAAATTCCTGAAATTTTGGTATTTTTGTCATATACGTCACAATTTTAAGGGGCTTTGGAGCTGAAAGAATCACTATGCCCAGAGGATTAATAATATCGTGCGCGATCGCTATTCAATAAGCACAAAAGAGAACGAAATGCGATCGCAAATTATCATCCATCACTCTTAACTCCATACCGTCTTAAATAGCTGGCAAATGTATTTTGCAACAACATAGCGACAGTCATAGGACCAACACCGCCAGGAACTGGGGTGAGAAACTCCGCCACGCCAGCTGTTGATTCCCAGTGGACATCGCCGACTAAACGACTTTTACCACTGGCATCGGTGACGCGATTCATCCCCACATCTACCACAACAGCGTCCTGTTTCACCATTTCTGAGGTAATCAATCCCGGAAGACCTACTGCTGCAATCAGAATATCGGCATTTTGGGTGATGGCTTTTAAGTCGTGCGATCGCGAGTGGGCAATGGTCACAGTCGCATCAGCTTCCAGAAGCATCAATGCCATGGGTTTACCCACTAAAATACTACGTCCCACTACCACTGCTTGTTTTCCTGACAAGGGAATTTTATATTCTTCCAACAGCCGCATCACACCAGCTGGGGTACAACTGCGTAAACCTGTTTCTTGGCGCACCAGTCGCCCTAAATTTACTGGGTGCAGTCCATCAGCGTCTTTATCTGGATCAATTTGATTGAGCAACCTAACAGCGTCCAAGTGTTTAGGTAGAGGTAACTGCACAAGAATGCCATCTACCTGTTCATCTTGATTGAGTGCAGCAATTACATCTTCTAGTTCTGCTTGGGTAGTTTCAGTAGGAAAATGCTTGCCAAAAGAAGCAATACCCACTTTAGCGCAGGCTCGCTCTTTATTACGTACATAAGCAGCCGATGCTGGATTGTCGCCAACCATCAATACTGCTAAACCAGGGGGACGCCCAATTTGTGGTTGTAACTCTGTAATGCGCTCTAGAAGTTTTTGGTGAATTTTTTCAGCTAAAGCTTTACCATCAAGAAGTTTGGCAGTTTTTGTTTCCATGAGAATTTCTAGCTATATTCGCTTTGAGTTCAAAGTCCAACATCTAGCCGTCTGTAGCGGAGTCAACAGTCATCAGTCAACCTTGGCTATTGACTATGATGGTTTTGCTATTTTATGCCGTAGCGTCGCTCAAACAGCAGAACTATATTGTTTAATCTTCTCAGATCAACTGCATCATCTCAAATAGGGATGTGGGGGGATGAGGGAGTGTGGGAGAGGGTGGGGAGACAAGGAAGATGAGGAGAAATCATTCATGACTATTGCCTATTGCCTTTTGACCCTGGACTCTGGACTGTTGACCAATGCTCAATGACAAACAAACACTAATGCAAAAATTTTCTCAAACTTACAGCATTTTTCCCTATCGCCTAGGATTCTTCTTGCTACTGATGCTGGGACTCTGTAGTTGTGGTAACTTGACACAGCCTGGCTTAAACCTCGGTAAATTCACGGGTAGTAATGTCACTCCGATTCGGGAAATTAAGCCAGAACAAAACAAACAGGCTACAGTTTACATCCAAGGTAAAGTAGAAAGGCAAGTGCCCCTTGTGAAACGGTGGGCGTATCAAATCGATGACTCAACAGGCAAAATCTGGGTTGTTACTCATCAAAATAAGTTGGCAAAAGGAGAGCAAGTTGTAATTAAAGGCAAAGTTCGCTATCAAAGCATACCCTTGGCGGGTCAAGAGTTGGGAGAAGTATATGTAGAAGAAGATTCTTAATAATTATCTTAAATAGCTAGATAAAAATTTATGAAAAATCATCAGGTACAGGTTGCGATCGCAATTCTCTACCAAGAAAACAAGTTTCTTATGCAACTGCGGGATAATATCCCCAGTATTATTTACCCGGGTTACTGGGCGCTGTTTGGCGGACATCTTGAGTTGGGAGAAAGCCCAGATATTGCTGTCAAGCGAGAAATTTTAGAAGAAATTGGCTATGATTTTCCAGCATTTTCTGAATTTTGCTGTTATTGGGATGACACAGTTATCCGTCATGTCTTCCATGCACCACTTTTGGTAAGTTTCGAGCAACTGGTTTTAAATGAAGGCTGGGACATGGCTTTCTTAACACCAGAAGATATTCGCCAAGGTAACTGTTATTCGCAAAATGCTGGGGAAATTAGACCTTTGGGGCCTATGCATCAGCGAATTATGCTGGATTTTCTGGACAGCAATCAACATTCATAAGCGTTAAGTAGGTTGGCACACTGAAACTACCAGTCAGGGTTGTCATTGGTCAAAAGGCAAAAGGCAATAGTTAAGAATGATTAGTTATTTCTTCCCTGTCTTCCCTACCCACCTGCTTCCCCTTCTCCTTCGTCCAGTCCCCAATCCCCAGAAGCAAAAATAAATTTAGAGCCTTTTGTGGAGTTACTACTCATGCAATCAATCAACAAACTGCCGCGATGGTTAAGTATAGGATTGGCATTTCCCATTGCCATTCTCAACGGTTGGCTATTACTCCAGGTTGTACAGTATTTTCAACCACTAGTAAGTATTTTTGCTGCCGCCATCTTACTAGCTTTTGTGTTGAACTATCCAATTCAATTTCTTCAAGAACGTGGGGTAAAACACAATCTAGCTATTGTGGTAGTTTTACTTTTGACTGTGGTGATTTTAGTGGCTTTAGGTATTACCTTAGTTCCGCTGATTATACAGCAGTTGAATGAATTAGCTAACATTCTTCCCTATTGGATTGATTCTGCCAGTCAACAAATCCAAGTTTTCCAAAATTGGGCAGCGACACAACAACTTCCTGTAAATTTAACTGGTTTAGCTACCCAAATATTAGAGAGATTGTCTAACCAACTTCAATCTTTCACTGGCAGAATTCTTTCTGTTGCTTTCGATACTATCGGTGTTGTGGTGAATGTGTTGTTGACAGTGGTGCTGACTGTCTATATGGTATTAAACGGCGATCGCCTGTGGGATGGAGTTTTTCAGTGGTTACCTCCTCACATTGGCCCAAAAGTACGGGAATTACTGCGAGAGGATTTTCATAATTATTTTATTGGCCAAGCGACGTTGGGTGCTGTGTTAGGTTCAGCGATTACATTGGCATTTTTGACGCTACAAGTTCCCTTAGCGCTACTTTTTGGAATTGGTATTGGCTTTTTCTCACTCTTTCCTTTTGGTACGGGAATAGGCATCACTATAGTAAGTTTTTTGGTAGCTTTGCAAAACATTTGGTTAGGAGTAGAAGTATTAGGTACAGCTATAGCGATTGACCAAGTGAATGCTAATTTTATTGCGCCTCGGATTTTGGGAAATTTGACTGGCTTAAATCCTGTATGGGTAGTAATTTCCTTATTAATAGGAGCTAAATTAGGAGGCGTGTTAGGTTTATTAATTGCTATACCTATTGCCAGCTTTATCAAAGACATAGTAGATAGCTGGCGTGATGGAGCATTTAGCCACGTAATTGTATCTAATGACAATATCAAACACCCTTCTCCTGTTGAGGTGGGTGACTAAGCAATTCAAAATTTGAAATGCGATCGGCTAGTCACGCGGCTAGTCACGAATCAAGTTGAACAGGAATTTTAATCATAAACTCAGTGCCTTCTCCTAGCGCAGATATGCATTGCAATTGACCGCCATGTTTATCTACAACAATTTGATAGCTGATAGATAGCCCTAATCCTGTGCCTTTACCGACGCTTTTAGTAGTGAAGAAAGGGTCAAATAATCGTTTTTGTATATCCTTGGGTATTCCCAAACCATTATCGGCAATGCGAATAATTACATGGTTATCATCTATGAGTTCGGTACGAATCCGAATTAGAGGATATTTTTGAGGTGAAGGTGGTAAACTACAACTTAAACCTGAGCAATCATAATTGTTAAAAATAGCATCAATAGCATTTGCCAGAATATTCATAAATGCCTGATTGATTAGACTGGGATAGCATTCAACTAAAGGAAGTTTTTCATACTCTTTAACAATGGTAATTATTTGACCAGTTTGCTGATTTTTCAAGCGGCTTTGTAATAGTAGTAGAGTGCTATCAATTCCTTCATGAATATCAACTCTTTTTTTCTCGGATTCATCAAGACGAGAGAAATTCCGTAAAGCAAGAACTATCTCGTGGATACGTTCGGTACCCACCTTCATAGAATTCAGCAACTGATGAAAATCGACTAGCTGATAATTACCCGAGTTAGTTTTGACCAGAATCGGCTCATAAACAAGTTGTGGTACTCGCTGTAATGCTATTTGGATTGCATCTACAATCCGCATCTCCTCAGAAACTATGCATACCTCTGGCTGGAGAAAGTTAATTAGATTTTCGATAGGACGTGTAGCAAATAGTGACAAACTATAGGGGCGGCTCATATGTTCAAAAAATCTTTGCCGCGAAATCATTCCTTGATATTTATGATTTTTAGTCAGGATAATTCCTGGTAGTAAAGGCTCTTGCTTAAAAAGTGTAGTTAGATCGTTAACTAGACTCTTTACCTCAACGTAAACTGACCACAGTGGTAATTCTTGCAAAGTTGATTCTAATTGCAAGTTCAACTCATTAGCACTTGTCATGCTATGCATAGCCTGCATACTTTCAATCCTTTACTGTTGAAGTAAGATTTCTAGTAACAACCCAAATAACAATTGCAATAATTGCAAAGTTAATCAAACGTTACAAACTTATAATTCCCTGATGACTCGCCAAAATCACAGCAAAGGTGGGAAATTATTGATATTAGGGTATCTTATACTGCTGTCAACTAGGGCTAATGTTTATTGACGGCAAATATCATCAACTTCCGGTTTTCAGGAAAAATCAACCGTGATACCAGCCACACCTCAGCAAAGTTGGCAAAGGATGAAAAAACTTTGAGCGATCGCAATTCAAGTATCAATCAAGTTATCATCAGATCCTGTGGCTTTTCCGTGCGTAACTCCTAGCATTTATGACCGCTTCTGACTTTGAAATTCAGCCAACGGAACCCAATCATCCGACTGCGCCTCATGCTAACACGCGACTGGTAGACCGCAGCAGGCTGAGTAAGATGTATCAGCATTATGTAGAAATGAAGGATAAGTATCCTCATGCGCTATTGCTGTATCGGGTGGGCGATTTCTTTGAAACTTTTTTTCAAGATGCTGTAACTGTATCTCGGGAACTGGAATTGGTTCTGACTAGCAAACACGGCGGCGAAGTTGGTCGTGTGGCGATGACAGGTGTACCACACCACGCTTGGGAACGCTACACTACCCAACTGGTGGAAAAAGGCTACGCTGTTGTAATTTGCGATCAAGTAGAAGATGCGTCCGAAGCTGTGGGTTTAGTACGGCGCGAGGTAACGCGCATCCTCACCCCTGGGACTTTGCTAGAAGAGGGAATGCTAAAAGCAAGTCGCAATAATTACTTAGCTGCTGTGGTAATTGCGGCTAATCATTGGGGGCTGGCTTATGCAGATATATCTACAGGAGAATTTCTTACAACTCAAGGTAGTGATTTAGAACACCTTACCCAAGAATTAATGCGCTTGCAGCCTTCGGAAGTGCTGTTTCCTACCAATGCTCCCGATTTAGGTACTTTACTGCGTCCGGGAGAAACTTCGCCCCATCTACCCCAATGTTTACCCCCAGCATTTTGTTATAGTTTGCGATCGCAAGTGCCATTTTCGCAAGGGGAAGCAAGAAGTAGATTATTGCAGAAATTTAAAGTGCGATCGCTCGAAGGTCTTGGTTGCGAACACCTCCCCCTTGCCGTCCGCGCTGCTGGTGGTCTACTCCAATACTTGGAAGATACACAAAAAGAAAACCAAGTTCCTCTCCAGTTGTTACGCACCTATACCGTCACTGACTATCTAATTGTTGATCATCAAACCCGCCGTAACTTGGAAATTACCCAAACTGTACGTGATGGCACTTTTCACGGTTCCCTGCTTTGGGCATTAGATAGAACTAGCACAGCGATGGGTGGGCGTGCTTTACGCCGATGGTTACTACAACCGCTTATCGATATTAAAGGCATTCGCTCAAGGCAAGATACCATTCAAGAATTGGTAGAAAATACGGCGTTACGTCAAGACTTGCGGCAGTTACTACGTCAAATTTATGACCTGGAACGCTTAACAGGGAGGGCTGGTTCTGGTACCGCTAACGCTAAAGATTTAGTAGCTTTGGCGGATTCTCTATCACGTTTACCGGAATTATCCGAGTTAGTAGCTGAAGCCCATTCTCCCTTCTTGAAGGCTTTGCAGAAAGTGCCAGCGATATTAGAAGATTTGGCACAAAAATTACACGCCCATATTGTAGAGTCACCACCCATACATATTAAAGAAGGCGGCTTGATTCGTCCTGGTGTAAATACTCTATTGGATGAGAGAAAGGCAACTGTAGAAGCAGATCAGCAGTGGATTGCTAATTTAGAAGTTGATGAGAGAGCAAGAACAGGAATCCCGACGCTGAAGGTAGGATTTAATAAAACTTTTGGTTACTACATTAGTATTTCCCGTGCCAAATCTGACCAAGTACCTGCTAATTACATCCGCAAGCAAACGCTGACAAATGAGGAACGTTACATTACACCAGAATTGAAAGAACGAGAAGCGCGGATTCTTTCAGCACGTGATGATTTAAATCAGTTGGAATATGAGGTTTTTGTCGCCTTGCGGGAAGACGTCGGAGAACAGGCGGAGGTAATTCGCAATCTTTCTCGCGCGGTGGCGGCCGCGGATGTGTTGTGTGGTTTAGCGGAGTTGGCGGCGCAGCAAGGTTACTGTCGTCCGGAAATACTGCCAGGACGGGAAATAGCAATTGTCGATGGGCGACATCCAGTAGTGGAACAGTCTTTACCTGCGGGGTTTTTTGTACCGAATTCCACGCAGTTGGGTCAAGAGTCATTAACAAATGACAAGGGACAAATGACAAATGACCACCCTGACTTAATTATCCTCACCGGGCCAAATGCCAGTGGTAAGAGTTGTTATTTGCGTCAGGTGGGATTGATTCAGTTAATGGCGCAAACGGGGAGTTTTGTACCAGCTAGGTTTGCGAAGTTGGGAATATGCGATCGCATTTTCACTCGTGTGGGTGCAGTGGATGACTTAGCCACGGGTCAATCTACCTTTATGGTGGAGATGAATGAAACTGCGAATATTCTCAATCATGCCACGTCACGATCTCTGGTGTTATTAGATGAAATTGGGCGGGGAACGGCAACATTTGATGGGCTATCTATAGCTTGGGCAGTGGCTGAGTATCTCGCAACCGATATTTGCTCCCGCACAATCTTTGCCACGCATTACCATGAGTTGAATGAACTAGCAGGGATGTTAGCGAATGTGGCTAATTATCAAGTGACAGTGAAAGAGTTACCCGACCAAATTATCTTTTTACACCAAGTCCAACCGGGAGGCGCTGATAAATCCTACGGTATTGAAGCGGGACGGTTAGCAGGTTTACCAGCCGTGGTAATTCAACGGGCAAAACAAGTCATGGGACAAATTGAACAACACAGTAAAATTGCGATCGGTTTACGAGAAGGTCTTTAGCTCGACTTTATCCATATTTACGAAATCTAAAAGCCGACGCTGAAACCATTGCAGTTTTTGAACTTGATGGCAAATCAGTCACATGGAAAAAGTATTTGCCAAAAAGCCAGGGTTTTTGCTGGATCAGGAAAACCGAGTTCTTAATTTTGGATAAAGTCAAGCTTAGAGGGTGTTTGAACAGTCGGACATAATGAGAAAATGCGGAATACTGAACTTGACTCATGGAGTTAAAAATCTGATTTCTTTTTTGAACCTCAGCTAATGAAAAAATTACCTTTTCTCGGAGCTAGTCTGTTTTTGATACTTGGTGCTTACGGTTTTAGCGCATCCCACATCAGTAATGTGCATCAAAATCAAATTTCTACATTATCCTCAAAAAATCAGGTTCAAGCGGCTCAAAATAAAGCAAAATTTAAACCAGACCCAGATAATCCCAATTATTTGCGCGATTACGGCTTTTCTACGTCGCTACCTCAAACAGGTAAAGTGACGATTCGGCAACCTATACAACAGTTTAAACAAACTCGGATGTTTAAAGCTTGTCCTGCTAATTCTAAATTATATGCTTATGCGGAAAGTACGAATTACCAGGTAGAAATTTGTACTAAAGAAAATAATCCCAGACTACCTAAATATTATTTGAGTCGTGCAAAGAATGGCAAAAGTAGTCTGACAATCACCAGCCATGATGAAGATGACGCAGCGCAATTAATCTTTAAAAATAATGGCTACACGTATTTAATTTACCGAGACGGTGGTGGCCCTAGCAATTCTATTAATGCTTATCTAGAGGTGACACGTCCCGATGGTAAGACTTTTGGCGAAGCGCTACTTTATCTCTACGAACGACCGTTTGATTGATTTTTCGGGGGAATGGGGATGAGGGAGTAGGGGCAAGGGAGTGTGGGAGAGGGTGGGGAGTGTGGGGGGAAAGGAGGACGACGAGACAGGGGGACACTGGGACGCGGAGATATAAATAATGACTAATGACAAAAAATGAGCAAATCAATCATTTACATGGGATGCTGGTTGATTGATTAGTGAGATTTGCAGATGTCTGTTGTTTCTGGTGTCACTGTTACTGTTCCCGCCACTACTGCTAATTTGGGGCCTGGTTTTGACTGCATTGGCGCAGCTTTAACGCTGTCTAACAAGTTTGAGTTTACTCGCTTGGATGAAGGCGGGTTAATTATTCATGTGACGGGTGAAGAAGCTGAAGGGGTACAAACTGATGAGAGTAATCTTCTCTATCAGGCGTTTGTGAAGTTCTATCACTATATAGAGCAGATACCACCAACCGTAAAAATTGAGATTCAGCTAGGTGTACCATTGGCGCGGGGTTTAGGTAGTTCGGCTACAGCAATTGTAGGTGGGTTGGTTGCGGCTAATCAACTGGCTGGGGAACCTCTCTCGCAGTTGCAGGTGATGGAATTAGCGATCGCAATGGAAGGACATCCTGATAATGTCGTTCCCGCTTTATTGGGTGGATGTCGTCTGGCTGCTAGCAGTGGCGCAGGTTGGGAAATTTGTGATGTACCTTGGCATGAAAATGTTGTACCAGTGGTGGCGATTCCTGATTTTGAACTTTCGACTTCAGAGGCGCGGCGAGTTCTCCCAACTGAGGTAAGTCGTGCTGATGCAATTTTCAATACGGCTCATTTGGGTTTGTTGTTGCGTGGCTTGGCATCTGGTAAGGGAGAATGGTTAAAGACAGCTTTACAAGATAAGTTACATCAACCCTATCGCAAAGCTTTGATTCCTGGTTACGATGCTGTGAATATGGCTGCTGTTGCTGCTGGTGCTTATGGCATGGTGATTAGTGGTGCAGGACCGACACTGTTGGCTTTAGCGGATGCAGAACATTCCCAATCTGTAGAAGCGGCGATGCGAGCTGCTTGGCGAGAAGAAGGAATTACAGCTGTTGTGCGATCGCTTTCTCTGGATAACCAAGGCGCGAGAAGCCTTAAAGAAGGATAAACAGGAATTATGCAGCAGATTCAAGCAGAAATAGCAGCACTTAGCCAACAAATTCAGGCTCTCCACCAAGAACGTGCTGCCCTTACTATTAATAATGTGGTGTCGAGCGAGAATGATTCACCCATCGTCATAGCTGAAGCTTACCGTCGCTTTGCTCGGGAAAATTCCCATTTAGCTGTGGAACTCAAAGGAATTGATGATGCGATCGCGGCTTTAGAATTTCAGATCCAAAAAAAACAGTCTGAGTTAACACGTTGGCAAATTGAATCAAAAGAACTTACTTTACAGCAGCAACTAGAAGAAGCTAGAAGCGTGGCGCAGGTTCATGCTCAACGCATTAATCAACTCGCTGGAGAACTAGCAACCGAAATCCGCCTGCTGAAAGCTTGCGCCGATCACCTCAGTCCCATATATTGGCAGGTGTATTACAAACCATTTATTACTGGGTTCAAAACAATCTCAGTTCCCCATGTCCGCTCAGATGGTGAGGTGTGGACAATTGTCAACCGCATTGTTTAACCCCAACCGCCTCAAGACTAGGAAAAAAGTTCACAAGACTCCCCTTAATAATGCTGCGAGTAATCACTCACCACAGATAATTCCCCATTTATTTACAAGATAGGTTGGTTCTTGTTCAAGGAAGGCAAATATCTAGCTTTAACTGGTGGCATAAGCCGCCTTTTTTATTGGCTTCTAGCCTCTAACCGAGATTTTTATCTCAGTCCAAGAGAAATATTCAACCCATATTGACGTTGCAAAACTTTACAATTAGAATGGTGGACGGCAAAAATGCTGAGTATTTATCTCTATTAAAATCTTAAGATTTGCCATCCTAGGGATAAATTACGTTTACAAAAGTACAAATTTGTTAATATACTGCAATTAAAAGAAAATTGTAAACAGATCGTAACAAAGTGATGAACACTATTGAAATCCCTTGGCTAACAGCCATAATTCTCTTGCCGCTGATGGCATCCCTAGCCATTCCGCTGATTCCCGACAAAGAAGGCAAAACCGTCCGCTGGTATGGTCTGGGAGTAGCACTAGCAGACTTTGCCCTAATGATTTATGCCTTTTGGCATAACTACGACTTCCACAATTCAAGCTTCCAACTTGTAGAAAACTATCCTTGGGTACCGCAGTTAGGTTTGAATTGGTCTGTAGCAGTTGACGGCTTATCAATGCCTCTAGTGTTACTGACAGGCTTAATTAACACTCTCGCAATATTCGCGGCTTGGAAAGTTACCAACAAGCCGCGTTTATTTTATGGACTAATGCTGGCAATGTATAGCGCCCAGCTTGGTGTGTTTGTTGCCCAGGATCTACTATTGTTTTTCTTAATGTGGGAAATCGAGTTAGTACCTGTGTACTTGCTGATTTCGATTTGGGGTGGACAAAACCGCCGCTACGCTGCAACTAAGTTTATTATCTACACTGCTGCCGCATCAATATTTATCCTGGTAGCTGGTTTTGCAATGGCATTCTCTGGAGATACCGTCAGCTTTGACATGGCGACTCTGGGAATGAAAAATTATTCTCAAGCTTTTGAACTATTAGTTTACGCAGGTTTCTTAATTGCCTTCGGCGTGAAACTACCAATATTCCCCCTACATACTTGGCTACCTGATGCTCACGGTGAAGCATCTGCACCTGGTTCCATGATTTTGGCTGGTGTGTTGCTCAAGATGGGTGGTTATGCACTAATCCGCTTCAACATTGAAATGTTACCTAATGCCCATGCTACCTTTGCGCCAGTCCTGGCCATCTTGGGTGTAGTGAACATTGTCTACGGTGCTTGTTGCGCCTTTGCTCAAACTAACCTCAAACGTCGGTTGGCTTACTCTTCAATTGCCCACATGGGGTTTGTGTTGATTGGGATTGCTTCCTATACAGAAATCGGAATCAGCGGCGCTGTCCTCCAGATGGTTTCTCACGGTTTGATTGCTGCTAGCTTGTTCTTCCTGTCTGGTGTGACTTACGAACGTACCCACACCTTGATGATGGATAAAATGGGCGGTATGGGTAAGGTAATGCCCCGAACCTTCGCTCTGTTTACAGCTGGTTCAATGGCTTCTCTAGCTTTACCTGGAATGAGTGGCTTTGTCGGTGAATTGATGGTGTTCCTGGGTATCGCCACCAGTGATGTTTACAGTTCTAGCTTCAAGGTTGTAGTTTTACTCCTGTCAGCAGTGGGCGTAATTTTAACTCCGATTTACTTACTGTCGATGTTGCGTCAAGTATTCTACGGTAAGCAAAGCGAAGAGTTACATCTCGATAAATTCATCCCTGATGTTAAACCCCGCGAACTGTTTATTACTGCTTGTCTTTTAGTTCCCATCATCGGTATTGGCTTCTATCCCAAGTTAATCACCCAGACTTATGATGTGAAAGCAGTAGAATTAGCTGCTCATGCCCGCCAAGTTCTACCAGTTTTTGCTCACCAGCAACCATCAAGTCTCTACTCACGTCTGTTTAAAGCTCCAACATTGGCAGCTTCTCCAGTTGAAAGTTTGGTTAATATTTCTGAGTAATTATATTTTTCACTAAGGGTGCTACAAGTAAATTCTAAATATGAGGGGAATATAGGGGTGGTTGCAAAACAACCCCTAAAATTTTATCAAGCATTTTTAAAGTTCATTTGAACACCTCACAATCAGTTGCAATTATAAAATTATTAGTTACCCTATAAACTCTAAAGAACTAACAACTCATTCCCTCTACCAACAATCACTTTGACTGCAACTTATACCATTTTGAAAAAAGAATGCAACAGATGAGTAGGGGCACGGCGTCAGTAAGATAATTTGATATACCAAAAAATTGTGGGTGCCGTGCCCCTACAAAGAATTTATTTGTCGCAAACATTATTTGAATTGGTATTATTTATTGACTACTCCTCGAATAATTCGCCAAATAATTCCCGTACCTTTTGTTTGGCGTCGTCTAACATCATTTTACCCAAATCGGTAGCCCGGTAGAGTCGTCGGCTTTGTCGCCCCAATCGCTCCTCAACAGAGTACAGATATCCTTTGCGCTCCATATCATGCAGCATTGGGTAGAGTGTTCCAGCACTGAGTTTGTAGCCGTGACGTGCCAGTTCTTCAATAATGCCTAAACCAAAAATTGGCTCCTGAACTGCATGATGCAGAATGTGAAGCCGAATCAAACTGGAGTAGAACTCTCGACCATCCATCAGGCAAGGATTTTGCAACAATAAGTCAAGATTTCATTTTCGCCTATATTTAGCCTAGGTATTATTAATCGCTGTTATCTCCCTGTTGTGTCACTCTCCGGAAACTTTTGCCATTTCTAAATTCTAGAGCTTTTGTATAGCAGGCGATGGCTTCGCCGCGCCGTAGGCATCGCGCGATTATTTTCTAATAACAAATATAAGACCGATTTTTTCTAATAGTATAGCTTGTATTGATTGCCTCATCAGGCTTAAGCGCGATCGCCCTCCCAGAAAGTGACAGAAGAAGGATATTTATACCAAAAATAGCGTTTGCTGAAGAATAGTATCAAAGAAAGCAAGATTCTCCTAATTCCAGAATCAAATTTGTCTACTTATTCAAGAATAATTAACCCGAAACCTAATTAGAGTTTTGTTCCTTAACTCAATTTGCCAGGTTTCTGTTAGTCTGGTTCAGGTAAAAAACGAGTAAATTATCAAAATCTGTGACTCAAATCAACTAGAAACCAAGAGATTCGTTTTCTACTTCTAGCTAAAAGTCGTAATATAAACAGTCAAACTGCAAAGCTTGTACATCTGAAGGTAACCCACACTAACAAAAATAAAAATTTTACCAAAAAACTAGTAATGCTTTAGTTTTTGGCTAATTTTTCGAGAGAAGTCTCTCAATTAAAACTTTTGTAGTTTCAGTACCAACTCGTAAATAAACTTTTAGCATAAATTCTGCTTTATTTGAATAGTTATACTTACAAATGTCTACAAGTAATTACACATAAATTTTTGATATATTTAACAAATAACTAAAAAAACAAGGATGCTCATAATAATGTAGATTGGGCAGAAGAGAAGCGGATGTTAAGCCCTATTGATTTGTAGGTCTATACTTATACAACCGTATAATCACTTGCAGTAAAAATACTCTACCCTTAATCAATCTAAAGGTAGAGTAAGATTTGTAATGAATTCTGAGCATTTGATGAAACTTAATTTCTCTCAGTGAGCTATTTCCGGTCTTGATAATCTTCAGAAGACATCGGATCTAACTCCCAACGGCGATCGTCACGCTCTTCTAAAATATCATTAGTGCGGAGAAAAGCGCGATCGTCCATTTCTAGCCCAACTGCTGCTTCTAATTCCTCAGTGACGTTTTGATCGGGAGTGGGAGCAGTACCACCAACCGCTTCATCTCCAACTGCATCTGCATCTTCCCAATAAGCGTCAACATCCCCACCAGTCAGTTCGGGACTAGTTTCTGTATACTCGCGTCGTTCTGCTTGTATGGAGCGCCCACCGATATTGTATCCTGGCAGGTCTTTTACACCCGTGCCGTAAGATTCGGTAATTGCTTGAGGCAAATCATCAGAGTTTATTTCTTCATTACGATTTTTTTCTGCCATAATTCTAGCCATTTCTGCATCTTCACCATAACCTTTTCCTAACAGAAGCTTGTCTAACTAGCGATGTATTACTTTAGAAATAAAACAATCTATCCCCTGGGAACGAAGTTAATTTACTATTTGAACCATACTCTGGTAAATATGAATTCATGGTCAAACCCGTGTAGTTGAAGTTATTAGTTATGAGCAATAAGTTAATAAACAAAATGTTTTGATTAATAGTTTATTGCTCATAATTAATTTTTATTCAAAAAAATTATCGATATATTCAATTTATCTTTTTTTGAATTTGATTATTGATCGTCAGCTACCTGAATGCTAAAAGGCAGCATTTATGGGAAAAACGGAGGTACAAAGTGGAATACAACGAGTTTATTACCCACGTACAAAGCCTAGCCCAATCCAATTCTCGTGCAGAGGCAGAACGTGCTACCCGTGCCACATTGGAAACAATTAAAGAACGGATTGGATCTGATGAATCCAAAGAATTAGCTGCACAGCTACCTGATGAACTGAGCAATTATTTACAAGGAAGTCAGGGAGAATCTGGTCAATCTTTTAGCTTGCAAGAGTTTATTGCTCGTGCCAGTCAAAAAGAAGACATTGAACCAACAACTGCCGCGATTCATGTGCGGGCCGTTTTTGCAGTCTTACAAAATGCAATTAAACCAGAAAAATTTGCCACTTTTCATAAACATTTCTCTCACGATTATGAAGAACTTTTTCCTACCGCACCAACTAGCTAAGTTCCTTCATAGTAAACAAAGTAGACAAATTCAAGATTTATGAAAATGGAGAATTTTACATTTTAGTCTAAAAGAATATAGCCAGCCTCATGAAATAAATTATCAAAGCTGTTGTCTATTTTAGGTAGTTGAATTCTACAGTTACTCAGGAAAAATCAGATGGTACATCATAACAATCATTCTGGCAAGAAAAAAGTTGCTATCCTCATTGAAAATGGCGTCGAGGATTCAGAATTTACGATTCCTTACAATGGGTTAAAACAAGCGGGAATGGAGGTAGTTGTCCTCGGTTCACGCATGAATGAGAAATATAAGGGTAAACAAGGCAAAATTAGCATCCAACCTGATGCCACTACCACAGAAGCAATTGCTGCGGAATACGATGCGGTGGTTATTCCCGGAGGTATGGCTCCAGACAGAATGCGGCGCAACCCTAACACAGTACGCTTTGTACAAGAAGCTGTGCAACAAGGAAAATGGGTAGCTGCGGTTTGTCACGGGCCACAACTTTTGATTGAAGGCGATTTACTCAAAGGTAAACGCATTACTGGTTTTACGGCTATCCGCAAGGACATCATCAATGCTGGTGCAAACTTTATAGATGAGCCACTAGTAGTTGATGGCAATTTAATTACTTCCCGTGAACCTGGGGATTTAGCGATTTTCACCACAGCTATCTTGAGCCGCCTGGGTTACGGTGGTAAAGATGCTGCATTACCAAACGAAACAGATACATCTGCTGAATGGTGGAAACTGGCTGATGCTTGGGGTGGCTCAACTAAAGGAGATATTGTTAAAGGCTTGAATACTGCTCTGGCTGGTGAGCGTTATTCCTTAGAAGCATTGGAGAAGTATCTTGAAAAAGAATCAAACACAGAAGCGCGATCGCTGTTTCAAGAGTTCATCGGTACTAAGCAGCGTCATATCGAGAAATTGGAAACATACCTCGATAGATTGGGAGAAAAACCTTCCTTAGCTGCAAATGTTGCCGATCAATATGCCAAGGTAAAAACTGCTTTTACAGGAAGCGATGATGTATATCAAATACGTTGCGCTTTAGGCGATTTGCAAACAGGAATTGGCGATATTGGCAATTTGTGTGCCCAGTTTACCGATCCAGTTGCCACCGCTATTTTCAAACAAATTTACCAAGATTTATTGGCATACGAACAACGATTGGTAGGACTGTATCGAGGGAGTATAGGCGCAGAGGTTAAGCCTCCCAAGCCTACTACAGGAGCAGCTACAGCTATGTAATTTGTGTGTGAACCACAACAGAGGACACTTTCATGCAGGGATTTTTCCAAAGTGGAAAGTGTCCATCGCGCAAAGAACATAGAGGCAAAAGAGAGTCTTTGTGCCTTAAGTGGTCATCTTACTGCGATCGGGAGGAAAAAAAGTGACTGCGACACCAGGAGATAGAACAAATACAGGTCAAGGTGAAGCCAGTGAAACTGAACGTTGGGCTTCTTTAATCGGTGGCGGAGCTATGGTGCTCATGGGTTTAAGACAAGGCTCTTTGCGCGGTGCGCTAACGGCTTTGGCTGGTGGTGGTCTGATATATCAAGGTGTAACCAAACAAAGCACAATTGAGCAAGCACAGGAAGCGATAGGCATGAACAAACCAATCAAAGTTGAAAAGACGGTAACAATAAATAGACCAGTAGAGGAACTGTACCGCTTTTGGCACAACTTTGAGAATTTGCCGACATTTATGAAGCATCTCAAATCTGTGAAGGTGTACAACGAGACACGTTCTCATTGGATTGCCAATGCACCTTTGGGTAACAGTGTGGAATGGGATGCAGATATTTTAGAAGACCGAGAAAATCAATTTATCTCTTGGGCTTCAGTGGCGAATGCAGATGTAGATAACTCGGGTTTTATTCGCTTTCAAAAAGCACCAGGCGATCGCGGTACAGAAGTCAAGGTTGTTCTGGAATATAACCCCCCTGGTGGGCAATTAAGTGCGGCGATCGCCAAACTTTTCGGTGAAGAACCAGAACAGCAAATTGGTGACGATTTGCGTCGCTTCAAGATGCTGATGGAAGCTGGAGAAATCGCTACCACAGAAGGTCAACCCTCTGGACGCCAGTAGTCATTAGGGTTTGTCATTTGTCATTTGTCCTTTGTCATTTGTACTAAACACCAATGACCAATGACTAATGACCATTGACTGTTGACTAATGACCATTGACTAATGACTATGGACTAATCAATATGAAAGCAGTTTGCTGGCATGGAGCCAACGATGTGCGGGTAGAGACGGTGCCAGATCCGAAAATTCTCAACCCCCGTGACGCTATTATCAAAATTACTTCCACAGCAATATGTGGCTCAGATCTACATATCTACGGTGGCTATATTCCCACAGTGCAACAAGGTGACATTATTGGTCACGAATTTATGGGGGAGGTGGTAGATGTAGGTAGTGGAGTCCATAATTTAAAAATAGGCGATCGCGTCGTTGTTCCCTCAACAATTGGCTGTGGTCACTGCAACTATTGCCAGCGTGATATGTGGTCGCTGTGCGATAATTCCAATCCCAAAGGTTGGATGGAAGAAAAATTATACGGCAATATCACCTCAGCAATTTACGGCTACTCTCACCTATTGGGTGGTTATGCAGGCGCACAAGCAGAATATGTGCGCGTACCTTTTGCAGATGTGGGTGTCGTTAAGGTTCCTCGCGACTTACCGGACGAGATGCTGCTATTTATCTCCGATGCCATTCCCACCGGTTATATGGGAGCCGAATTCTGCGATATTCAACCTGGTGATACCGTAGCCGTTTGGGGTTGCGGTGCTGTTGGACAGTTTGCCATGATTAGCGCCTATATGATGGGTGCAGAGAGAGTGATTGCGATCGATCGCTTTCCTGAACGTCTAGAAATGGCGAGAAAGTTTGCCAAAGCAGAAACAATCAACTACGAAGAAGTTGATGCTGGCGAAGCGTTGAAAGAGATGACTGGTGGCCGTGGCCCCGATGCTTGCATTGATGCAGTGGGTTTAGAAGCACATGGTGTCGGATTAGAAGACTTCTACGATCAGACAAAACAAAAGCTGAGATTAGAAACTGACCGTCCCCATGTACTACGGCAAATGATGGTGGCTGCACGTAAAGGTGGCACTCTTTCCATTATGGGTGTTTACGGTGGCTTTGTAGATAAAATGCCCTTCGGTGCTGCTATCAACAAGGCTCTAACCTTCAGGATGGGGCAAATGCACGGGCAGAAATATATGCATCTGTTGCTACAACTTATTTTGGACGGAAAACTCGATCCATCTTTTGTTGTTACCCACAAATTACCGCTAGAACAAGCACCCCACGGTTACCACATTTTTCAACAGAAAAAAGACAACTGCATCAAAGTTGTTCTTAAACCATGAAATAGCTCATAGCTATTAACAATAAACAGATTGTAATGCAACGGAGGATGTCTATGACACGTGTATTTTCTTGGATACAGAATGTGATTGTTCGCCGGATTATGGTAGTTTTGCTCCTAGGATTGGCGTTTTTGGGAATGCAAAGTTTCGGCTACAGTAATGGAATGGTGGCACAAGCCGACGTGAAAACACCAGAAGGTATCTATTACAAAGGAACACCCGATAACGTTGGCAATACCAGCAGTGACAAGAATATATTAGAAAAAGCCAGAGATACCCTAAACCCAAATACTGGCAATAATCCCAGACGAAATTTTGATGATGATCGGCGCTTTTCTAGGGAAGATCGAGGATCTTATGGCAATAGAGGATACTATGAAAATGGTGGTAATAAAGGCAAGATTGGTGATACCGTAAAAACACCAGAAGGTATTTACTACAAAGGCACCCCTGATAGTAACCAGATTGAGAATAGCCAAAATAAACTGAAAAAAGGTGCTGATACTATTCGCGAAAAGCTAAACTTAGATGAAGACACTCCTCGAGCTACAAAAGACTTTGTGAATTCAGTTAAAAGCAAAGTAGGAGAAGTTGTCAATCCAGGTTCTAAGAATAACTAAGAACGCTTGTAGGGTGGGCATTGCCCACCAAAATACTCAGATGTTGAACATCAAGATATTGTCAGCAATTTCTTAACTAATTGTAGAGACGCGATGATTCGTGTCTCTCAATTAAAACTAATCAAGATATTAATTCTGACAAACCAAAAAAATTTAAAGCCTAAGGATTAATAATTATGAAAGCAGTTTGCTGGCATGGAGCCAATGATGTGCGGGTAGACACAGTTCCTGACCCCAAACTGATAAACCCGCGTGATGCCATTATCAGAATTACCTCTACGGCAATTTGTGGTTCCGATTTGCATCTTTACGATGGCTACATCCCCACAATGCAAAAAGGCGATATCCTTGGGCATGAATTTATGGGGGAAGTCGTTGAACTTGGCACTGCTGTTAAACATGTAAAAGTAGGCGATCGCGTAATTGTTCCCTTCACTATTTCCTGTGGTTCTTGTTTCTTCTGCCAACGCGATTTGTGGTCTTTGTGCGATAACTCTAACCCCAATGCTTGGTTAGCAGAAAAGCAAATGGGTCATTCACCAGCAGGTCTGTTTGGTTACTCACATTTATTGGGTGGTTACGCTGGTGGTCAAGCAGAATACGCCAGAGTACCTTTTGCAGATGTTGGCTTGTTCAAAATTCCCGATGGTTTAACGGATGAGCAAGTATTATTTTTAACTGATGTTTTTCCTACAGGTTACATGGCAGCGGAGAACTGCCATATTAAACCCGGTGATATCGTTGCAGTGTGGGGTTGTGGCCCTGTCGGACAATTCGCGATTAGAAGCGCATACATGTTAGGTGCAGAAAGAGTTATCGCCATTGACCGTATCCCCGAACGCTTACAAATGGCTCAAGACTACGGCAAAGCCGAAGTTCTCAACTACGAAGAAATGGATGTTGGCGAAGCACTCAAAGAAATGACCGGAGGTCGTGGCCCTGACGCTTGTATTGATGCCGTGGGGATGGAAGCACACGGTACGGATGCGATGGCGGTGTACGACAAGGTAAAGCAAGCAGTACGCCTAGAAACAGACCGACCCACAGCATTAAGGCAAGCAATTGTAGCTTGTGGGAAAGGCGGTCACCTATCTATTCCCGGAGTCTACGGCGGCTTTTTGGACAAAATACCTATGGGTGCTGCTATGAATAAGGGCCTAACCTTCAAAATGGGACAGACTCACGTCCACAGGTATGTAAAACCATTGCTAGACCATATTCAAAAGGGTGACATCGATCCCTCATTTATCATCACCCACCGCCTACCTCTAGAACAAGCACCCCACGGCTACGAAATTTTCAAGCACAAGAAAGATAACTGTATCAAAGTTGTACTCAAACCGTAAGGAAATTAATGGAATATGAGTGACACCAGCGTTAAGAAAGTAGACTCTACCCATTCGCCTAAAGGTAAGCTGGGTCAGAAGTATCTTGCATCTGGCAAGACTGTGGCTATGCGTCTTTGGGAAAATGAACAACCAAGCGAAGATAAACCCCCAACCTCTCGTGAGTATGAAACGGTCGGTTATGTAATTAACGGCCGAGCCGAGTTACATATTGAAGGGCAAACAATTTTGTTAGAGCCTGGGGATTCTTGGGTGGTTCCTAAAGGATCAAACCACACATATAAAATTTTAGAAGCGTTTACCGCAGTTGAGGCCACTAGTCCGCCTGCTCAAGTGCATGGGCGTGATGAGAACTAAAGCAGAATTCAGAATCAATATTAGGGGATTTTAACCTGTGAAAAATTTTCTTCTGAATTCTGACTGCTACTTACTAAATTCTCGTTAAAATTTCAACCTCTTTCAAGAGCAAATCAACACAGTTCCGCACCGATAAATTAACTAGATTTATCGGTGTTTTTTTGTGTGTATCTATGGTTTTAAATAATCGGAATTTTTGTAATATTTTTATCTGGCTGGAGGCTGATGGAGACATAAGTTTTAATTAGTTTCCTAGAAGGAGAAGGCAAGACAAAAATTACATTGTCTGCCCTAGCAATATCTCATCAATCAGTCTCATCAATTAGGAATTAACATGTTTTACCACACTAAGAAATTACAGTACTTCAAGCCCCCAGAAAAACCCGATGCAGTCTACGCGATGAAAATTCAAGAACTCATCGGTGGCACTTTTGGGGAAATGACAGTAATGATGCAATACCTGTTTCAGGGTTGGAACTGCCGAGGACCTGCCAAGTATCGGGATTTGCTCTTAGATACGGGAACTGAGGAGATTGGCCACATTGAAATGTTGGCAACAACGATCGCTCATCTTTTAGATAAAGCACCACTGAGATTACAGGAAGAAGGTGCCAAAGATGCTGTAGTAGGTGCAGTTATGGGTGGTTCTAAACCAGGCGATGTAATTAATGATGTAATTGCAGCGGCGATGAATCCCCAACACGCCATTGTCTCTGGTTTAGGTGCTACGCCATCTGATAGTGTTGGCTATCCCTGGAACGGTCGCTTTATCGTTTCTAGTGGTAACTTACTGGCTGATTTCCGGTCGAATCTCCATGCCGAGTCTCAAGGACGCTTGCAAGCAGTGCGTCTGTACGAGATGACAAACGACCGTGGTGTGAAAGACACCTTAAGCTTTATGATTGCCCGTGATACCATGCATCAAAACCAGTGGTTAGCGGCTATTGAAGACCTCGAAAGTTCTGGATTGGAAACCACTCCGGTTCCTAGTTCTTTCCCACTAGAATTGGAAAAACGCGAGTTCGCCTATCAATTCTGGAACCACTCTGAAGGTACCGAAAGTGCTGAAGGTCGTTGGGCAAAAGGTCCCTCAATGGATGGTAAAGGCGAATTCCAATATGTTTCCCATCCTCAGCCACTAGGACCAGAACCAGAACCGCCACAGCCTCCAACACAATTGCATGGTACGCCCAAAACTCAACAGCAACAGAAAGTACAGGGTGATGGTTCTAACGCACCTCCTTTGGTTGAGTCTGTCACAATCAAAAACCCAGAGGTTTAACTAAACTATCGGTATGCCTCCATGTAGACCGATAGTTAGAAGTAGGGTGGGCATCGCCCACCGAAACACAAATATATGGTCAATGCTCACCCTACAAAATTTTGCAAATAAAATAAAGCTGCTGTTGGAGTTTCTAGTACAACAAGGTGCAAATAAACTAACTATTTGAAATGACCCAAAAGCTGAAAATATAAGTATTTTAAATTCTGCACAGTGGCGCTAGTGGTGCGATCGCCCAAACAATGTTGCAAAAATTTGTCTACTTAAAACAACAACACCCAAATTTCTACTAGCTTAGTTATTTCCTCTCTTTTCTTCAATACTATCTAGGGTTGCACTGATTCAAATCACACTTGCAGTGTCATTAAAGAATCAGTCACATCGCCCTCATTTAAGAACTACTTCGAGGAAATGTAAGTGTTAGATTTGGGTGTTGCTGTTAGTTGACGAGACAGATATTGAAACAGCGTTTTTACCTCTTAACTTAATTTAACTTTTGGACTTTGGCTGTTGGATCTGCCAGGAAAGCTTGTGAGCTTCAATTAATAAATTATCACTCTTCGATTGAGGTGAAGTCTTGTCGCAATTAAACTTTACTTTTGGTAGTAATGCGTTAATGACATAATTCCTAGGTCGTGACCATAGTCAATTTCGAAACGTTGGCGATCGCTTTACCAAGGAGCTGATAACATTCTCAATAAACTATAAAAAATCTGGTTATTGCAACCGACGCAAGATGTACATTTACCCTAGCCAACTGCCAAGGCAAGTAATTCCTAACCTAGTAACTCTGAGGAGCGATCGCTAGCCTTAATGATTTACTATTCTTACTCCAGCGAAGGAATTAATAGTATTTATAGTTGCAACGGATATTTATAGTTAGCAAAAATTTCAGGTTAAACAACAGTGATAAATTGTTAGTTCCTCACAAGTAAGCTTGTGTAAAGCATATATCCCATCATCTTGGCAGCCGCCTTAATTAAGCTAGATAAAAAACCTCGCTGCAATTAAGCAATTATACATAGAAATTATTAAGATTTAATTTTGGTTACCTTATTGGTAGATAGTCTTGGTTGTTGGTATTTTCGTCAATCTTCAAAAAATCCGCAAATCTACGATATATCTTAAGACGTATTTGAATTTATTCTGGGAAGTGAATACACGAAAAAAGTCGAGAGATGTGACCGTAAGGCCTAATTTTCCAATCATTCTAGTGAGTTGAGAAAACGCCTGGGATTCTTATGGGAAACAAATGGCTAAATAATTAGGCATACCGTTCCAGATAGCAAAATGCTGGGATTATGGCCAGGCAATCCTCTCATAAATACCAAGCAAATTGATTGAGTAGCTTTATCTAAGAAGTAGAAGCTCAAAGTTAGGACTTATTGGAGTAGTATTTTTCCAAAGAAGACCCCAAGATATGAGAATGTGAGGAAAAGGTATGCCAGCAAATGAGCGGGAAAAAATACGTCACATTTTGGTTGTCAAAGACTTACAAGGGCAACGAACTATTCCCCTTCAAGAGGCTACCTATTCTCTCGGACGGGATTCAAGAAACGCTATAGTCCTCCGTTCGCGCTCAGTGTCAAGACAACATGCCATTTTATTAAGGGTAACTATTCCAGAAACCGATCAATATGGTTTTCGGATTATTGATGGTGACTTCAAAGGAAAAAAAAGTACGAATGGTTTATTCGTTAATAGTACTAAATGCTTCTCTCATAACCTTCAACATGGAGATGCCATTGCATTTGGTAATAACCAAGTTAGTGCAAAATACTATGCTATTTCCAACCTGTCAGAAAAAGCTTTTTCTGAATCTTTTACAGTTGAAGACATATCTAGCTTCCTGTCGGAGCAAGCCAATCCCGTCAATCCTTTTGAAACTTTAGTCGCTCCTGATTCTAACTTTGAAGGAGCTAGTGAAACAGTACTAGCGCGCCTAGCATCTTTCCCGGAACTCATCCCTAATCCAATTATCGAAATGGATACAGAGGGAACAGTAATCTATCTCAATCCAGCAGCATCTTCTAAGTTTCCCAAACTGAGGGAAGTTGGGGAGGAGCATCCAGTCTTGGCAGGACTGCTGAGTGCAATTCAAAATCGAGAGGCAAATTCTTTCGTTCGCGAGGTGGAAGTTGGTACAGAAGTTTTTGAACAATCCGTTCATTACTTGCCCGAGAGCGATTTAATTAGAACTTTCATCATTAGGGATATTACAGAGCAAAAACGAGTCGCAGCCGAACTTCGCCAGCGAGACCGTCTACTACAAGCAGTCGCGGAAGCTGCCAATTATTTGCTGGTGGAAATGAACTACGAAAGCGGTGTTGAAAAAGCTTTGGCTATGCTGGGCGAAGCTGCTGAAGCAGACCGTGCCTATCTCTTCAAAAACCATCTCCACCCAACTACAAAGGAGATGGCAGTAAGCCTACGGTTTGAATGGACACGCTCGCATATTGAGTCTTCACGCCATTGCTGGCAGAATCAGCGCTATGAGTTTTCTGGATTAGCCCGTTGGTACACTGCCCTCTCGCAGGGACAATGCATTATTGGACTCACCCGTGAATTTCCGATCGCTGAACAAAAAATTCTGGCTAGAGATAGAATTCAATCTATCTTTTTAGTACCTCTGTGTCTGGAGGAAAAGTTTTGGGGTTACCTGGGCTTGGCAGACTGTTCAAAGGAACGTCAGTGGTCAAGACACGAAGAGTCAACTCTGTTGACGATGGCTGCCAGTATCAGTGGTGCTTGGCAGCGTCAGCAAGTAGAAGAAAGGATTCGCTACCAGGCTCTTCACGATGTGCTCACAGGGTTACCAAATCGCCTACTCTTTAATGAGCTGCTTGATAAAGCTTTACCTAATGCAACTCGCAGTCGGGAAAGTCTAGCTGTAATGTTTCTCGATCTAGATCGTTTCAAGGTGATCAATGACACTCTAGGGCATACACTAGGAGACATTCTGTTAAAATCCGTAGCTCAAAGATTGAAAGATTGCTTGAGAACTGGGGACACCGTTGCGCGTTGGGGAGGTGATGAATTTACCATCTTACTTCCTAAAGTCAATTATCTCGAAGAGGTAAAACAGGTAGCTCAGAGAATCTTACAAGCTTTAGAAAATCCCTTTGAAATAGAAGGGCACGAACTGTATGTGAGCGCCAGTCTTGGCATCGCTCTTCTCAACGATCATAGTCATAATGCTGAAACTCTAATCCAACATGCAGATGCAGCTTTGTATTACGCAAAGGATGCTGGGAGAAATAATTACCAGTTATACACCACTTCCCTAAGTACTAAGACGCCTGAACTCCTAACTTTAGAGAAGAGTTTGCGCTATGCCCTAGAACGGAATGAATTCATGCTGTACTACCAGCCTAGGGTGAATATTGCAACGGGAGATATTACTGGCATGGAAGCTCTGCTACGCTGGCAGCACCCAGAAATGGGACTAGTAGCGCCTAATGTCTTTATCCCCCTTGCTGAGGAAAGTGGATTGATTGTCCCCATTGGAGAGTGGGTAATACGGACAGCTTGTAGGCAAAATAAAGCTTGGCAACAAGCAGGATTACCTTCGCTGACTGTCGCTGTCAATCTCTCCCTGAAACAGTTCCGCCAACCGAATTTAGTGGAAATTTTAGCTAGCATCTTACAAGAGACAGGTCTAGAGCCAAAATTTTTAGAGTTAGAAATTACAGAATCAACCGCGATTGAGGATTTAGAGTTCACCAGAAATGTGCTGGAAAATTTAAAGCAGATGGGTATTTACCTTTCTATCGATGACTTCGGTACAGGTCATTCTTCCCTGTCGCGCCTACAGCTTTTGCCGCTTCACCATCTAAAAATCGATAAGTCTTTTATTCAAGAGTTGACAACGGATCACAAAGTAGCTCATATTGTCAAAGCGATCGTGGTATTAGGGCAAAGTTTGGGGTTACGGCTTACCGCTGAAGGCGTAGAAAAACCAGAAGAACTAGAGTTTTTGAGATCTATCAATTGTGAGGATGTACAGGGTTATCTGTTCTATCGACCGCTTTGTGCCCAGAAAATCACAGAAATACTGCAAAAAGAGCAAGTAAAGCACTAGTACAACTGAAAGCTAAAATCAGAATAATCAGATGCTAGACTACTCAAAATGTACAAATTTGCTCCAGCAGGGGAGAATGAATCAATAGTATTTGGTGCGGCGCGGCCTGGATATGTAAACCAGAAAGTGCATGATTGGATTGAGTTCATGAAGCAGCAAGATATCAAGCGAGTTTGTTGTCTTCTTCCCGAAAAGCAATTAGTTAATTATTCTGTTAATTTGCTCAATAGATATGAACAAGAATTTGGTGGGAATCAGCAAGTTTGCTGGGCACCAATTGAAGATTTCCATCTATGTGATTTAGATACACTCACAACGAAAATACTTCCTTTTTTAATAACAGCCAAAAAACAAGGCGAGAAGGTAGTTGTACACTGTTCTGGTGGTAACGGACGTACTGGCCATATACTAGCCACATGGTTGGTAAGTGTTCACGGATTATCAAATACAACTGCAATAACAGAGGTTAAGAAAACAGGCAGAAATCCTTATGAAGCTGCGTTAGCATCTGTGTTTAGCGGCAGAAATCCCTTTCAAGTTGTCAAAGAACTAGACTCACTGTTGAATAATTGCCGTCTCACAATACGTGCAGATGAGTTTACATAGCTAGGAGAAATGTCAGCCTGCGATCGCAGTTGTATTTAGCTCCGTAAATCTAGATGATTGGCGTTTAGGGAAGCGTAATTCTTAACATAAGATATCGTCAGGAAAATATTCTGAATATTGCTATTATTCTGGGCGATCGCTCTACTCATAAGGTGAATGATATGGCAATGGTTCTAGATAACGTCGTTCCTTTTGGGAGGTCAATGGATGAATATATAAAAATGTTCAATTTAACCGACGCAGATTTAAATAAAAAAATTATTGGGATTAGCGATGGCCCAGCAAGTTTTAATGCCGAAATGACAAGTCAAGGTAAAAGTGTAATTTCAGTTGATCCACTTTACCAATTTTCTAGCGATAAAATATTGCAACGCTTTAATCAAGTAGTTGATAACATTATTAACCAAGTTAAAGCTACACCTAATGATTGGGTATGGAGCTATCATAAATCTGCAGATGAATTACGCTCCAATCGAGTAGAAATTATGCAAAAATTTATTGCTGATTATGAGATTGGTAAAAATAATCATAGGTATGAAGTTGGCGAATTGCCAAAGTTAGCATATTCAAACCAAGCATTTGACCTAGCTCTTTGTTCACATTTTTTATTTTTATATTCAGATCATTTCGCTTATGATTTTCACCTCAATTCAATTCAAGAGATGCTACGTATTGCTAAGGAAATTAGAATATTTCCTTTAATAACTCTCATGTTGAAACCTTCTCCACATTTAGATGCAATAGTGAAATATTGCATTTCAAAAGGCTACACTGTAGAGATTAAAAAAGTTGAATATGAACTACAGCTTGGTGGAAATCGGATGTTGAGGATTGCTAAAAAGGTCAAATGAGAGTTGCCTATTTCTAGCAACCTTCAAGTGAAAACATTAACTCTGCCTAAGAAGTTGTTAATCGTTAATTAGACTTTCTAGCAAACGGTTAATAACACCTTTAAAGGGGATAGTATCATTAAGTCACTACACCAATATCGTGGTAAATTACAACTCTTGCCCGATTAAGAAGTTGATTTCTCTGTTAACATTTCCGGTATTTCTTCACCCTTAATCACATTCTTAGAATCATCAGATAGAGACATAAAAACATCCGCTACATCTTTAATAAAACCAGCCACAGGTACGGCGATTAGCAAACCCAACAAACCACCTATATAAGTTCCTACTAGTAAGGAAATTATCACCCATATCGGTCTAAGTCCTGTAAAACGCCCTAAAAGACGGGGTGCGATCGCCTGGTCGATTAACTGGTCGATAATAATAGCTACAGCAAAAATCTTCACTGCTAGCCAAACATTATGTGAAGCGATAATTAAAATAATTACAATCAGGCTGATGACATCACCAAAGGGAATTAAGCTTAAAAGCCCGACACCTAAACCAAAGAGTAAAGCAAACTGGACTTGGAAAACTAAAAATAATACGGTTTCGGCAACTCCCATCAGTAGCGCTAAACTTACTTGACCTATCAAGTAATTTTGAAAATTTAATTGCAGAGACTGTCTAGCCTGTTGCGCAAAGCCCCAAGGTATTTTGTTAAATATACCCTCCCAAATCCGTTTACCATCTATTAATAAGTAAAAAGTTAATACCACTGTTACTATTGCCTCTGAAAGGCTATCAATGGTATCTCTGATAATACTTAGAAAGTGATTAAATAAATACTCTAATTCATCAGGTACGTGATTAGTAACTTGAGTTAGTATTTGACTTATATTAACCTTTAATTTTTGGTTTAAATCTGAATTATTTAAACTTTGGAGTTTTGCTTCATTAGCATCGATCCATTGGGGCAGCAATTTAGCCATTTCATTAAATTGCTCTAATACAATGGGGAATAAGATAACAGCTAAACCAATAAAAATAATTAAAGCTGATATAAAAACTATTCCTATTGCATAGTTACGTTTAACTCCACGTTGCTGAAGAATCGAAACAGGATAGTTTAAAATAAAAGCAAGCAAACCTGCTAGTACTAAAATTGTGACTATTGGTTGGAAGTATTTAAAAAATTGAAATGCTAGCCAACCATTGAGAAAAACCAAAGGAAATAGCAGTGTCAAAATTAAGATTTTGATAAGTTGATTTAGGGAAAAATTCATAATCAATTCAATAAACTATTATTATTGCGATGTGACACAAGAAATATTCCTATAATTGTAAATTAGCTGTCCTAATTATTCTAGGATTATATATTTAATAATGTTCAAGATAATACCAAACCTAGAAGAAACAACTTTTTATTTTTTAATTATGGGCAGCAGTTATAACCTTCTTTAAAAGCTAAAAATTGCTCTTCATTTATGCGTCCTGCTTGATACAGCGTTTCTGTAATTTCGGAAATAGTTAAAACTGCATAGCTATGGTAACCATTTTTTCTCAACCTATCTTTTACCCCTTGTTCATGGTCGATAAATACCACAATATCATTAACGTTTAGTCCCGCAGATTGCAATTTTTCTGCACCTTCCATCACACTTTTGCCACTGATGAGAATATCATCAACAACTACCACAGTTTCACCAGGATGGAAGTTACCCTCAATTACCTTGCGAGTTCCATGTGCTTTGACCTCCTTACGAGGAAAAATCATCGGATAATGAAGGCGCAAAGCTAAACCTGTTGCTGTGGGTAAAGAACCATAGGGAATACCTGCTATCCTATCAAAATTTAGGTTTTGCAAAATCTGCTCATAAGCACTCAGAACTTGATTAAAAACTTGAGGATTAGAAATAATTTTACGTAAGTCAATGTAATATGGAAACGTTTCTCCCGAGGCTTGCACAAAGTTACCAAACATGATGCAGCCGATATCATACAATTGTAAAATTAAATCTTGCTGCGGATGTTGATTTAAAAAACACACATCCGGTAACCATACAGAACAGGTGGAATTATCCTGAATAATATTAGTTTTAGCTTGATTAATTTCTGCCCTTAAAGAGTGAATTTCTGTAGCTAATTGTGGAGTTCCTAACATATCTTGAGGTACAGGAATCAGCAGTCCATCACCGTTATTATTTAAGCCTGCTGCTAAAATTTGATTGAAATTGCTACCCTCGGCCCAGATACTACGAGCCATAATAATTCTTTCGGGTGCAACTGCTCGAATTAATGCCAAAACATCAGGATTTGTAGTTCCCACCTCTAGTCCTAATTGTTCTGGAGTACCCCAATTTTTTGATTCTTTTACCACCTGCAAGTATAAAGGCGATTCGTTTGTAGGATATTGCTGTAAAGTTTCCGCCCCTTGATTAGATGTACAACACAAAATAAATACAGCTTTATCAGGATAAACTAAAAATGGTGCCACATGATCTTGCCCGGTGTAGGGACTGAGCGTAATAGCATCTACCCGCCATTGTGTAAACACAGTACGAGCAAAAATAGTACTGGTATTTAAGTCACTGTGTTTAGCATCTAAAATAATTGGAATATGGTCTGGGATAGCTGTTAAAGTTTTGTACAGCAGTTCTAAACCTGGAATACCTAACGCTTCATAAAAGCCAAGTGTTGGTTTATAAGCACAAACACAATCAGCAGTTTCAGAAATAATAAATTGCAACCAATTCCACAAGCCAGCCATGATATCTTGAGATTCATAGCGAGCAGGCATCATTTCAGGATTTGGATCGAGTCCTACAAATAGTAAGCTTTGATTGCGGGCAATATTGTCATGTAATTTATCGAAAAATTTCATAGTCATTTTTTTAAAGGTAATATTGCTAAGTTTTAACCAGATTAATCAATTTTTAAAGTCCCGCAAACCATTCGTAACCTTGATCTTCCCAATAGCCTTTAAAAGGCGATAAATAACTAGCTAGTGTAATTTGAGTTACCCATTTACTCTGCTTATAACCCAGTTTAATAGGCGAAGCCAAACGCAGAGGTGCGCCATTATCAATTGGTAAAGGCTCACCGTTCTTTTGATAGGCTAATAAAGTCTGGGGATGCAACACCGATGCTATATCCCAACTTTCATAGTAGCCATCGGCTGATTTAAAATAAGCATACTTGACATTAGCTTTTGGTTGAGCAAGGGTAATAATCTCCTTTAAACGTATACCACCCCACTGCACGATCGCAGCCCAGCCTTCTACACAAACATGGCGAATAATCATGGAAGTTAAAGGTAAAGCTTGAATTTCTGCCATGCTCAGGCTGAGGGGATTATTCACCTCTCCATCAATAATTAAACGATACTTTTCTCGATCAATAATTGGAGTAGCTCTAAAGGTATTAACTATTAATGCTTCTGGTTGAATTTCACTGGCTGGAAATTCTGGTACTGGCTTTTGGGGATTAAATATCAATGCTTCTACTTTTTGATTTAGTGGTTCGGAAAGTTTACCTACTAAATCTTCAAAACTCGGTGTACCACAGCCACCTAGCAAAAAGCTGACACCAGATAACCCAGAAATTTGAAAAAATTGACGGCGTGTTAATTGAAGACGATGATTGCGAATTAAACCCATATTCAAAAATATCAAATTCTTTGGTAGCAAGAGCAGCGAATTTACCAAAACATAGATTCTGTAAGTTCCTCACCCCCAGCTTTACGCCCTAGTAGAGAATGAGCGATCGCAAATATAATTACTGTTGGGACTGAGGAAAAGTGAATAATCCGCAATGCTTCCCAACTCCCAAATATATTGACAATCCAGGGAAATTGCGCAGGTTTATACATTCCTATGCCAGTAAATAATGCTAAAAGCAAGATAGGAATAATAGCTGTATAAACAATGCGATGCCAAGCATAAATCAACCGCTTGGAATTGTGGCTTTTTTGTAATGCTTTCAGATCGTTGACACCCACAAATCTATGTCGCCAACGTCGGGTAATTAAAATGTAAACTCCATACCACAATAAATTTAGGGAAAATAGCCACATGGCGAAAAAATGCCAATGTCTACCCCCAGCCAGCCAACCTCCTAATGTAAATAAAGGCGAAATGTGTAAACCTGCACGTCCACCAAAAACTGGATTGGCATTATATATTTGCAGTCCACTGGTAACCATGAGAAACAAACTAATGATATTACCAGAGTGGAAAATCTTAGCTCCTATTGCTTGAGTTGGTAACTTCCGTGCTCTAGAGGGGATGGTCGAAGTCATAGATATCTAGTTTATTTGTCTTAGACAAACAGCCTATTCTACCTTTTCATCCTACGATTCAATCGCGATTTTATTGTTGATTATTTCTCTAATTTTCTGCGATTGTTCAAATCTGTTGCAGCCACAAAGCTAAAAATCCGAACTTTTCTCAGATTTTTTATGTGTCATAGTTTACCCAGTAAGTGGTAATTATCCCGTTACTTTGCAAAAGCAGGCTGCCTCTCTTACTTTATGCAACACTGACGTTGTTAAAATTTACAATTAATTTACGCAAATACTATAGTAGTATTATTAACAAATAATTCTGCTGAGTACTTGCTCTATCCAGCAAACATAACAGCAAGCGTACCCTTCGCTAAACCGCTAGCTGCTTCTTGCCAGATATCGCCTCAAAAATTCAAAACCTTAATGATATGCGAATTAACATTGATGAATGTCCAAAGACACATCATGGTAAAACTTTGCAAGACTGATGCATATCCTATATCAGTGAACTTACTATAACTATTTTCGCTAAAAAGTATCATTATTGATATAACAATTTCATGATAGTTAGTTAAAATAACTACTTTTTATTTCATTAATTTTAGTCAAAAATACTTAAGCAGCAATCACCCGATTAATAACTTCAAACCAAGCTCAAGGATGAAACCACCGTTCCCTGATAACGAAGCACAGAGAATTGAGGCGCTTTTGCAGTATCAGATCCTCGATACAGTATCTGAAGAAGCCTTTGATGAACTTACTCATTTAGCATCATATATTTGCGGCACACCGATTGCTTTAGTCAGCTTGATTGATAGCAACCGTCAATGGTTTAAGTCAAAAGTCGGTTTGGCAGCCTTAGAAACGCCCCGCGATCTTGCATTTTGCGCTCATGCGATCCTACAATCTGAAGTTTTTGTAGTTCCCGATGCCACAACTGATGAACGATTTGCGGCTAATCCTTTAGTGACGTCAGATCCTCACGTACGTTTTTATGCAGGTGTACCGCTGATTAATGCTGAAGGTTATGGGTTAGGAACACTCTGTGTAATTGACCATGTACCACGGAACCTAACAACGGAACAGACGGAGGCATTACGAATTTTAGGTCGCCAAGTCATCAGGCAAATGGAATTGCGGCGCAATTTAGCAAGTTTAGTATTAACAAATCAAAAAGGCAAATATCTTAAGAAAACACGTATCCAATTCTTCAAAAAGATTGCAGCCGGATTTGGATTAGCAGCAACGCTATTAGTTTTGACTGGTATAGTTTTCTATCAAAATACTAAATTATTGATTAATACTACTAACCAAGAAAAAATTACTGAAGAGAAAATCTACACTCAAGAAAAACTACTATCTCTACTAAAAGATGCTGAGACTGGACAACGTGGTTATCTACTTACGGGAGAAGAACTTTATTTACAACCTTATCAAGTAGCAATTGCCAATATTGATGCAGAAATTCAAAAGCTGAAACAGTTAACACCAAATCAACCCAAAAAACAGCAGCAACTTACCATCCTTGAAAGATTGATTGCAGCAAAGCTAGCAGAATTGAAGGAAACTATAGAATTTCGCCAAAATAAGGGATTTGATGACAGCTTGGAGCTAGTTTTGACAAATCGAGGCAACATTCTGATGGATGATATCCGCAAGTTGATTGCTGAGATGGAGAACGCGGAAAAAAAGCTGTATCACCAACAGAGAGCAGCAGTAACAGCTAGTGGATGGAATACAATTTGGACATTTGCGATCGCCATTTGCTTGTGTTTTCTCATTCTCGCTGTCGTCTACAACCTCATTTACCGAGAAGTAACTGAGCGAAAGCGGACAGAGGAAATACTAGAAAAAGAGCGTAACTTTATTTCAGCAGTTCTGAATACAGCCGGAGCTTTGGTACTAGTGCTCGACGCCCAAGGGCAAATCGTTCGCTTCAATCAAGCTTGCGAGCAAACAACTGGTTACTCATTTGATGAAGTCAGAGGTAGGTATTTCTGGAACATTTTTCTGATTCCTGAAGAAGTCGAGCCAGTCAAAGCCGTTTTCCAACAGCTACAAAGTGGTAAAGTTGCGAAAAATTACGAAAACTACTGGTTAACTAAGAATGGTAGCCGGCGGTTGATTGCATGGTCGAACACCATCTTGAAAGATGATGAAGGTAATATTGAATACGTTATTGGTACTGGGATTGATATTACTGAAAGCAAGCAGGTAGAAGCAGCATTGCAAGAAAGCAAGCGCTTTGCTGAGAGTGTCACGGATAACTCGCCTAGTCTCATCTATGTGTTCGATTTAGACAACATGAAGACCATTTATGGGAATAAACCTGCAAGTACATATCTGGGCTATCAGCCAGAACAAATGAACGCAATGGGCCCGGACTTACTGGGCACTATCATTCATCCCGACGATTTTGCCAACAGGATGATGTATTTTGAAGCATCCCAGAAGCTGAAGGGCAACGAGATCATCGAGTTTGAGCAGCGGTTAAAGCATGTTAGCGGTGAATGGCGGTGGTTTTGGCATCGTGAAACCGTGTTCAAGCGCAGAGCAGATGGTACGCCATGCCAAGTTATGGGAACTGCACATGATATTAACGATCGCAAACGGGCAGAACAGCATCTGAGCGCACAATATGCGGCAACCAGCGTCTTAACAGCAGCTAACACAATCGCTGAAGCTACTCCCCCGATCTTGCAAGGAATTTGTAAAAGCTTGGGATGGGATTTGGGGGAAATTTGGCTAGTAGATCGGCAAGAAAATCTGCTGCGTTGTCTCGATATGTGGCAAAAAGCATCCTTGGAAGTCCCAGAGTTTGAGGTCGCCACCCGACAAGCTACTTTTGCACTAGGAGTTGGATTACCTGGTCAGATATGGAATGAGAATAAGCCTGTTTGGATTGATGATGTCGTTGAAGATCCAAACTTCGTCCGTACCCAAATCGCTGCTCAAGCCGGATTGCATACAGCTTTTGGGTTTCCTATCCATAGTGGTAATAAAATCTTTGGCGTCATCACTTTCTTTAAGCAGGAAAAGCAGCAAATTGATCTAGATTTGCTCATGAGTATGACCTCTATTGGAAACCAAGTTGGTCAGTTTATCGAGCGCAAGCAAGCAGAAGCAGAACTCCAACGCCAGAACTTGCGATCGCAATTGTTAGCCGATGTCACTTTAAAAATTCGTGAGTCTTTGCAAATTGATGACATTCTGCAAACCAGCGTGACAGAAGTGCAAACGTTGCTACAAGCAGATCGCGTCCTCATTTTGCAGTTGGAATCAAATGGCGATTTAACAGCGCTAAAAGAGGCCGTGCTACCTGGATTGCCCATTGTCATGGGACAGAACATCGTTGAGCCTTGTTTTTCACAAGATTATATCCAGAAATATAGTCAGGGAAGGATTAGTGCCATTACTGATATAGAGCAAGCTAACTTTAAACCTTGCCATCTCGAATTGCTCCAACAATTTGCTGTCAAAGCTAATCTAGTTGTCCCGATTTTACTCAAAAAGCAACTATGGGGATTACTAATTGCCCATCAGTGCAACTATCCCCGCCAATGGACTTCTTGGGAAATTGAATTTTTGCAGGAATTAGCTGACCAAATCGGTATTGCTTTAGCCCAAGCCAAATTATTAGAAGCAGAAACGACTCAGCGACAAGAACTTGAATTAGCTCGTCACCAAGCTGAGTTGGCATCTCAAGCCAAAAGTGCTTTTTTGGCAAACATGAGTCATGAAATTCGCACCCCTATGAATGCCGTTTTGGGAATGACTGGCTTGTTGTTAGAAACATTCCTCAACCCAGAACAGCGAGATTTTGTCGAAACTATACGTATTAGTGGAGACGCTCTTTTATCCTTAATTAACGAGATTTTGGATCTATCTAAACTAGAGGCTGGGGAAATGGTTCTCGAAACTCTAGACTTCGACTTATCGGCCTGTGTTGAGGAAGTTTTAGACTTGTTGGCTTCTCAAGCCAATCATAAGGGATTGGAAATTGCAGCGTTAATTTATCGCAACGTCCCCACCCAGCTGCAAGGGGACGCTAGCCGACTGCGACAGATTTTAGTGAACCTGCTGAGTAATGCTATCAAGTTTACTAGCGTTGGTGAGGTCGTAGTCAAGGTGGAATTGCGAGCTGAAACATTAACTACAGCCACTATCCAGTTTGCTGTCACAGATACAGGACTTGGTATTGCTCCAGAAGATCAAGGCAAACTCTTTGCACCATTTACCCAAGTGGATGCTTCTACAACTCGCAAATATGGAGGCACAGGTTTAGGATTAGCTATTTGCAAACAACTAGTGACTTTGATGGGAGGAGAAATTGGCGTAGAAAGTCAGCTAGGGGAAGGATCAAAATTTTGGTTTGAAGTAACTTTTGTTAAGCAACTCCAGCCTGCTTCTATAATCAGCGATCGCGGACTGCTGAACAATCGCCGTTTGTTAGTAGTGGATGACAATGCTACTAATCGGAAAATTATTTACCATCAAGCTACCCGTTGGGGAATGCAGGTAGACACAGCTGACTGTGCAGCTACAGCCTTGAGAAATATGCAAGCAGCTGATGAACAAAAACAGCCCTATGATGTCGTCTTGATTGATATGCAGATGCCCGAAATAGATGGCATGACTTTGGGAACACAAATTAAAGCCAATTTTGCCATTGCTAATATACCGTTGATTATGCTTACCTCTACTAATCAACGAGATGAAATCCAACGAGCGCTCACAATAGGATTTGCTGCTTATTTGGTCAAACCCGTTAAACCATCTCGCCTCCTCGACACTATTATGACTAACTTAGGAACTGAGCCAAAACCAGATGATTCTGATGCCTCAGATGTTACAAAACTGTCAAATTGTCCACGTATTGTACAGAATAATTCTCATAAATACCAGTTAAGAATTCTCTTAGCCGAAGATAATTTAGTTAATCAGAAAGTAGCTCTCAAACAGCTCGAAAGTTTGGGCTATAGTGCCGATGTTGCTGCCAATGGTAGAGAAGTATTACAGTTATTAGAAAAAATCCCCTATGATTTGATTCTCATGGATTGCCAAATGCCGATTCTTGATGGTTTAGATACGACAAAAGAAATTCATCGTTGGCAAGAGAGCGCCTTTGCTAGTCATCGTCGCCCTGTGGTGATTGCAATGACTGCTAATGCAATGAAAGAAGACAAACAAATGTGTTTAGATGCAGGCATGGATGACTATCTGAGCAAGCCAGTGATGAAAGAAAAATTGGCAGCGAGGCTAGAACATTGGGGGGCAATCCTGAAGACACAAGAAGCCGCAATTTTTGAACCTGAGAGAACAACAATAGATGCCGATTCATTCAATCTACTGATCAATTGGGAACACCTGCATCAGCTTTCGGAAAACAACACAGAATTTGAATTTGAGCTATTGCAAATCTTCGTTGAGGATACGCAGGCTCATTTAGAAGCAACCAAAGCCGCGATCGCCAGTAATGACTTTCAGCAAATCGCACAAGAAGCCCATCACCTCAAAGGTGCTAGTGCCAATGTGGGAGTCACAGCTATGCAAAGAGCAGCAGAGCAATTAGAACAATTAGCTCATCATCAAGAGCATAGAGGTACTACTAAGTTAATTGATGATTTAGCAGAATCTCTCAAGCAGATTCAAGTCTTCTTAAGAAATAACGGTATTCAATAATATTTACAGATATATAAACAGTAACGATTATCTGCTGTTTGTTTATAAGTTAACCGATCGGCAATTACTGACATAATTTTTAAACCCCGCCCCCGCTCTAGCTCATTATCTTCAAATTCAGATAGTTCTGCTAATTTTTTATCTAAATCAAAGGCTTTACCTTGCGACCATATCCGAATTTCTATGCGTTCGCTGAAGCGTACAGCTTCTAACTCAATTGATGTATCAATAGGTAAATCTTTGTGTGCATGTTCAACAATGTTAGCAAAGCCTTCCATTAAAAGGGTTTGACATTCCCACCATATTTTTGTGTCAGGAATAGGTGGATGATTTATCCGATCAAACCATGATAAAACTTGTGAAGCCGCAGTCAAATCAGTATTAACTATGAAATTGATTTTATTGAGCACTTTTTAAGTAAACCTTTAATGAATTTGTTTTTATCAAGCATATATAATATTTTTGGATATTTGACTATTTATTAATCTTGCACCAAGCAAAAAAATGTTAATTTAAATGAGAATAAGGAATTTTTGCAGAATTTAATTAAATATAATTTATGTTTAAAATACTGATTATTGATGATGACCCGATCGTGCGTACAGCACTCAAAAGAACGCTCCAAAACCAGGGTTATGAGACTGCAATAGCCAGCGATGGTGAAGAAGGAATTATATTAGCAAACAGCTTACGTCCGGCTCTAATTATCTGTGACTGGATGATGTCGAAGATAGACGGATTAGAAGTCTGTCGTCGGATCAAGGCAGATCCAGAATTGGCAACTACTTTTTTCATTCTGCTGACTGCTAAAGGTGCAGCTCCGGGAGAGGAAAAAGATAGAGTTCAAGGATTAGATGCAGGTGCGGATGAATTTGTCTCCAAACCAATAGAGATGAATGAATTAAAGGCAAGGGTAAGAGCAGGGTTAAGATTGCACCAGCTTCATCAAGCTTTACAAAGTCAAAAACAAGCTTTAGAGCAACTTAACCAGAATTTGCAAACTCAAAAGCAAATTTTAGAAGCAGAATTAGCTGAAGCAGCTGATTATGTGCGATCGCTTTTACCGCCGCCTTTGCTAGGAACAGTCACCACAGAAGCGCTGTTTATTCCTTCAGCACAATTAGGAGGCGATTGCTTTGACTATTACTGGCTTGATGAAGATAATTTAGCAATTTATCTATTGGATGTTTCAGGACATGGAGTTGGTTCAGCGCTGTTATCTGTATCTGTGCTTAATCTCTTGCGATCGCAGTCTCTACCCAACACTAACTTTTGTCAACCAAGTGAAGTTCTCAAAGCTCTCAATCAAGCTTTTCAGATGAGTTATCACAGCGATAAGTACTTTACCATCTGGTATGGAGTTTATCATCGCCCGCAACGTCAGCTTGTTTACGCTAATGCTGGACATCCACCAGCTGTACTAGTATCTGGTAAAGATCCAACAGATATCAATGTGAGAAAGCTAAGTTCTTTAGATATGCCCATTGGCTTTTTACCTGATGTCCACTTTGAAGATGCAATTATCGAAATCTCCGCCAACAGCACTTTATATATCTTTAGTGACGGTGCTTATGAAATTCATCAGCCAAATGGTCAACTTTGGGGTCTCAATGCTTTGATTGATTTGTTAATCAACTGTAGCAATATCGATCCTAGCCCACTTAAGCAAGTATTAGCGCAGATTATGACTGTAAATGCCCAAGAAAATCTTGATGATGACTTATCTTTGCTGAAGGTTAACTTTGCTTAGTCTAGTCCAATCTACATATTTCTATAATCAACTGTGTCATTGCTTATTGCACAGACAACACTTGGCGTTTGAATTCTTCACGGTCGGCAAAGTTTTGAATAATTCTATCTACTTTAGTTAGTTCAAATAACATCTTGACTTGAGCACTAGCAGAGCAGACAAAGAGTTTTGCATTAGCACTTCGCACTATTTGCAAAGAAGACACTAAAGCACCTAAACCAGAACTATCCATAAAGTTTACTTCTTTAAGGTCGATCAATAACACATCCAATTCTGTTTGTTTCTCTACAATATCGCTAACGTCACGCCGCAACTGATTACCTCTATTAGCATCTAAAATGCCTGATATTTCTATTATTGTTAATTTAATTTTCATAGCTTGATTTACCTGTGATTTTGATAAGTTATTAGATGTTGCTATTTTGGCATTTACTTGAGAAAAACTGCAAGAGAGATAGCAATATATTTATGTTTTCATCCTGCTTATTTACTATTGTGAATACTTCAGCAGCCAGAATCTGTCCTACTTTTTAAGGTAGGTAATGTCCACATAGTTAATTATTAATTTTTCAGAATAATTTAGGATTTTTCTAGATTAAACATCTTGTGGTGGTTGCCAGAAAGCAGCGCGGATAATAGACCAGAGGAGTAGTAAGTTATAGATAGCCCAAGCACAATTTAGCAAGTGCACCCAAGGCTCGTTCAAGCTACCAACTGCAAAGCGATAAATAGTCCAGATGATGCCTAAAATAGTTAAAGTAAAAATTAGTAGTTGTGGCCAAACTAGCTGGATATAAATACCTGATTGCCGTTGCTTGGGTGTAACTTGGAACTTAATCTGTTTACCTGAAAATACACTCCATACTGCTTGGATTAGCAAAGGAAATAGCGCGATCGCAAATTGTTCAGAACGCCAGATTTCCCTAGCCGGAATTCCCCAACCAGCGGTAATAAAGGTCAATCTATTAATAATAAATGCCGGAAAGAAGTGTAAAGCAAAATCATTGCCATAAGTTTTAACTGGAATGATTCCTGTAAAAAAGTAGATAATTGGACAACAAATAAAAATAATAGTAGCAAAACCAGAAAAATAGCTATACATTGTCTTAAAATATTGTAGACGTTGCCAGAAACTTAGCCCTGATTTAGTCAAGGGATTTTCTCTGACTAGTACTTGAATAGTACCTTGTGCCCAGCGTAAACGTTGTTTGAGTGTAGAACTCAAATCATCTGGAGCCAAACCTTCTGCTAACAGTTCATGGTGATAAACAGATTTCCACCCGGCGCTATGTAACCGCATAGCTGTATTCATATCTTCTGTAATACTATTGCTAGAAACGCCACCAATTAATTGAAATTCATCTAACCTTTTTTCATCTTTGGTATACTCATCGGAAAAATATTGTAATCCAACACTAATCAGAGCCTCTCGTCTTAATACTGCATTTGTTCCTGTATAAAAAGCCGCATTCATGCCATCTTTACCTTGTTGCAGCGGCCCGTAAAATAAATTGGCTCGATGTCCAAAAGGATCGCCCGGAGGAATGTTATAAAAATCTTGGGGTGTCTGCACAAATGCAATTTGGTTCTGCTCGTATTTTCCGACGAACAAATTGTAGTTATAAAAATACGGTAATACTCGCTTGAGAAAGCGTGACTTAGGAATATGATCTGCATCTAAAGTTAGAATAAATTCCCCAGAAGTTTCTCCAGAAAAAATTGCGTAATTGAGATTACCTGCTTTAGCATGATGGGCGACACCAGGTTTTTTCGGACGTGCAATGTAACGCAAACGAGCAAGTTCTACTAGCTCTAATGATTTTTGGTGAATAGCTTCCTCTAATAATTTATTCTCAGTAATCAGACTTTGATGAATGCTGTCCTCAGAAGTACCATCAATATCTTGCGGATTGGGATGTAACCAAAGAATAAACTGTCGTAGACTTTGTAAAAATTTTGTGCTATTATCTTCGCTATTTTTGAATTTATCTGGAGGTAATTTCTCTATAAATTCTTCAACATCTAGCAAAGTCGGTTTGAGGTTTTCTAGTTCGTGCGATCGCTTCATCAACGCAGAAATTTCGGCATCAATTCGCCTAACTTCTTGTTGTAATAGCGGTGATTGTAAATCCTCCATACCCAGCTTTTCTGACATAGCTCGCATCTCGGGAGAATTGCCATCATCTAATATATAAACTCGAAGCTTATTTGGAGGATAATCTATACGTAAAGCGGCTCTGGCAGTTTGTTCTACAATTTCTGGTGGCTCGTTGTAACAGGCAATAAATATATCAACCGTTGGCCAATTGGACGTGGGGAAAGGAGGCGACATTTGATCGAGTGACTTAATCTGCCGCACTAAGGGTCGCCACAATCCAATCACAAACATCATCCCGCCGATATAGCTATAAATTTCTGCTATTAGCAACGGAATCGAAAGCCAAAGCACATCAAAGTTGATGGAATGAGTGATACGCCAATGTAAATACCAAGCCCCAAAAATTAAATTTATTTCTGCTAAATAGCGAAAGAGCAGCGTTCTTTTTTTGAGGCTCGAACGGCTGTTTCCAGAAAAGTTTGATGTATTGTCAACGATGGATACTGAAGTCATCTTACTACCAAAAATAAAATTAAAAAATTAGGGGACGTTTGTTTCTAGCTTGGTACAGTAGGCTTTCTAAAATAGCTGCATTAGTATTAACATCTAGCGAACTATTAATCCCAAGCTGCTGATTTTCATATTGCCCAGAAAAGTAGCCGTTATTTTTGCTAGCTAAATTCTGAACAAAGTCTCGCAGCTTTTTACTGTAAGGATCATCTGGCATTAGTGCATACCAAGAAAACGCAGCTTTAGTACTAATAAATCGCAGATGGGCATAAGTTTTTTCCCTAACGCTAGTAGCTTGCCAAGGTTGACCATTGGCGTAGACACTGTAATACAAAAAATAAGGGGGACGATCTAAAGAATCTTCATTGACAGCCGTTAAAATACCAGTACGTTTAAACCTTTGTGCTTGCACTTTCAAGAGATTTTGAACTTGAGGTTTGACCATATCTGTCCAACCCATTTCTAAGCCCCAAAGCAGATAAGGATCATTTGTTAAGTAGTTGGTAGCCCCAGAATTTTTGAGATTGCGTCTGTCGATTAGTAAGGTGACACCATCTACCTGCACTGTTTCTACTGGTGGATGAGCAAGAGCTTTTGCGGCGTGAATATTCCACAGCTTTAAGCTATAAGCGGCATATTGTTCGTAGCCTAACCGCCCTTCTTGTACTTCGCGAAATCTTCCCCCAGATGCGGGAATAGCGCCATTCAACCAACCATCTTTGACCAGTTTTGCTAAATTCCAGCGAGCAACAATGTGATTAATGCGATCGCTATACTCTGGATAATGCGATCGCAGAATATGCAAGGCTAGTAAAAATCTTGCTAAATCTAGAACAGACCAACCACTCTTACCCTGAGGATCGGGACTGTCATTAAGTTTTCGCATTTGTGCAGTATGAGTGCTATAGGCTTTATTCGGCAACCCTGTAGCTGGTAGAGGTAGGGTTTCTAAAGTCCTAAGCAAGGTGTTCATACGTTGTCGAAATAAATCAGTCGGCAATAAACCTAATTGCTGCGCTGCATGAATTCCTAATAAAGCACTACCTTGATCCCACCAAGTTGTCCACGGTAAGTTGTCTACCGAATTTACTAAACCTGTTTGCAGATTCCAGTTGCGTTCAAAATACTTCCAAGCACGTTGGGCAGCAATTATATCTGCTTGTTTAGTCAATCGCGGTTGAGAGAGATTCCCAGAAGGAATAATAGGTGGTGGAGCGACTTTAGGCTTTGGTGGAGCTAATGGTGGACTGATTGCAGGATTTGGCGATAAGGGTACATTCTCTACAGGTGCAGCAGGTTCTGAAACCTGCGGCTCAGGATAAAAATTATTAGGGCCAGCAATGATTATAGAGGGCGAACATTGCCATATCTCTGGAGCACAAACCGATGGTTGCTGATTAGTTGTTACATACAATACTGATTCCAGAATCACCCTGTTTATCCTTGCTAAATCAGTTACTCTTTTGGTTAAAGCTTGCTTGACTTGTGCCAGTATAGTTTACTACTCAAAATTGGGCATTGAGATTCATAACCTTGTTATAAATTTATACACATAAAAATCCGATGCACACCCGGGAAATCATGGAGATGGGAAAAGGGGTAATACAGAAGATTGCTGCAAATATAGTGGTTTGCAATTGGGTGTGAGATCGCAATACAGTTCAGTTAGGCTGGGATGCAATACGTCGTATGGGCACGGCATTAGACCTCTTGTAAAAATATATTTTTGCAAGAGGGGGGAAAGGGAAAAGGTTAAAGGAAAAGGGTTTTGAGTTCCTTTCTCCTTTTCCCCTTTCCCTTTAACCGACTTCTGCAAGAAGTCTATTGATAAGATTACTGTATACACCAAAAGATTATGGGTGCCGTGCCCCTACAATCTACTTTTGAGTTACTGAGTTACTATCATTACTGTTAGAAACCCAGTAATTACCTGAAGTATTAGAAACAAACCGCGATTTTTGCCTGGCAGTAGTAGGTAAACCGCGATCGGAATAGCCGCTACTCACTGTTCGCCACCAAGGAGAGTTCATAGCAGTAGTTGGACGAATCAGAGGTTGCTTGGTTGCCATATATAGCAAGGATTGCAGAATCATACTATTGGTACTGCCGCTAAAACCGAGGGTGAATTTGCCAGTTTTTTCGGAAAAACCCTCATAAAATCCCAGCAGTGGGTTATATAAATCAGTCGTCGCCCTGACTAACTCTTGGGCATAATTATTTTCTGGCAGCAGAGCATGATATGCAAATGCTACTGCCGTACTTACCAATCGCCCATCCTCTATAGGTTTACCGTCATCTCCTAAAGCCATCCAAGGTTGCGCGTGAGCAATAATTGTGCTGTGGACAATGTAAGGCTGGCGCTTAATTAAAGTAGTTGCTGAGGCAGTGAGTTTTCCGGTGCTATGGTAACGTTCGGCTTGAGCTTGGAAAATCGGTGTAAATAGTGATCGCATTTGGGGATCTAGACCAAACTCTAAGGCATACAGTAGGAAAGGATTGCTGACTGTGTATTGATTAACTTTGGAGTTGGTATCTGTTCGATTACGTTCAATAGGGACTTGGAAACCTTCTACTGTAGCAGTTTTATATTTACCACCAACCGCAGAGCCATCGACATCAAACCCCCACAATTGAAAAGCACGTGCTGCGTATTCTTCATAACCTAACCGGATTTCTGGTTTAACGCGGGGGAGCGATCGCCCATTTTTATCTTTGCTCGCGGTGGCACTAGCAATCACACCATTCCGCACTACCCGTAAATAAGACCAATCTAGAACAATTTGATCGACTGCTGCCGTATATTCTGGATGACAGGTTTTCAAATTATAAAGTGCTGCCATCATCCGCCCCACATCTAAAGCCGACCAGCCAGTACCTTCGGGAACTAGGTTACCGCCATAATCTACAGGTTGCAGCGTTTTGATATCGTAACCTCGGTTGGGTAATTCCCCGGCAAACAGAGGCATCTGCGCGATCGCTGCTAAAAGTTGACGAGTGCGCCGATCAAATTCTTTCGGGGAGATAATATCAATTGTCCTAGCTGCATGTAGTGCGGCTAGATAATCTCCCAATCCCCAAAAAGTCGCGCCTTTAACATCAGAGCGATCGCTCACCAACCCAGTGCTGGATTGTAAGTTGGCTTGGAAATAAGCCCAAGCTGCCTCAGCATAGCGTTTTTGGATCACCGTTAGCGGTTTAACTAGTACTGGACAGGAGGATGGCTGCGGATTGCCTACTGCTGGAATGGGTGCAACTACCACTGTGGCTGGAGTTGAGGGTGGATTAGTTGGAGTATTTTTGCTGGTTGCGGGTGGGTTAACTGGGTTATTTGTAACTGTTGAAGCAGGAGTTTTGGTAATTGGCTCTGATGGTTGTGGTTGTGAAGGTGACGCCGCAATACTTACCCCACTAGCTCCAATAAGTGGGCGATTACCTCTGGCTTTATAGTATAAAATCTCCATAATTAGCCCGTTGGTATTGCCTGTCAGAGCTTTATTTGGTTGTTTTGATTCCTCATACAGCCCAGCATAAAAACCGCCCTCAGGGCTATGCAAATCCTTCACTGCATCAAAAACTTTCTGAGCATAAGTATTATTGGGAAAAAGATAACGCCAACCAAAGGCAGCCTTGGTGCTGATGCTGCGCAACTGTGGATAGGGCTTATTCTCATCTGTAATAGTTGCCCAATTAACGCCATTAGAGTAGACAGTATTATAAAGAAAATAAGGAGCTTGATCGATGTTATCTTCTGAGACAGCCGTTAGCTGTCCAGTTGAATCGAAGCGCCGCTTTTGTACTTCTAAAACTCTGGTGGCAAAATCTTGTAAATACCCCTCTAAACCAAATTCAATGCCATCTAAAATATAAGATTCACTGACTACATAATTGTTAGCATTGGTGCTTTGAAAATCACGGGTATCAACTGGAATTTTAACTCCGTTAATTTCAATCATTTTATATGGTTCTAAAGCTAGAGCCTTGGGTGCTTTAAACCCCCAAAGTTCATAACCTCTCACAGCATATTCTTCATAGCCAAGGCGTCCTTCTTGCACCAATAAAGTATTTTTATTAGGTAAAACTGTAGCTCCAAATAGTTGATCATCTTTAAGCGATCGCCCTACCTGCCACTTCGACACAATCCCCTTCAGCCAATCATTATATTGAGGATGACAGGTACGGATAACGTGAAATGCCGCGAGTAAGCGACCAACATCTAAAGCTGACCAGCCAATACCCTGTTCTAGAGGATTATTGCCGTAATCTACCATCTGTCCAGTGGCTGCGTGGTAAACCTTATTTGGTAAAGCTCCTTCAAATAGCTTGAGGTTGCTAATAGTAGAGAGAAACTTGTTGAGTCGCGAGTCAAAGTCAGATTGGTTAATTAAATTTACCCACCGCGCCGCATTTAATGCCATCAGATAATTGCCGATATCCCAGAGAGTACCTGAAGGATAGCCACCAGTGGAATTTGTAAATCCTGTTGCTGGCTGATAATTGTTAACAAAATACTCCCAAGCAATCCGAGCGTAATTTTGTTCTTCTGGCGTGAGTGGGTTAGTGATATTGCTACAACTATTAGAATTGTCACTACTAAGAGAATTTTGAGCAAAAGCTATGATTGGTAGATAAAATAAAAATTGCAAAAATGTTCCACAAACAAACAAGGCAATCCATCTCAACAGCTTTTTGTGAAGGCGTTGCTGCATATTTTTAATATTTAAGTTTTAAGATTAGTTCAGTAATAATTTATGTAGAGATAAGTTAAGGGAAAATACCAAATTTTAGAAATTTTTCAGTAAAAGGATTTTCCCTGCTGCCATGACAATGATACTTAGGCGCATGTCAATATAGATGCCTGAATGCTCATTTTTCAGGCAATGAAATTTTTTCATTAGAATTGCCATCTACCTTCTGACTTGTAAGTAGGGAATAGGGAACAGGGAACAGGTAAGAACTACTTACATGCTTGGCGATGAAAATTTTTTCATGG
>NZ_MTAV01000121.1 GCF_002154695.1 Nostoc sp. T09
TACCCAAAAGATTTGCCTGCTCTACCTCCTGCCATTTTTTAGTTCCATCGAACTCACGTTGCATTAGACTTCTTGCAGAAGTCAGTAAAAGGGAAAGGGGAAAAGGGGAAAGGAACTCAAAACCCTTTCCCTTTAACCTTTTCCCTTTCCCCCCTCTTGCAAAAATATATTTTTGCAAGAGGTCTATTGATAAAGCTGTTCTTGTTAAATGAAATTAGGACAAACCTAACTGTTCAGCTTTTCCAGTAGTGTTGGCAATGCTGCAAATTACTCAAGTTGCATTCAGGCGGAGACTGATCAGCGCGATCGCTCTGCCGATTATTCTGCTATTGCTATTGTCAGGAGCCTCGATCTGGCAAATTACCCGCCTGTTCTCAGCTATGCAATGGGTTGATCATACTGACCGGGTGATTGCTCGGGCAAATCATTTGCAAAAATTGTTGCTGGATATAGAAACTGGAGTACGGGGTTATCAAATTGCGGGAACTCCAGAGTTTTTGGGACCTTACCAGCAGGCTAGCGCTCAGATTAATACTGCTTTTGATGAGTTGGGTGATTTAGTTGCCGATAATCCTACACAGGGTAAACGCTTAACACAGATCCAGTCAGAGCAAACAGTATGGAAAAGCTCGATTACCCAAGCGATCGCTCGTAAACAAGGCGGTGAAGTTGAACTCCTATCAGGGCTGAAGTCTCGCAAACAGAGAATGGACGCGATGCGCCGTCAGATTGCTGATTTTATCGCTACCGAAGAGCAACTACGTAATCAACGCGCCGAAACAGCACAAAAGACTACTGAGCGAGTTGTCTTCAGCAGTATTATTTTGTCGGTAGGAATTGGTAGCTTTCTTGGCTACTTTATCAGGTGGCAGTTGGCAAAAGTTTCCCAGAGTTATGAAAAAGCCCTCTCAACTGCTCAAGAACAAACAGAAATTGCTCAACGTTCTGCTCAAAGACTCGTTGCTTTACATGACATTGATCTGGCAATTTTGGCAGCCGAGTCTATTGAATTGCTGATCCGAACTGCTCTGACACAAATGCATCAATTAGTACCCTACCAGCAGGCATTTGTTGCTCTGTTTGACTTTGATACAGGAACTGGCCGGATTATAGCTGGCAAAAGTGTCGCTGGAGAATTGCAACCTCCTAAAGGTACTCAGATGCCACTGGCAGACTTTGCAGCTGAGCAAAGCTCGCAGCAAGAAATCTACTATGTAGAAGACTTGACAACTGTCAATTCTTATCCACCTGTTTTAGCTCAGTTGCGCTGTGAGGGAATTCGCTCTTGTCTCTGTATTCCCATGCTGGTAGAAGAAACACTGCTTGGGGAACTCTACCTAACCACATCTGAAATCGCCGCTTTTGACAATCAGATTCAGGATATTGCGCGTGAAGTCACAGCACAATTGGCGATCGCTATCCAACAATCTCTGCTACGTGAGCAACTCCAAAGCTATGCCTCAGAGTTAGAACAGCGTGTTAGCGATCGCACTGCTGATTTGCAAGCAGCAAATCAAGAGCTAGAAGCTTTTAGTTACTCCATTTCCCATGATTTACGGGCACCATTACGCACTATGCAGGGTTTTGCCCAGGCATTGCTAGAAGACTACAACACTCAGTTAGACTCGGTTGGGCAAGAATACCTTCAATATATTACTGAAGGTGCCGTGCAAATGGATACTTTGATTTCTGATTTGCTTGCATACAGCCGTCTCAGCCGTGTTGACATCCAACTGCAACCTGTGGATTTAACTTCTGTTGTAGAAGCAGGCTTAAAGCAAATTAGCAGCCAAATTCAGGAGCAACAAGCCAAGGTAACAATAATTCCACCCCTCCCACAAGTAATAGCGCACCGCCCTACCCTAATCCAAGTAGTCACGAATTTACTAAGTAATGCGATTAAGTTTGTAAAGCCAGGAATACAGCCAAAAGTCGAGGTTTATGCACAGGAACAACAGAATTGGATACACTTATGGGTGATAGACAACGGCATCGGTATTGCGCCCGAACATCAGGAGCGTATATTCCATGTCTTTGAGCGACTGCATGGTGTTGAGACTTACTCCGGTACAGGAATTGGTTTAGCCATTGTGCGGAAAAGTATTGAGCGCATGGGCGGACGAGCTGGGGTAGAGTCGCAAATAGGTATCGGCAGTCGTTTTTGGATTGCTCTGCCAAAAGCTACTTTCTATCCTCATGCCACAAACGAATCAAGCACTCCGCATTCTAGTAATTGATGATAATCCAGGCGATCGCGCTTTAGTCATTCGGCAATTGCGACTAGAGTTGACGCAACTCCAAGCACAAGAAATTCGCGATGCCGCAGAATTATCAAATGCGCTAGCAATAGATAATTTTGACTTGGTGATTACCGATTACCAACTGTTATGGAGTAATGGACTAGAAGTTTTACGAACCATTAAACAGCACTATCCTTCCTGTCCGGTGATTATGTTTACCAATACAGGCAGTGAGGAGATTGCCGTTGAGGCCATGAAGTCTGGCTTAGACGATTATGTTCTCAAACAACCCAATCGCTACACGCGTCTATCATCGACTGTACGAGTAGTTTTAGAACGGGTAGAAATTCAACGACGAGCCACCTTGTTGGAAATTCGCCTCCAAGCATTACTTAACCAATTGAAGTTAGGGGTTTTTCGTTCCAACTCATTGGGAGATTTGCTGGAGTGCAACAGAGCCTTTCTGGAGTTATTGGGTGTAAATACATTGGCGCAAGCGCAGGCAATCCAGCCATTTAACTTACAGGAGAATTATGCACAACTAGTAAGTCAGCCTCCGCCTCAGCACCAAGAACTTGAAGTACAGTTACGCCGTGCCGATGGAACGCTGATATGGACTTTGTTGACTACAACCTTGAGCATAATTGAAGGTGAAACCGTAATTGATGGCTTAATCGAAGATATTACTACTCGCAAACAGGCTGAAATTGAAAAATCTCAACTTAACGAAATCCTAGAGCAGCGAGTTAGGGAACGTACCATACAGCTACAGGAAGCAAATTACCAGTTGAGCGAGACTAATCAGAAATTAGCTGTTGCCAATCAAGATTTGGAAGAATTTGCTTACAGTATTTCCCACGACTTACAAGAACCATTACGTGCCATTTCTGGTTTCAGTTCCATCTTGCTCAGTAACCAAGGCGAACAGTCCGAAGTCAATCGTCAAGACTATTTGCGGCGCATTATTACCAGTACAGAACAAGCAGACCGACTCATTGAAGATTTACTGGCTTACAGTCGTCTTAGCCGCACTGATATACCAGTGCAACCGATTAATCTATCTATATTAATTCCAGAAATTCTCAGGCAGTTACAACCAGAATTCCAGCAGCGTCAGGCACAAGTGCGGATTGAAGCGCCTTTAGCTGAAGTTATCGGCAACCGCACCATTTTGATACAAGTTCTTACCAACCTCCTAACTAACGCTATCAAGTTTGTCTCACCAGGAGTGAGACCCCAAGTACGTGTATGGAGTGAGCAACGAGATAGCTTAATCCGCCTTTGGGTGGAAGACAACGGTATTGGGATTGCACAAGAGTATCAACAGCAAGTGTTTCAAGTATTTAATCGCCTACATAGTAATGAAGTTTATCCTGGTACAGGCATCGGTTTAGCTATTGTGCGCAAAGGAGTTGAATGTCTGGGAGGAAACGTTGGTGTGGAATCCCAGTTGCAACAGGGAAGCCGATTTTGGATAGAATTACCAAAAGCTGTAGATTGAAAATGAATCCAGATCCAGACCATATTCTGCTTGTAGAAGACAATCCCAAAGATGTTTTGCTGATGCAACGAGCGCTGCGTAAGGCCAACATCTTCAATTCGCTGCAAGTGGTAAATGATGGCGATGCCGCAGTTTTGTATCTGTCTGGACAAGAACCTTATAGCGATCGCAATATTTATCCTTTACCTGTGCTAATCTTACTTGATCTCAAACTACCGCGCAGGTCAGGGCATGAAGTGTTAATGTGGTTACGACAACAACCACAACTTAAGCGCATACCTGTAGTGGTTCTCACCTCTTCTAAGGAATATGCCGACATCAACCTTGTCTACGACCTGGGTGTCAATGCTTACATAGTCAAACCTGTTGCGTTCAACGATCTAGTAGAAATAGTTAAAACACTTAACCTACATTGGATCATTTTTAATGAAAAGCCACAAGTCGGAACTGCCTAACATCTTTATTCCACTGTTTTGGGCATTTTTCTTACTTGTAATTTGATGCAAGTGCATGGAACTTCGATGTTGCGCATTCTCCTAATAGATGACAATCCTAACGATCGTCATTTGGCTATTTATGCCCTACAGCAAGAGTTTTCTCATCTTCAGATCTACGAGATTGGTCAAGCACAAGATTTAGAGCAGGCAATAACGGCAGGGCAATTTGACCTAGTAATTACCGACTACCAACTGCGGTGGAGTGATGGCTTGACTGTTCTTAAGGCAATTAAAAGCCGCTATCCTGATTGTCCAGTGGTGATGTTTACCAATAGTGGCACCCAGGAAATTGCCGTTGAAGCGATGAAGTCAGGGTTGGATGATTATGTCATCAAGTCTGCCAACCACTCTCTGCGGTTACCTAAAGCTGTTCGCCGCGCCTGGGAAAATACTCAAGCTCAACGCAAAGTAGCAGGACTAGAGACACGCTTGCAAACCCTGCTGAATAATTTAGATGTGGGGGTGTATCGTTTACAGGCGGATGGAACTTTATTAGAAGGTAATCCCGCGTTTTTGCGTCTAGTCGGTTTAAATCATCTTAATAATATTCCCGAAAGTAAAACTCTCGAGTCTTATTTTCAGCCAGAAGAGTATGCCAAACTGCTGAGTCAATTAAAACACAATAGCCAAAGACGCGATGCCTACGGCGGGCTTTGCCTACGCCAAGCTCCAGAGAAAGAGGTGTGCGAAATCCCACTGCGACGAGCTGATGGCACAGTAGTATGGGTACTGTTGAGCAAAACCTTCACGACAGTTAATGGCATCATCACCATTGACGGGTTGATGGAGGATATCACCGAGCGCAAACTCTCTGAGCAGCAACTGCGGGACTCGCTGGCACGCGAACAAATACTTCGTACTAAAGCTGAGGCACTAGAGCACCGCTCCAGCATTCTGGCTGAAGCCAGTCGTCTGTTGGTTTCTTCTTTAGACTACCGCACCACCTTAGCTCTGGTGGCATATTTGGCAGTGCCTACTCTCGCTGATTTATGTCTGGTAGATGTTGTTGGCGACAATAAGTTAATTACGTATAGCGAACCAATTGTAGCGGCATCTAACTCAGAACTAGAAGCACTAGCACTCGAACTCAGGCGAAGCAACCCACCGCCAGGCAATGCCAATTATGGCTCCCCCAAGGTGCTACGAACTCAACAGCCAGAATTGGTAATGGAAATTCCTGATGCCTCTACACGCTTTAGTACACAAGATGCAGCGCATCTCAACTTTATTCAACAACTCAATATCACCTCTTACCTGATCGTGCCACTGCTAGCACGAGAGCGAAAACTAGGCACAATGACATTTGCTTTAGTTCAGTCGCAACGTCGTTATGGTCGAGCAGAACTAGAAATATGTCAAGAACTGGCTCAACGGGTTGCCTTGGCAATTGATAACGTCAGACTTTACCTCGATGCCCAAAAAGCTAATCGGCTCAAGGATGAGTTTTTGGCGATCGTTTCCCACGAACTGCGCACACCGCTCAACGCTATGCTGGGATGGACGAACTTGCTCAGAACTCGGCAGATGGATGCTGCAACTACGGCGAAAGCGTTGGAGACTATGGAGCGCAATGCCAAACTCCAAAGCAAGCTGATCAATGACATTCTGGATATTTCCCGCATTACTCAAAAAAGCCTGCTTTTGAATCTACACCCGCTTTACCTGCCTCCAGTTGTCAAGGCTGTGATTGATGACTTACAGCTAATCGCCCAAGCTAAGTCCATCATTGTTGAGTCAAGTTTTGATGCTGCGGTTGAGCAAGTATTAGGCGATACAGAGCGATTGCAGCAAGTAGTTTGGAATTTACTGTCAAATGCTCTTAAGTTCACGCCGCAGGGCGGACGCGTAAGCGTTGAACTCAAGCAAATTAATTCCTTCGTTCACCTGACTGTCAGCGACACAGGACATGGAATTAGTGCTGACTTTCTCCCCTATATATTCGATGCCTTCCGTCAGGCAGATGCAACCACGACTCGAACACATACAGGATTGGGATTAGGACTAGCGATCGTCCAACATTTAGTTGAAATGCATAACGGCATAGTTTTTGCCACTAGTGATGGCGTAGGCAAGGGAGCCACATTCACAGTGCAATTGCCTGTCTATCAGCCTAAACTAAGGCAGGCCAATCAAGGCGACCAAGTTAGAAGGGAGAATTTTCCATCGCTTCATGGCTTACAGATACTAGTAGTAGATGATGATGAAGACACCCGTGAAATACTCACGTTCATCCTTGAGCAATGTGAAATACAGGTGACCACAGCAGCATCTGCCACTGAAGCTTTAAAAGTAATTTCCCAATCCAAACCTGATATTCTGCTGTGTGATGTGGGAATGCCAAATGAAGATGGTTACTCGTTGATTAGCAAGGTAAGAAGCCAAGAAAAAGACAGAGAAATGATACCAGCCGTTGCCTTAACTGCCTTTGCAAGAGATGAAGATCAACAAGAGGCAATAGCAGCAGGGTTTACCAAACATCTAGCTAAACCTGTCAATCCCTATGAATTAGTGGCAGTAGTCGCCAGCTTGGCTCAACCTACTTAAACTACCTGAGTATGTATTGGTGACTAATGAAAAACTTTATTTTTAATAAATAGTAGTTGTGAATCAAAACATGAAGTTGGCTTTTAAGTGTTATTACTATAAAACTAAGTAGTATTAAATACTTTATATGTTATTTAAGTGCAACAGATTTGTCTCTAATAATTTTCTAGCTATACTAATGGGTTAACCCGCTTAATTAAGAAATGAGATAGTAGCCATTTTCTTTATTTGAGTTAGAACTTATGGTACCCCTTTAATTTTTTCCATCTTATTGTGTGTATTAGGTTCTTACGAACCTAAAAATCTTATTTGGAGTCTAAGAAAATAGATTTTATTGGGGAGTCACAAAAATAGCAGTCCGATTTGAAATTTTTCTCAATCAATAACTGAAATTAACAACATATAGCAAATCGACATCAATCACACCATTGCGAGTGCAGCATCTATGAAAGCGGAATTGATTGAATTGATAGCCAGATTTCTCCAGGTCTTACGAATTAATATGAGATGGATGACTTGGAATCTGTTCCTAGCTTTTATCCCTTTGGCATTGAGTGTTTGGCTATTTCGGAGAAATCGCGGTCGGTCTTGGGTTTGGTGGTTAGGATTCATAGTTTTCTATGCTTTTTTACCAAATGCACCTTATTTATTGACCGATGTCATTCATCTGATAGATGATATCCGCACAATTCAATCAGTGTGGGTAATTACCTTGGTGTTAATTCCTCTTTATTTATTAGTAATCCTGGCTGGATTTGAAGCTTACGTAATATCTTTAATTAATTTAGGTTATTATTTACACCGAATTGGCAAGAGTCAATGGATTATATGGGTTGAGTTGATAACTCATGCTCTTTCTGCTGTGGGTATTTATTGGGGCCGCTTCTTGCGTTTCAATAGTTGGGATTTCATTACACAGCCAGATGCTGTGGTCACAAAAGGTGTAGAGGAACTCCTTGGTAAACAGCCCTTAGTAATTACTTTGGTTACTTTTGTGATCCTTATAGGTTTATACGCGATTATGAAACGAGTGACTTTAGGGTGGGTTCGGCAACCACATACTGAGATACCCATCAATTCACAACAAACGAAAAATGGGTAGCACAGGAGCAGAGGCAGGCCAAAAAGACAAGGGGACACGGGGACAAAGGAGAAATAACCAAAACCACTGACTATTACCTGTTCACCTTTGACCTTAATAGCAGAAGGTAGAAGATATATTTGCCAGTTGGGTAAGTCCTGAGAAAGATGAAACTTCTCTCTCCTTGACGTGAAATAAATCCAGGTAAAACGATTGTGGCTGCAAATGCCGCATCTAGAACGAATTTCATCAAACTTTGGAAATAGTAACGTTCTGATGTGATGTTTCTGGTCACGTTGCTAGGAGGGATATTATATGCAAATAATTTCTAGAGAGGAAATCAAGCCGCTGCTAGAACAGCCAAAGGGAAATTGCGTTTCAATTTATATGCCAACGCACCCAGCTGGTCCAGAAGTACGACAAGATCCAATTCGGTTTAAAAATTTAATTAAAGAAGCTGAAGCGCGCCTGATTGATGCAGGTCTGGAACCGCAAGAAGCAACAGCATTGTTGCAACAAGCCATTGATCTTGATACCCAAGAATTTTGGGAGCAAATGGGAGAGTTGGGACTGGCAATTTTTATCTCTAAAGATTTTTTTCGTTACTATAGCCTGCCAGCCAATTTTCAAGAGTTGGTTGTAGTTACAGACAGATTTCATATCAAGCCACTGCTACCGTTTTTAAATGGTAATGGTCGTTTCTACCTCTTGGCTTTAAGCCAACAAGATGTCAGGTTTTTTGAGGGCACACACTACACCATTAACGAAGTGGAGGTAGAAAATCTGCCTAAAAGCCTAGAAGAAGCTCTTAATCAAGATGAAACTGCCAAAGAAGGTCAGTTCCGCATTGCCACATCTAAGGGAGGAACTGCTAATTCCTTTGTACAGCCAGGTGCGTTTCACGGACAAGGAAGCCCTGATAGAGATCAGCACCAGGAACAAATTCGACAATTCTTTTACGTCATTGATAAAGCATTGCACGAGAAACTGCGAGACGAAACAGCGCCTCTGGTAATAACTGGGGTAGAGTATCTCCTACCTTTGTACAGACAGGCAAATTCTTATCAGCATTTGATGGAAGAAGGTATTACTGGTAATCCAGAAATTCTCAGTGCTCAAGAGTTACATGACAAAGCTTGGCCGATTGTTGAGGCTAATTTTCAAAAGTCACAACAAGAATTTATGGAGCGTTTCCAGCAATTGTTTGGTGGTGATAGTGACAAAGCTACCAACGACCTTAAACAAATCATTCCAGCGGCTTATTATCAACGAGTGGATTCATTGTTAGTTGCAGTTGGTCAGCAGCAATGGGGTTTGTTCGATCCGAGTTCGGAAACTGTTTATCTACACGAAGAAAAAGAAACTGGTGATGAGGATTTGTTAGATTTGGTTGCTACTCATACCTTATTAAACGGTGGTACTGTCTACGCCGTTCCACCAGAACAAATACCTTACAGCACTCCTGTTGCAGCAATTTTCCGATATTGAAGATTATCATGGTGTTGTATAAAATCAGTCTTCATATATACAACACCAATAATGATTTCTATTCGTTCCTTCTTCAATCACTCGTTAATCGCTTTTGCGCTTGTGAGTGTTGCTGCTGTATTGGCTCAAACTGCTACAGCCGCAACACTCACTGGCAAATCCGGCAATGTACAGGTACAAATATCCTATGAGAAACCACAGGAATATCAGTATAAAAATGTGCGGTTAAAAATTATCCGCTCAGGCCAAACGGTTTTAGATCAAAAGCTGCCCCAAGACAGTGAATATGACCGACCTGTGGGGGATTTGTTGGAAGCGCCGGAAAATAAGTTACCAGTGCTAGATTTAGACGGTAATAAAGAACCAGAAGTAATTGCTGATTTCTTTACAGGGGGAGCACATTGCTGTACTTATTCGCTAATTTACCGTTACGACAGTAAATCGAAGCAGTACAACAAGATTCGTCATGAATGGGGTAATGGTGGCTATCGACTCCGAGATTTAGACAAGGATGGATTACCAGAGTTTGATAGTCGAGACGATCGCTTTGCTGCTGCTTTCACTGCTTATGCGGCTTCTGGCTACCCACTGCAAATTTGGCAGTATCGTCAAGGCAAGATGGTTGATGTTACGCGTCGCTATCCCAAGTTAATTGCCAATAATGTCACAGAGCTATGGCAAACTTACACTCAGGCACGCCAACAAGGTGATGACGGTAAGGGATTTCTCTCAGCATACTTGGCGGATAAGTATATGCTGGGTCAGGGAGAAGATGGTTGGCAGCGAGTACAGCAAGCTTATAAAAAAAGCGATCGCTCTCAATTTTTCGCGGAATTACGCAAGTTTTTACGTGAATCTGGATACATTAAATAGTCATTTGTCATTTGTCATTCTTACAAAGTTGAGGCAGTCCGTTGGCGGGGGAACCCGCCCACACGACTGGCTCGACTTTGCGCTTTGTCATTTGTTTTCCCTGTCCCCCTTGTCTTCCTTGTCCTCCTTTCCTAACCCCTACCCACCCTTGATTTGACGCCGTGCGGCTTCTAAAATTAGGCGTTGTTCGGCACGGGCGATCGCCTGATATGTTCGTTCAACTGCTTCTGGTTCTACAGAAATTGCTGTAATGCCCCATTGCACAAGCCGGTCGATGATTTCTGGATACAATGCTGGTGCTTGACCGCAGATTGCACAAGGAATTCCGGCATCTTTGGACATCTGGATCAGTTGGGCGATCGCACCCATGACGGCGGGATGCAGCTCATTAAATCTTCTTGCTAGCTGTTCTTGCTCTCGATCTACTCCAAGCAGAAGTTGTGTGAGGTCATTTGTCCCAATTGAAATTCCAGCTACACCTGCTTTGACATATTCTGGAAGCAAAAACAGTACGCTTGGGACTTCTGCCATAATCCATAGTTGAAACTGCGGTACTTGGGTTAATCCTGCTTGCTCAACTTTTTGGCGGCAAAGGGAAAACTCTTCTACACTACGAACAAAGGGCAACAAGAGCTGGATATTGCTGTAACCAGCTTTCTGTACAGCTGCTAAGGCAGCCAATTCCAACTCAAACACTGCGGGATTGACTAAATAGCTAAAGATGCCGCGTTCACCCAAGACAGACTTTGGCGAAGGTTGGACTACATTAGGAAATGATGGCAACTCATGCGATCGCCAATCCAAAGAGCGATATAAAACTGGTCGCGGTGCAAAACCACGGGCAAATTGCATAATCTGCTCAGTCCAGCGTTCTAACAATTCTGCCTGACGCCCATCTGCTAGCCAGCTATTGGGGTGTTTTCCGTCTAGTATGGTTAGCGTCATCAATTCTGAACGCAATAAACCTACCCCATCTACAGGTAAATCTTGTAGTTGTTCTATTAAGCTGGTTTGGCTCAAATTCAAGAGTAATTGGGTCGCAATTACCGTTTGAGGGCGAGTTAAATCAGAAAGAGGCGCTATAGGTTGCCAAGAATTGCTGTTGGGAGACAATGAGGGTAAGGAGGAATGAGAGTGATTAAGCTGTGAATTTTCTCTTGCACTCCATTTTTGCGGAATGCCTTCTGATGCTATATGTTCTTTCATCCGAGAAACTTCTCCGCGATCGCCATCTACAAGTAATCTGTCTCCAGATTGAATTAAGGCAGTGACATCTGTTGCACTAACAACTGCGGGGATTCCCAATTCTCTAGCCAGGATTGCGGCATGACTGGTCAATCCTCCTTGCTCTGTAATAATACCTACGATTTTTTGTAATAACGGCAACCAATCAGGTTTAATCGTGCGTGCCACTAAAATCACTTCCTGAGGTAGCTGTTCTGGTTTCGATGAAGAATTAGCAGTAATCACATAGGCAGTTGCCGTCACCCGTCCTCTTGCTGCCCCTAGCCCCTTGATAATCTGGAGATGGGGAATTGCAGATTGGGGGGCGCTAACTTGTGTGAGGTAGAGTTTAGGAGTTACAGATTCCTGTGAAATAGTCCATTTGATATAAAATTTTTTACCTAATTCATTTACGAGTTGATTTCCTAAAACAATTACTTGTTGCAAGAAATTCTCTGGCAAAGCATACTGTTTTTGTTGAGTTTCCTCAAGGAGATAGGCAACTAGACAAGTATTATCTAATGCCAATTCTGACTGCGGCAATGATTGCAAGTCATCTTTAGCTGCTGTATTGTCAACACGATAAGCTAAAATTTTACTGCCTAGCTGTTGCTCGATTAATTTCCCGGTTTCTGGTTGGATATAGTAAACATCGGGTAAGACTTCCCCATTAGCGATCGCTACTTCCAATCCCCAAGTAGCGGCAATTTCCCATCCAGAGGTATTGGCGTTGAATAAGCCGCTAGCAATGGCATTGCGTATAGGTTGTACTAAAACTGCTAAATTAACTTGTTGCAAGTTAGTGCCTAAGCGCTGCCAATACAGTAGACTTCTCGCACGAAATAACTGACTCCAAGCACGCTTTAATCCAAGAGCGATCGCCTCCTCATTACATAGGCAAAATACTGACTCTAGCAACCCAGATATATTCCCTACTGCCTGTGTACTATTTGACACCATCACAGTTGGGCGCAAAATCAGATAGTTACTTTCCCATTCTCTAGCTGCTGTGAGAATTTTACCCACCCAAGGCGACGGTACAGTGGCAGTAATAATTTCCTGACGCAAGCGACCAGCTACCTGCTGAAGTTGACGCCAATTAGCGACATCTAGATGCAATGAAGAATGGGGTAAGTCGGCGACCAATGACTCTGAACTATTAAGAGTTTCTAAAAATTCTTGCAGAACTTCTGCCCCAACTACAAAGCCAGGTACTACAGGGTAGCCGCGCTGCATAATTCGGCTCAAGTAAAACGCTTTATCACCTACTTTGGCGCGGTCTTGAAGTTTAATTTGGTCAAGCCAGTAGAGTTTGTCCACTCAATTTTTTTGTTCTTAGTTGTCATTCATTTGCTAAAGCCACTGTCGTGACCATTGCTGTAGCACTTCAGATGAAATCCTCTCTGGTACTTAAGTCAAATCCCTCTTTTTTCTCTGACTGTGCCTTAAACTCCACGCTTTCTTAGCGATGTACGCCTACTGTTTTACCCAATTTTTGGCACAACTAAATATCTAGAGAATCAAAAGTTAAATCGGAAAACTATACCAGTATTAGCTTTTTCCAAATCTGACACTCTTAGTTATTGCCTGAGTCTCCTTACCTTGTAAATGCATAGTTTTCTTTGATTCACGCTACCCGCACTCCCCAAAAGTGATATCTCATTCATTTAATTATTGAGTCTATAGTTAAATCTAGCAATTTGCAGTAAAATGTTAAGATTAGATGATTTTGCAAAATTCAATATTCCTACAATTAATAAGCTTTAATTTACTGGCTGTTACCAATATCATAAATATTACTGCGACTGTTTATTAAAATCATCTATCTCTAGTCGAAATGATCAGTTTCTGTCCTAGAATCCACACAATTATAAATTTTTATCGAGTGTTATCAAAAAAATGTCATACCAAAATTTTGGGTATGAATTAGGTATGAGATATTCTCATCCAGACAGTGGAGTTAAACTCATCAAAGAAGTTAGATTATTTTTTATTACTTTTAATAAGTAAATTACCAATTAACGTAAGATATATAATTACCTATATCTAAAGCAAGTATTGTTCAGTACTGACTATATAGTAATCCGATTTGATTCCTGAACTACTCGTAGAGGTAGGGAACAAGAAACTAGGAACAGGTGAAGTAGTGACGGGTACGCAGATGGAGAACTCTCAATCACGGCTCTGTGGTTCCCCAAATCCCCGATGAGTAACTGCACCCAGCCTTTCGCTGAAAGCGTTCCCAAAGGGTAGGGAAACAACAGAGGTATAGGTGTACCTAGCTTCGCAAAAATCATATAGAAGTACTATATTTGAAGTTCAATGAGCAATGATGATCTGCTAAATGTCACCTTTAGGCTATGCATGGCACTATTGTGTGGGGGAATTATCGGCTTAGAACGGCAGATGAGACATAAACCAGCTGGTTTAAGAACTCATATGTTAGTCAGTCTAGGTTCAGCTCTTTTTACTGTCATACCTCTGCATACAGTAGGACTCAAACCCGGTGCTGACGCACTTAGCCGAGTTATTCAAGGTATTGCAACTGGCGTAGGATTTCTTGGTGCTGGAGAGATATTGCGCGAATCTTCTCAAGAATTAAAGCGACCTGAAGTTCACGGACTAACATCAGCTGCGGCTATTTGGGTTTCGGCAGCTCTAGGAATTGCTGCTGGGTGTGGCTTGTGGCAATTAGCCTTAATTGGCGCTTTGCTAACTTTTTTAGTTCTTAATGTTTTTAAAAAATTTGAAACAAGGAATTAGTAATTAGTCATTACTAAGTATGACTATCAACTGAGAAATAAACAAAAATTAATTAAACAATTTTAAGGCTTTCGTAAAAATATTTTCTGTTGCTCTAGTTTCAAGAATTGATCTCACTAAATTAACAAATTCCCAATTAGTTTGAATATCATTTTCAATTGTTTTACTAGCAGCATAAAAGCTGACATCGTTGTAATTTAGTTCATTAGTAGTGCCAGTTTGAAATCGCGCTTTTCTACTATCCCAAGAAAGGGATTTACCACGTAAAGTAAATTGAAACCATAAGATTTCATCATCTTTTAATTCAAAGAAAACATCAAAATAAGGTTCTTCCCCCTGGAACCACATTCTGGTTATACCTGTTTGCTGTGATTGTTTAAGTAGCTTCTGCTCAATTCCTCTTAATGATGCACCTAGTGCAGCAATCTCATCTTTATTTAATATCTGATTTTGTTGAGACATATCTAAAATTTACTGTAATTCATAATGTTTATAGGTTGGAGATAATATGCTCTATTAAAGGCATAAGTAATAGTACCGTTATCCAATGACAACCCTTCCAGAAATGCGTAATTCAAAATTTGCAAACTTTATTTTAGGCTTTCTAGCTCTTTTTAAGCCTCTCTGTATTGCTGCTGAGGTGTACTAAATTATTGTATTCCATCCACATCAACTCACTGGAATTTATGATAAACGAAAACTAAGTTACTGTGAAATAATGCTAAATAATTTCAGTAAATTCAACTAGAAAATTGGAGTTTTTACTAATAATAAATTATGTTAAAAATATTATAGTTTTCTTTAACTTTCTTAAACAATATTTATGACAAACTGCTCGACATTTACCTTCTGGGCATGAATGATAATTGCCAGCAACGATTTTATTTTTGTTTCTGAATTTAGTAAATAGCATTAGGCAATGAGATCTCTCCTGACTTGACAAGCAGAATTTGGGATGAATTCAACCACTGTGAGTCAAAAGAGCCTAAGTGAGTTGTTGTAATTAAAGTTTGAAATCGATCTTGAATAGCATCAAGTAACTGATTTTGACGGTATGGATCTAATTCTGCTAAAACATCATCTAGCAATAACAGTGGTGCCTCTCCCACAACTTCTTCAATGAGTTGTAATTCGGCTAATTTGAGGGCTAGCACCAAGGTTCGCTGCTGACCTTGGGAACCGTATTGACGAGCGGGTGTTTGGTTAATAATTAATTCTACTTCGTCGCGATGAGGGCCAACAAGAGTAGTGCCTTGGCGAAGTTCAGCAACTGCTCGCTGCTGAATTTTTTCTAGAAAAGCTTGCTGCACTTCTTGGGGATAGTTTTCCCCCAAAGGCACACTAGGCGCATATTTGATCTGAAGCATTTCCGTACTACCGCTGATGCTAAAGTGCCACTTGGTAGCAATCGGTGCCAATCTTTGTATAGCTCGTTCGCGCCGTCTAATGACTCTTGTACCTGTGGTAGCTAACTGTGCATCCCATACAGCCAATTGTTCTGAATGCTGAGTACTGAGTGCTGAGTCTTGAGTATTTTTTAAAAAAGCATTGCGCTGCCGCAAAACTTGATTGTATTGCTGCAAAATATGAGCATAAACAGGTTCAAGTTGAATTAATAGAGTATCGAGCCAGCTGCGACGACCTTCGGGACCGCCACGCACTAGGTCTAAATCTAAACTAGAAAACTCCACTGCATTCAAAACGCCGAGAAAATCCATTTGACGGCGCACAGACTCACCATTAAGAGCAACGCTGCGACGACCATTACGACGGAGACTTAATGTGAGGTCACTAACACCAGCTTTGCGTTCTAAGGAGGCATTAATTTGGGCGATTTCCTCTCCTTCTTGAACTAAATCACGATCGCGAGCTATTCGGTGCGATCGCAATGTCGCCAGCAACTCCACCGCCTCCAACAAATTCGACTTTCCCTGAGCATTGTTACCTAGCAAAATCGTTTTGGCAGCAGTAAACTCCACTTTTTGGTCTTTGTAATTGCGAAACTGTCGGAGGTGAATGGATTTGAGATACATAGTGGAGAGTTGAGAGCAAGGGGAGAGGGGGGAGACAAGGGAGAGGGGGGAGACAAGGGAGAAGGGGGAGACAAAGCAGTATTTTTGGCTTATCCTCCTTGTCCTCCCTATCCCCCTGTCCTCCTTGTCCCTCATATCCTCCTCATCTTCCATCTCCTGGTCACACAGTCTTTTTGCCAACTAATCGGAAGAATATCTTCTCCAATTCCACCCAAACAAACATTAAGGCACTAAAGCCAATACAAACAGCCAATTCCGTACCATTTAGGAAGTGAGTTCCGAAGAAATTTCGCAGCGGTGGAACGTAAATTAGCATCAGCTGCAAAATTGTGGTGACAACCACAGCTCCTAAGACAAAGAGATTAGAGAAGGGATTCATCTCTATGGTTAGTCGGTTATTTGAGCGAATAGCTATCGCATGACCCATTTGGGCAATACACAGGGTAGTAAATACCATTGTTTTCCAAGCATCGCGATCGCCTTGATATCCGGCTGCATGGGTATGGTTGTAAGCCCACCACATTAAAGCAATTGAGATAATCGCAAAGATGATACCAATGCGAATCATGTAAGAACCCAATCCCCTAGCAAAAATACTTTCACGAGGGCTGAAGGGTGGACGCTTCATCACATCTGGCTCAGGGGGTTCCACAGCTAATGCAAGAGCTGGTAAACCGTCTGTTACCAAGTTCATCCAAAGAATTTGTAAAGGTGTGAGGGGAACACCTCCCAAACCAATTAAAGGTGCAGCAGCAATTGTCAGCACTTCACCGATGTTACTGCCCAGGATGTATTTGATAAAGCGGCGAATGTTGGTGTAAACGACTCTACCTTCTCTAGTGGCGGCGACAATTGTGGCGAAGTTGTCGTCAAGTAGCACCATGTCGCTGGCTTCTTTACTGACATCGGTGCCGGTGATGCCCATAGCAATCCCGATGTCTGCTTGTTTCAAGGCTGGCGCATCATTCACACCATCGCCTGTCATCGCCACAAATCTACCCCGACGTTGGAGTGCTTTCACGATTCGCAGTTTGTGTTCTGGGGAAACACGAGCATAAATACTTACTAGGTCAACATGTTGCTCTAGTTCCTCGTCGCTCATCCGCTGTAATTCCTGGCCTGTGAGGACACGAGCGCCATCCTCGGCTATACCCAAATCAGTAGCGATCGCTCTGGCTGTCAATTGGTGGTCACCAGTAATCATTACTGGGCGGATACCTGCTTCTCGACATTCTTGGACTGCTGCTCTTACTTCTGGGCGTGGTGCGTCCAGCATTCCTACCAATCCCAACCACACCAAATTTTGCTCTGATGTCTCATCTGAGCCTTCTGGTGGTACTTCCATAAGGGGTTTGTAGGCAAAACCTAGCACCCGCAAACCTTTACTCGCCATTTGGTCGTTTTCTGAGAGAATTTTTTGGCGTTGTTCTTCAGTTAAGGCCACTGGGTGCGTACCCAGATAAATTTGACTGCAACGCGCCAAAATTAACTCTGGGGAACCCTTAGTAAACATTAAATAATTTTCTGATTGCAGAAAACCCGCGATCGCTGGGTCAATTCCCGTCGAAGAAGATTCACCTGTAGCGACTTCTTCAACCTGAGAAATGACACTCATGCGCTTGCGTTCTGAAGAAAAGGGAAACTCCGCCACTCTAGGTAATTTACTACCCCACTGATCTTTTTCGATCCCAGCTTTTCCTGCCAGAGTGAGCAACGCACCTTCGGTGGGGTCGCCTAAAATCGCCCATTCCCCTGTTTCTTTTTGCAGCACAGAATCATTACAAACAGCACAGGCGACTAGCAAAGCTGCGATTTCGGGATGCTCATCCACAGAAATTTTCTGCCCGTTCAATTGAAAATCGCCTGTGGGTGCGTAACCTTCGCCTGTAACGCGAAAAGTAGAATTGTTTGTATAAACTGATTGCACCACCATTTTGTTCTGAGTTAGCGTCCCAGTTTTATCAGAACAAATGGTAGTTACAGAACCCAAAGTTTCTACCGCTGGCAGTTTGCGAATTAAGGCATTACGGCGTACCATGCGCTGAGTTCCCAATGCAAATGTCACAGTAATCACGGCGGGTAAACCTTCTGGTACTACAGCCACCGCCATACTCAAGGAAACTTCTAAAAGTTCTTGTAAGTTGCTAAAACCTCTAGCCTGGATGATACCGCCGATAACAACTATTCCGACGAGAATCAAAGAACCGGTAACTAGGACATTGCCTAGTTGAGTCATGCGCTGTTGTAAAGGTGTCGGCTCAGTTTCCACTGACTGCAACATGGTAGCAATTTTACCTAGTTCTGTTTGCATTCCAGTGTTGGTGACCAGAACCTTGGCGCGTCCTTGGACAACTTCCGTTCCTTGAAATACTACATTCAGGCGATCGCCTAATGATGTATCTTCCGGCAATTGTAATGTTGCTTGTTTATTCACGGCTTCGGCTTCACCAGTCAGTGCCGATTCCCGAATTTGTAAATTAGATTGTTCAATTAAGCGCCCATCTGCGGCTATCTGCACCCCAGCTTCCAGCAGCATCACATCCCCTGGAACTAATTCTTTAGCTGCGACATCAAGCAGTTTGCGATCGCGGATAACTCGCACTAAAGGAGAGGAGAGTTTTTTCAGGGCTGCAAGGGCTTTTTCTGCACGGCTTTCTTGCACATAGCCTAGGATGCCATTGAGGATGACAATGGCCATAATGGCGATCGTATCTTTGAATGGCACTTCACCAGGCTTTAAGTTGCCTCCTCGCCAAGCCACAAGATCTAAAACCCCAGAAATTATGGCTACAGCAATCAGCATCAACAACATGATGTTCTTGAACTGATCCAGCAGAATCTCCCAAGCGCTACGGCCACCATGTTCTTCAAGTTCATTGGGTCCGTATTTATGCAACCGCTGTTCAACTTCTTGGGGTGTCAAGCCACTGTCTGCATTACTATCAAGCAGGTCTAGCGCTTTATCAACTTCTAAACTATGCCAAACGGCGGCACCTTCAGGCAGAGAATTAGCAGACATCGTGTAAGTCACAGGAAATGGTTACAAAATTCGATCATAATCATAATGTTAGTGATGACTGGAAAACCATCAACTAAAGTAACATTAAGGCTTTCGTTAAGCTGTATTAGTGTAGATGTGATTCCTGGCATTTGTCACTTTCTCCTCTGGGGATTTGTGTGTGTTATTTCCTACGGAAGAGTTTTTTTGGAACGCATTCCACTGATAATTGTAAGTAACACCAGTCTGAAGCTTGGTCACATGGGACCTACTACAATTTATTCTAGGCGTGCTAAACGGTTAAATGAATATGCTTAATATGAGTTTTGCACTCCCCAGTATGACCGTTAGCCAGATGTTTGGGCAAAGAACAATTCGACCGCTTAGTGCTGCCGCATTGGGTGGCATTGCTTTCATTAAAGATACACTCATTGCGATTGATACTGTTAAAGGTCATCTGCTAGAGATTGACCCTATATCTGATAACAGCAAAATTCTGAATCCTCACCAAGTCAAGGAATTTACTGAAGTCACAGGTCTAGCAGTATGGGAAGATACCCTTTGGGTAACCCGTGGCAACAGTGTTTATCGTTGCAAGCTAGATGCTTTAGGTCTAGAACATTTCGTAACATTGCCTTACCCGGCTGACGGTGTTGCTGTTTGGGAATCAACTGTCTATGTCAGCTGCCAAAAGTTAGGTTATATCTTGATTTATGAATCCAATACCCGCAAAGAAATTACTAGATTTTATGCGCCTGGAGTTGGTGTCGAAAATTTAGTAGTTAGCCAAGACACTCTGTGGGTTAGCGATCGCACAGAACAAACAGTTTATTGTATTGATCGGGCAACTGGGGAAATTCAATTCAGTGTGCTGACCCCCTTTGACTCGCCCACAGGTATAGCCATACATAAAGATGCTGAGACAGAGAAAGAAAGTCTTTATGTCGCTTATGCTTCTGAGGAACCTTATATTCGGGATAATCCTAATGCCGATCCCAATCATGAGCTAACATATCGCGATCGCACTTTTATTCATCCCCTGTATTATCATTACGAGCCAGAGAAGCGTTACGCCCTCTCTAATGGCTATCTCATCGAAATGTCCTACGCTGAGGAAATTTCACCCTTAGAAGAGGTCTATTTAACAGATTTAGAGTGGCGGATAGCCTTACCCTCAGAAACCGAACGCCAAAAGGTGAAACAAGTTGAACCTATTGGTTTACCTTTTACAGAAGAAGTGATCGATGGGCAAAGGGTAGCTGTATTTAAATTTGCTACCCTTACCCCGGGTGAACGCCATATATTTGGCTGGAAAGCAATTTTGGAAGTTCGAGGAATTAAATATCGCATCACACCTAAAGATGTGGAAAATATTCCCGAACTATCACCAGAATTTGAAACTCGTTACCTGGTGGATGATGATGATTTAGCAATGGATAGTACCATTGTCCGCCGTGCTTCTCGGGACGCAGTTGGTTCGGAAACCAATCTGCTGCGGAAAATGTACAACATCCGCAATTACGTCTACGATGAGTTGTCCTATGGTATTAAACCGTACATTGATACGCCAGATATTGTTTTAGAACGGGGTGTTGGTTCCTGTGGCGAGTATGTTGGCGTATTGCTGGCTCTGTGTCGTTTAAACGGTATTCCTTGTCGCACAGTCGGTAGATATAAATGCCCCCCGCATGGTGAACTGCAAGGTGTGCCACTGCAACCAGACTTTAATCACGTTTGGTTAGAGTTCTATATACCGAATATTGGCTGGTTACCAATGGAATCTAACCCTGATGATATCGGGAACGCCGGCCCTTATCCTACACGCTTTTTCATGGGCTTGTGCTGGTATCACATCGAAATTGGCAAGGGTATTTCTTTTGAAACTCTAAGCAGTCAAGGTGTACGTCTCACCAAAGAAGATATCCCCCTTGGCGACTTGGCGATTAATCATATTCGGTTCACAATTCTTAAAGAATTACCACCTTTTTGAAGAGTCAAGGGTCAAGACTCAAGGGTCAATAGCCATTAAGTATTTCATCCTTGCCTTGTCCTGCTTTTCCCTTCTAGCTCATATTTCTTATTGCACCAAATTTGTTGAAGATTGCTGGAGGAGCCTTTAGATAAGAGACTTTCAAATAAAAAAATATCCCATCGCTGTTAGAGCAGGAAAGCAGGAAGCAAGGGGGAGGAAAAGTCGTGTTGAGAACAGAAATTGGGATAACTGATCTTTTGGAGATACCTTAAGAGTTTTTAATCCAAAATCTAAAATCCAAAATTGGTATTAGCCATTAACCTTTAATATGGGCATAGCGAAAGATTGAGGCTGTTGAATATCAGCAAAATCGCAGATAGAGCGAAATGGGCAAAAGTGGCAGTGAGAGCCGGGATTGGGCGGAAATATCTTACTGAAATCACTAGTCTCTTGGTGATATTTTTGTAAATCTCGCTGGTGCTTTTGGGCAATGTGAGCTAACTCAAATTCTAAGGATGCTAATTCGCTATGATTGATCCGAATTAATTCGGATTTTTTACAAAGTTCTAAATTATAGAACGATGCGACAGCTTCATGTGCAGGATAAAGATAACGAGCAGCTAAGAGATAAACTAATGCCTGGCGCTGGTCAAAAGCAGCTTTACCAGTTTTAAAATCTAAAATATGTAACGTGCGATCGCTATCAATAAACACACAGTCCATAGCCGCATATAAACGGAAGCAATAATCATCCTGGTCAATTAAAATTGGTTTGGGAAAGCCTTCATCTCCTGGAGTTAATTGGAGGATTTGTTTATTCAACAGCAAAGGAGCGTCGTGATATTTTTGCAAGATTTGCAGCACGCGCTGTTGAACTTCATCAGAGGAATGGCTTAATTTTAGCAACTGAGCAACTTTGGCTACACCGTCTGTTTGGTTTAACAGATGTCGATGATGATGAAATTCGTACACGCCTTTTTGGGCGAGTATACCAATTCGCTGGGGTGCCGTAGCTTTGGCTAATAATGCTTTAACTTGTGGTTCATGCTGACGTGCTTTGACAAACCCCCGTCTCATCTGGCAATGCCAGCGTTCTTGCCCTATAGCTGGGGCAACTAAAGACCAAAGGTGATAACTGGCAAAAGGTCGGTCGGGGATTGACATTGCTAACGCGCAGTGAGAAAAATAACGGTGGAGATACTTGCGGCTACGCACGCTTTGCGCGAAGCTTCCTATAGTAGTGAAGTTGGACGGGAGACTGTGGCAAAATGAGCAACCGTAGCAATTCCAGCAAGATTAAATTTGGCACGGATGGATGGCGAGGCATTATCGCTGATGATTTTACTTTCCCCAATGTGCGGAAAGTTACAAGAGCGATCGCTAGTTACCTTGAAACGGCCTATAGCAAAGACAGGCCAGTACTTGTTGCCTACGATACTCGATTTTTAGCTGACCAGTTTGCCCAAACAGCCGCCCAAGTCTTGGCTGACTTGGGATGGACGGTAAAAGTTACGGATCGGGATTGCCCCACACCAGTAATTGCCTACAACGCCCGTCACCTAAATTCGGCAGGGGCGTTGATGTTTACGGCAAGTCATAATCCTGCACCTTACTGTGGGATTAAATATATCCCTGACTATGCTGGTCCTGCCACTCCAGAGATTACTGATACTATTGTGGCAAATATCGAAAGTGCATCGGATGAGCCACCAAGTGGTAGCTCATCGGGTTCTATTTCTATTTTCGATCCGAAACCAGATTATCTGCAATTTCTCTACACCCTAATTGATGTAGAAAAAATCAAAAGCGCCCAGCTGAAGGTAAAATACGACGCTTTGTATTCTACTTCTCGCGGTTATTTAGATGAAGTTTTGCAACAAAGTGGTGTTCAGTTAGAAAGTTTCCATACTTGGCGGGATGTTTTGTTTGGTGGCGGAATGCCAGAACCTAAAGGTGAACAACTCGTTGAGTTAGTTGAAGCAGTACGGGCTGGTAAAGCAGATTTAGGTTTAGCAACCGATGGCGATAGCGATCGCTTTGGCATTGTCGATGAACAAGGTAATGTCCTCACCCCTAACACTGTGCTGCTATTACTAGCACGTCATTTAATAAAAAATAAAGGTAAAAGTGGCGCTATTGTCCGCACTGTAGCTACAACTCACCTATTAGATAATTTCGCAGCTAAATACGGGCTGCCAATTTATGAAACAGCAGTAGGCTTTAAATACATTGGTGAAAAAATGCGGGAAACCACCGTATTGATTGGTGGAGAAGAATCAGGCGGTTTGAGCGTTATCGGACATATTCCCGAAAAAGATGGCGTTTTAGCCGATATGTTAGTAGCAGAAGCGATCGCCTATGAAGGTAAACCCCTAAGTCAACTAGTCAAAGAAGCGATCGCAGAAGCCGACGGCCCGCTTTACAACAACCGCCTCGACTTGCACCTTACAGAAGCCCACAAAACTGCTGTTATCGACTTCTTCACCAAAAACCCACCCACAGAAGTTGTGGGAATTAAAGTTAAAGAAGTTGGTCGCAAGGACGGTATTAAGCTCTACTTAGAAGAAGGTAGCTGGATACTCTTGCGTCCCTCCGGTACAGAACCACTGGTACGCGTATATCTAGAAACCAATTCACCCGAAAAACTCACCAAAATTGCCCAAGAGATGGAGAGTGCGATCGCTAAACTAGAGTAGAACCTCACCCCCAACTCCTCTCCGTATACGGAGAGGGGAGTAACTAATTATGAAAAGTATTGCTAATTTGTTGATATCTATAGTTGTAGCTGTGTGGGTAATGGCGATCGCGCTTCTTTCAGTCCAAAATGCCACACTAGTACGGTTAAAATTCTTGTCATTACAATCGATTCAAATACCAGTAGGTTTAGTGCTGGCTTTTTGTGTTTGTATCGGCTTAGTTGGTATAGCAGTGCTGCAACCTCTGTGGGGTCTTGCTGATTCTAGAAAAGGGAATTCTCGGTTTGATGAAGATGCCGAGTTCTTTGTTGATGATGAAGATTTTTAAAGTGTGAAATTATACGCATATTTGCCCAAAGGGTTTCAATTTGGATAACGCTTTGACGTATGAAGTACGCGAATAATTTCTACTGACTCTTCTTTTATTCGATAAATAATAATGTACGGAGTGTTAGGTATGACAAGCTCTCTTGTACCTTCCACACGTCCAAGTCGGCCGATAAAAGGATAATTCTCCAGTTGGCTTGCAGCAGCTTGAATCCTCAATATTAATTCCTTTGCTGCTTCTAGATTGTCTTTTTGGATATAGCTATGCGCTTGTTCCAAATTACGAAGCGCACGACGCAGCCACCTAATTTGCATTGGTGAGTCTGGTAAAAGTTGCCTTTACTTCTTCATCACTGGCAAAGTCTCCAGCATCCGCTTCAGCGATTCCCTTTTGAATCTCTTCGATTTGCCACTGATGCATCTGTATATAAGCTTCTATCGCTTCATTCAATACGTAACTGCGATCGCGGTTTATTCCTGCGGCAATTAAATCAAGTGTGGCTTTCTTATCGCTATCTATCCGAAAGGTTATGTTTTCTTTGCTCATTGTCTTATCAGAACAATTTGTATTGCATAATATTATCTTGCATTATTTGGCAATGCAACGCAAGACAAAGTCAAATAAGGGTATGGGCGTTAATTTCTGAGGCTTGGAAGCTTGGTGCTGGAAAAAAAGCCTGCATTCACAGGCTTTTAGAGTTTTTGGGAAGGCGATCGCTCTACGATAAAATCAAAATGTCCACTCATGGTCTGGATCATCAAGAGCAGCGCGGACAGAAGCTAAGTTGGCAAGTTCTTTAAATGGGCTTGATTTAGCTATTTCTGTGATTGAATTTAAGGTAAGTGCTAGTTGTTCGTTATTACCAGATGCGATCACCTACACATCACCAGATAAGCTAAAAATGAGCGATCGCTGGAAAATACCCAAACCTGTGAACTATAACAGAACGGTAAAATAAATAGCAGGTCTTTTTTACAGCAGCTTTACAGTATGAGCCAGCTACTTGAACAGGCGATCGCACGAATAAAACTACTTCCGGAGAATGAGCAAGATGCTATTGCTGCGCTGATCTTGGAAGAACTTGAAGACGAAGCCCGTTGGGACAGAGCATTTGTACAATCTCATGATGTGCTGGCTAAACTTGCAGCTGCGGCTTTGGTTGAAGATCAAGCAGGAACAACCCAAGAGTTAGATCCAGAAACTCTGTGAAATCTAGAACAACCGCTCAGTTTCGCAAAGCATTTGCTCATCTTCCCAAACAGGTTCAGCAACAGGTACGCGAAGCCTATCGACAGTTTAAGCAAGATCCCTGGCATCCTAGCCTTCGTTTCAAGCAAGTGCATCCCAAGCTACCTATCTACTCTGCTCGTGTTAGTAAAAGTTATCGCGCTGTTGGTGTGCGAAACGAAAGCGGTATTGTATGGTTTTGGGTTGGTATCCATGCCGATTACGAACAGCTACTCTCGGATTTGTAGTCGTCAAGCTATAGAAATTACATAAACTTAAAAATGTTTCAATTAACTAAATCTATTCAGTCTTATGCCTGTAAATTACCAAGACATTATTACGATTGAACCAGGAAAGCGAGGTGGTAAGCCTTGCATTCGAGGTATGAGAATTACTGTATATGATGTTTTGTCATATCTTGCTTCTGGCATGACATACGAGGAAGTGCTTAATGACTTTCCTTATTTAACACAAGAGGATATTTTAGCTTGCCTAAGCTATGCGGCTGATAGAGAAGGGCAAATGCTGACAATGCAAGCATGAAGTTACTATTTGACCATAACTTATCGCCTCGGTTAGTAGATAGACTTGCTGATATTTACTCAAACTCTCAGCATATTTTTGTCTTAGGTTTGGATCAAGCAGATGATCTAACTGTGTGGGAGTATGCACAACAAGGTGGATTTACTGTTATAACCAGAGATGCTGATTTTAATGAATTGAGTGTTTTGCGAGGATTTCCTCCCAAAGTGATTTGGATTCGTCGTGGTAATTGTTCAACCAATCAGATTGAAGAAATTTTGCGATCGCACTTAGAGGATGTTTAAGCTTTTGAAAACAACCCCAGTTTTGGCGTTTTGACACTGTATTAGTATTGCAAAGCATTCAATGGAAACTGAGTATAATTTTAGCCAAGGTAAGCGGGGAGCAATCGAGCCTTCACCATCAGGAAAAACTCCAATTACAATTCGCCTAGATGATGAATCACTGGCATGGTTTCGTGACCAAGTTAACGCAGCAGGCAGGGAAATTACCAAACTTTGATTAACGATGCATTGCATGAGTACATTCAGCAGCGCCGTGAACCTTTGGAAGAAATATTACAGCGAGTTTTGCGACAAGAACTTTAGTTGTATTGGAAAATGAGGTGGCGATCGCCTACACATCACCAGATAAAATAAAAACAAGCGATCGCTTGGACAAACTATACTTTTAAAGCAGAAGACAAAAGTTCTGATAGGTGAGCGCAACTGTTACAAGCTAACACTTCAGCACATGGAAACTTTAGGTTAGTTGTAGTTTCAGAAAATCAATAAAATCCAGCAGTTCTGTATCAGAGAGATGATGACGCGATCGCCTACCATATTTCTGCTGTAAATACTCCCTTCCTTGCTCGGGAGACCAATTTAATTGTGCTAAATATGTATCTGTTTGAGCTATTAAAACTGCATGGAGTTCAGATTGTCAAGCAAATTAACATTAAGCCCATCTAATCTACGGCTATTAGTCAAATAAGATATTCCAGCACTCTCAACAACCGTAGAGTGGACAAAAAAACTTAAGCTAAAAATTAGCATAGCAACTCGTATCAACCGTGCACACTTTACAAGAAATGTGAATCAAAGTACAGATGATAAAAGAGCTTTCGTCTAGATACAACACCCAGTAGAAAACATTGTTTTGCCTTGAAAAAATGCACTTTACACAAGTGTCCTCACCTTTGCGTGAGGTTTAAGTCAAACTTTCAGGTTCTACACCCAAATCTCTTAACCTTTCTTCTAGTATTTGCGCCCTTTGTTCCGCTTCTAAGCGCTGCTGTGCCTCAAAATTAACTCGTTCTTCCGCTTCCTGAATGCGTTCTTCTGGTGTGAGTAACCTTTGCCCTTGCTCGTCGTACCAGTACAACCATTCCCGTGCAATACCTTGATAAATTCCTCGTTCTCGCCCAATTCCTAAACCAATCTCTGGTAACCAAACAGGACTACCTGACATGAGTAAATATTCACCATCCACAAGTCGATAAACTTCTAAAAGCGGCTTTTTCCGGCGTAGAGGATTGTAGATAGCGTAGTATAAAATACCTAGTTTTTTGGCATAAAATTCTTTCCTACTACTGTATTCGCCCCGATGTATTTGGGAAGCAACCTCTAGTACCAAAATTGGTAACTCTTTTTCTTCCCATAACACATAACTCAAGCGTAAGTATTCATCTATGAAGCGCTTAACTCCCAAGCTCAGAAAACCATCAGGGACAAGAGCTGGTTGTTTGGGGTCATAATAAATACCCATATTTACACCAAAGAACCAATCCCAACGCTCTGACCAGATCATAGCCAGCGTACTTTCGAGCAAAGCAGGGATTAGATGTTGTAATTGATTATCCACAGGGGTGTCATCAGAGTTGGGTAGCTCTTCGGAAGATGGCAAACAGTGCAACGGGTTGTAGTTTAACATGAGCGGTATGGCAAATACTGACTCTAGATAGATTGTAGGGAATGAAGTTAACTACGCACACTAATGCTTTGCATATTGATAATAAGCATTAAAAAAGAGCGGAAATAAAACCCGCTCTCAAATTAGTAGTATAAAACTATCAATCTTTCCCTAATTACCAATGTCCGGAGCAATCAAAGAAACCTTTGGTGCTTCTTTTTGTTGTGCTAATGTCGGCACTGAATCACGCAAACGTGCTGTTAACTGTACTGTTGTTGAGTCATACATCTGAGTCAGCAACTTTGGATAGAAACCAATACCAATAATTGGTACTAACAAACAGGCGATGATAAAGACTTCACGAGGTTCGGCATCTATCAGTGCTTGGTGAGAAACTAATTCTTCGTTCTCTTGACCGTAGAAAATTTCCCGTAACATCGATAGCAAATAAATTGGCGTTAAAATTAGACCAACTGCCATCAAGAATACCACGATGACTTTGAATGTTGAGTTATATGCATCGCTGGTAGCAAAGCCTACAAACACCATTAATTCTGCTACAAAACCACTCATGCCTGGCAAAGCTAAAGAAGCCATAGAACAGGCTGTAAACATAGCGAAAATTTTCCGCATCTTCTTACCGACACCACCCATTTCATCCAGCATTAGGGTATGTGTCCGGTCATAAGTTGCACCAACCAGGAAGAATAAACTTGCCCCAATCAAACCGTGGGAAACCATTTGTAATACTGCCCCACTTAATCCTAAATCTGTGAAGGAGGCAATACCAATGGTGACAAAGCCCATATGCGAAATTGAGGAGTAGGCAATTTTCCGCTTCAGGTTGCGCTGGGCAAAGGATGTCAGGGCAGCGTAGATAATATTCACTACCCCTAATATCACCAATACTGGCGCAAAATAAGCATGGGCATCGGGTAGCATTTGGGCATTCATCCGAATTAAGGCATAACCACCCATTTTCAGGAGAATACCTGCCAGTAACATATGCACGGGGGCTGTAGCTTCACCGTGAGCATCTGGTAGCCAGGTATGCAAAGGAATGATTGGCAACTTAACGGCGTAGGCAATCAGAAACCCAGCATATAGTGCTAGTTGGAAATTGAGAGCGAAATCTTTAAGAGCGATCGCTCGCATATCGAAAGTTACTGTATCGCCGTAAAATCCCATTGTCAGGGCAGACAGCAAAATAAACAGCGACCCGCCAGCGGTGTACAAAATAAATTTTGTCGCCGCGTATTGCCGCCTTTTGCCCCCCCAAATTGACAGCAGGAAGTATATCGGTACTAGTTCCAGTTCCCACACCAGGAAAAATAACAGCATATCCTGCACGGCGAACACGGCAATCTGACCGCCATACATTGCCAGAATCAAGAAGTAAAATAACTTCGGCTTAAACGTTACAGGCCAGGCCGCTAAAATCGCCAGCGTGGTAATGAATCCAGTCAAAATAATCAGGGGCATTGATAAGCCATCTGCCCCTACTGACCAATTCAAATCCATCTGGGGTACCCAGGGGTAACTCTCGACCAACTGCAAATCGGGATTTGAGAAATCGTACCCAGTATAAAAAGCGTAAACAATCAGTGCGAAATCTATCAGCCCTACAATCAGGGAATACCAGCGCACTGTTTTGCCATCTTTATCTGGGATGATGGGAATTAGTAGCGACGCGACTATTGGCAACAGAATAATCGTCGTTAGCCACGGGAAATTAGCTGTATTCATCGCAATTCGTCTGCAATCAAAATCATGTTTGGCAAAAAGTCACTAGCTATTAAGTAACAGCTTTTTAGAGATTTGGTCTCCCTTGTTAGGTTGATTTAATAAAAATGAAGAAAGATGAAGGTAGGTAAATGTATCAACCTGCCTTCATCTCTATCAAAGATACTATTTGACTATTCACTAAACACTGAGCTATCAGAAGTAATGTTTCGCCATTACTCAGAAATCAGCACTGAAATTAGGTAATACCAAAGAGAATCACTAAGCCCAAAACTGCACCAAAGATAATCAAGGCGTAGAATTGAGCACGACCGTTTTCTAAGTATTTCAGACCCTCACCACTGACAAGGGTGAAAAAACCTGTGAGGTTAACAGCACCATCAACAACTCGGAAATCCACTTCCATGACTTGTCTCGCTATACGACGCAAGCCGATAACGAAGACACGATGGTAAATGTCATCAAAGTACCATTTGTTGAGGGATAGCTCATAAAGTGGTTTGATTTTGGCGGCGATCGCAGCTGGGTCGATTTTACCCCGCAAATACATCAAGGAAGCCAAGGTAATGCCAATTAAGGAAATACCTACGGAAGCCCCCGCCATAATGTAAAATTCCGTCGGGTTAAACTCGGCGGCTTTTTCTAGAACTTCGGTGAGGGTTTCACTGGGCGGGAAGATAAATTCCTCGAAGTAGTTGGCGTAGGGTGTGCCTACCAAACCAATCAAAATCGAAGGCACGGCTAAAAGTGCCAAAGGTAGGGTCATTGTCCACGGTGACTCATGGGGAGTATCGCTGTGATGCCCATGAGAGTCATGGGAGTCATGATGAGCGCCTGTGGCAGCCAATTCACCTTTTTTCATGGCCCCAGGTCCAAAAGTTGGGGCTGGTTCTGCTGACTCTAACTCCAGGATGATTGTCGCTGCTTTCTTGAGCTTATCCTTGATTTTATCGTCAGTTCCCCGGAATTTGCCTTCAAATGTCATGAAATACATTCTAAACATATAGAAAGCCGTAATTCCGGCGGTTAGCCAGCCAATCATCCACAGAAATGGATTAGCCTCAAAAGCTTTCCCCAAAATTTCATCTTTTGACCAGAAACCGGCAAAAGGTGGAACACCAGAAATTGCCAAGCAACCAATTAAGAAGGTAATCCCGGTGATTGGCATATACTTGCGCAATCCCCCCATCAACCGCATATCTTGAGCTAATACGGGGTCGTGACCAACGACTCCTTCCATACCGTGGATCACGGAACCGGAACCCAAGAACAGCATCGCCTTGAAATAGGCGTGGGTCATCAGGTGAAATAATCCGGCGCTGTAGGAACCTACTCCCATTGCCATCACCATGTAACCCAACTGGGAAATGGTGGAGTAAGCTAAACCTTTTTTGATGTCATTTTGGGTAATCGCAATGCTTGCCCCTAAAAACGCCGTAAATGCCCCTGTAAAAGCAATTACGTTCATTGCTGCTGGCACATGCTCAAAAACTGGGTACATCCGGGCAATCAGGAACACCCCGGCTGCTACCATTGTTGCGGCGTGGATTAAGGCCGAAATAGGGGTCGGGCCTTCCATCGCATCCGGTAGCCACACATGGAGAGGAAATTGGGCTGATTTTGCCACCGGGCCCAGGAAGACTAAAATCGCCAACAGGACAGCCAGAAAATTGCTGACAGAACCCGATTGTACTAGTTGAGCTAGGCGATCGCCCATGACACCAAAATCAAAGCTTCCTGTCGCCCAGAACAGCCCCAAAATGCCGAGTAATAGACCGAAGTCTCCCACGCGGTTGGTGACAAATGCTTTTTGGGCTGCATCTGCTGCTGACTTGCGATCGTACCAAAAGCCGACCAGCAAGTAGGAGCACATCCCCACTAGTTCCCAGAATATATAAACTTGCACTAGGTTGGAGCTGACCACCAGACCCAACATTGAAGAACCAAACAAACTGAGATAGGCGTAAAACCTGACGTAGCCAGGGTCATGAGCCATGTAGCCATCGGTATAGACCATGACTAAGAAAGCTACTGTGGTCACAATCACCAGCATCAGAGCTGTCAGGTGGTCGATCGTGTAGCCCATACTCAGGTGAAAATTGCCTGCTGCTGCCCATTCTAGGGTGCGGATATAAGTTGGATGTCCTTGAATTTGGCTCCACAGCAAGGCAATGGACAGCCCCATCGCTGCTCCCATTAGGGAGATAATCACTACAGCGTTCAGCTGCCGCAGGCGGTTTGTCACCTGATTTATCGAAATTAATCCTAGACCGACCAGCATTGCCCCCAAAAGAGGCAATACAGGAATCAGCCAGGCATATTGATAGATTACTTCCATCACTGACGCGTACTTTTAGGATTCTTGACTAAGTTAGGACAGCGCTGCCGACGGTCTTGAGAAGACTGGGGCGGAGAAAAAAGTTTATAGACACTGTCTTCGGTCGCCAGAATTGTACTCTTTTGGAGAACTCGCAGGGTAGCAAGTGGCATTTTAAGTGCACAGGCGACTGCATTAGCGCATCATCACTTTAAAGCAATCTCCGTTGCGGTCAACTGTCCGTCCTCAAGCAACTGTCTATGTCGAACTGTTAATAATTGTGACATACACCCTTTAGCATAAAATACCCCACCCGGAGGTCTTTGGGTGGGGCGTTAAGCTTGGTTTTAGATTTGCTTTAGTAAGGTAATACTTAATAGTCAATCGTCAAGAGTGAAGATACTCAAAATTGAGTATTGACTTTTGACTTTTTTATGGCTATCGACATCCTAAATCTACTGTTTTTTGGCTATTGTAGGTTTGAGAGCGATTGCTGTAGCTAGCTTTGATGTCTTCTAAAGCTAGACGTAAATCGTCTCTACCACGAAAACCCTCAAGACGATACTGGATAGTGCCATTTTCAATTAACAGTAAAGTAGGCAGTGATTTTAGTCGATATGTAGTAGACAATTTAAAATTTTGGTCAGCATTAACCCCAACTAACTTAATTTGCTCCCCGCATTGGGCTTTAAATTGCAACAACAAGGGATGGATAATGCGGCACAAGCCACACCAAGGTGCTTCAAAATTCACTAAAACCGGAATAGGAGATTCTAAAACTTCTTGAGTAAATGTCCGCTCACTAACCGACAACACCATGACGCCTCTAAAATTATAGGGTTTTTATATCAAACTAACTATCAACAGCTAGCGTTGGCAAGCCACTTCTGTCGATAGACGCTCTCAGGGCACAGATAGTTAATCAAAATTGAGCGCGTTGTTTGCGGCACTGATAAAAAGCCAGCGCGACATTAGTGGTGGCTTTTTTGGGATTTTCAAATCTTGATAGCCACTGCTGCCTAGGAATTCAGGTTGAATCTGCTATTTATCCGCGCAAAAGTTATTTACCAGCAACTACCAATATAAATTCTTCAACCGACTACATCCACCCCCACTGACAGCTATTTGAATTTATCCTACATTGATTTGGTAGCAATTGATAAGTTGAGATTTTCATGTATTTGAGTAGTATCTTCTGATATTGGGGATCGCCTAAAGCTACCATGTTAGCCTACTAGTTGCTGCCAATAACAGGGGGTGCGACCACCAAAGCAAAGCTACAAATATGGCAACTCCTAAATAGGCAGGGCGAAGAAATTCTGACCATTTAAGACATTGACGACCTTCTATAATTGCGCGAAAAGGAATAATTGAAGTCCGTTGTTTAACAATTTCAAAGGCTTCTCCATAGCGTAGACTCAGGCGGCGATCCCCGTGCCAAACACCAAACAAGTGATGCAACACTAGCCCAATTGAGGTAATCAGGGTAAAGGAAGTACCTAGCCAAAGAGTATGGGCAACACACCAAATTATTTGTCCTACCATTTGGGGATGACGTGTGATGCGGATAATTCCCGATTCGTAAAGATAGACCTGAGGCTTTTGAATGGCGGCAATTTCTAGTAGATTGAAGGTAGCAGGATACAAAAATAAAAAGGAAATCGCTGACAGCACCCAAACTAAAATCTGCACACCTGGTACATCTTTTACCTGCCAAAGTTGCAAGCCATCATAACGGTGATTAAAAAAGTAAATAATTAATACTACAGCTAACGGCAGGCTGACTAAGGCAAATAAAATCCGATAAAGCCTTGGCCCAATGTATTCTTCTGCCCAAGGACGTAAAGCAGCTCCCCCACTGTGAGCGATCGCAAAAACTAACTGTAGCCCCAATATGACAAAATGACTGGGGGTTAACCAAGAAATCAGCATCATACTTATACGTAAGTGAAGTAAATTAAAGAAAACTTAGTACAGTACAACCAATACCACAAAGTATTTAAACGGGGACTTTAGTCAAGATGTTGTGCTACTGTCTTTTTCGAGTCAAGCTTCCAAGTTTAAGATGCAATGAATCATGCCGACCTCGCTGGGTGTGAAATGCTGATTTCTTGCCAAAGCCGCTCCTTTCTTGTTTGTGGGTTTAGCCTATGTCTGACCTTCCTTTCACTTTAGATCAGTTACGTATTCTCAAAGCGATCGCCGTAGAAGGGAGCTTCAAGCGCGCCGCTGATAGTCTTTATGTCTCCCAACCTGCCGTCAGCTTGCAAGTGCAAAATTTAGAACGGCAGCTGGATGTCCCTTTATTTGATCGAGGAGGACGTCGTGCACAATTAACAGAAGCTGGGCATCTACTTCTGAGTTACGGGGAAAAAATTCTTAGTCTGTGTCAGGAAACCTGCCGTGCTATTGAGGATTTACAAAATCTCCAAGGTGGCACTTTGATTGTCGGTGCTTCTCAAACCACTGGCACCTATCTGTTGCCCAGAATGATCGGGATGTTTAGACAAAAATATCCCGATGTGGCAGTACAATTACACGTTCACTCGACTCGCCGAACCGCTTGGAGTGTAGCTAACGGACAAGTGGATTTAGCCATCATTGGCGGCGAAATTCCCGGTGAATTAGCAGAATCTTTAGAAATGATTCCCTACGCTGAAGACGAGCTGGTGCTGATTTTACCGATCTTTCATCCCTTTAGCAAACTCGAAACTATCCAAAAAGAAGACCTTTATAAACTACAATTCATCACTCTAGATTCGCAATCGACTATCCGCAAAGTAATCGATCAAGTACTAGCACGCTGTGAAATTGATACGCGACGTTTCAAAGTCGAAATGGAATTGAATTCGATAGAAGCAATTAAAAATGCCGTGCAATCTGGTTTGGGGGCTGCTTTTGTTTCCACCTCCGCCATTGCTAAAGAGTTGCAAATGGGCGTGCTGCACTGTGCACCTATTGAAGGTGTCGTTGTTAAGCGCACACTGTGGCTGATTTTTAATCCAAATCGTTATCGATCCAAGGCAGCAGAAGCTTTTAGCCAGGAAATTTTACCCCAGTTTGCTACCCCTGGCTGGAACCATAACATGTTAAAACTGTCGCAAAAAAAATTAATGGTAAATACATTGGATGTAATGACGCCAGTCGCCACTGACGACGGTTAACCTTTGGTCTATTAGTTATTAGTCATTAGTGAGCTAGTGCTATCTTGGGAAGCCACAAACTTGGGGAGGCAGTGCGTTGCGGAGCCAGTTGCGTGGTGTTAGCGCAGCGGTGAGCCAGTCCGGTGGACGGGTTTCCCGAGGCACTCCGTTGGGCGGGTTCCCCGACTTGTAGGAAGTGCCGTCGGCATAAAGGAACCAGCGCGTTCGGTCGCCAGACTTGTAGACGCCGGAAGCGGCTTCCCGCAGGGTAGCGACTGGCGTGAACTGGCGTTCCCCGTAGGGGTTCTCGCAGAGTACCCGTAGGGTAGCGGCGTAGGAGCGACTGCCGAAAGGGTTTCCCGACTGAGCAAACTGGCGTGAGCTTGCCTCTGTGAAGCAACTGCCGTTGCTCTGCCGGCTTGTAGACGCCCGGAAGGCAGCTAATCTACCCTGTGGGAACCTTCTTCTTCTGCAAAGATGCTAACGCGGTAAGCGCAGCTATGCCCGAAGGGCTTTACGAGGGAACGAGAACGCCTAACGGCGAACCCGCAGGGTAGTAAGTGACGTGGTTTCCCCCATGAGCAACTAGCGTAGACGCCCGGAGGGCGGCTTCTCGTAGAGTACCCGAAGAGTCATGAGTCATTAGTTAAAGAGACTATTATTGCTGCACGGCAGTTAAATGTCTGTTAAAGGAAATTTATCCTAAGCTTTTGCCTGTTGCACATGTAAAGTACTTACTCTACTCTTGCCGCTTGTCAGCATCTACTAAAGCGGCTGACGCCGAAATTGCAAGGTAGGGGAAATTTATATACGCCGCGCTGTACGATGGACTACTAACTATGGACTCCTGACTATGGACTATTGACGAATAACTAAAATGGAAGTTTACTGCACTCGTCCACGCTGTCCGCGTCCACAAAACTATTTTGCGGATTTAGATGATAATACGACGCTGAAAACAGCCCAGCAAAAATACTGTACTACCTGTGGAATGCCACTAATGCTCGATGGTCGATATGTACCAATCAAGCTCCTAGGTAGGGGAGGGTTTGGAGCCGCATTTTTAGCGCGCGATCGCCGGATTCCAGGAATGCGCCAATGCGTAGTTAAGCAGTTTCAACCTACGGGGAATTTAACTTCTACTCAATTGCAATTAGCCCAGCAGTTATTTGAAAGAGAAGCAGAAGTTCTTGCACAAATAGGAAACGAACACGAGCAAATTCCTGACTTATTTGCTTTCTTTCCAATGACCATTCCCAGCTTGCATCCAGGACAGCAGGACCAGTTTTTTTATTTAGTACAAGAATATATTAATGGGCAAAATCTTGAGGAAGAATTAGCTACAAAAGGTAGATTTTCTGAACAAGAAATTTTAGAAGTACTACAAGAAATTCTCAAGGTACTCACGTTTGTTCATGACAGAGGCATTATCCATAGAGATATTAAACCCTCAAATATCATGCGTCGTCGTGATGGCAAACTCTTTCTGCTAGATTTTGGTGCGGTCAAGCAAGTGACAAATGCTCCTGCAACGTCTTCTACAGGAATTTATTCTATGGGATTTGCACCGCCTGAGCAGATGGCTGGAAATCAGGTCTTCCCATCTACAGATTTATATGCCCTGGCTGTAACTGTTTTGACCTTGCTAACTGGTCAAGAAGCAACTAAGTTATTTGATGGCTATAGTAACCAGTGGAATTGGCGAGCACAAGCTATTGTTAATCCTCGCCTAGCTAATATTTTAGACAAGATGCTCCTCTCGGCTGCAAATCAACGCTTTCAGTCAGCCCAAGAGGTATTAGATGCATTGAGAGAAATTTATACGCCACAGTTAGTACCACCTACAGAAATTCCATCTAGACCTCATGTGGTTACATCGCCACCAGTCATACAAGGTACTAGTCCTGTTGCCTCACCATCGCCACCGATTATACCAGCCTTTTCTACATGGGAATTGTTAGGAGGAGCCGCCTTTAGTGGGTTTGAAGGCGCATTAATCGCGATCGCTGGTTTCAGTCTGCTACATAACCCTATTGTTACTCTAAGTATTTCATTTGTGATTTTGGGAATACTGATTTTTGCCCAAGCGAGAAGGTGGATAGAAAAGTTAGATTTATTAATTATTCCAGGAATTACTCTTGCTATTATCTTTTTTGTGCCCTTGTTACGTGGTGAACTTAGCATTCAGCAAGTTTTGGTATTAGCAGTTGCCGCAGCTTTAGTAACTATTGCATTAACAGCACTATTTCGTCTGATTTATAAATTGCTTTCTCTGATTCTTTAAGCCCTCCCCTTTTAATAAGATTGCTTAGAGCGACTGTCCTAATTGACAAGTGGGACTTTTTGCCAAGTTTAGTAACGATAAATCATTAACCTAGTCTTAACCTAGACTAAACCTCAAAATGGGACATTGCGTTTATAGATAAAAATCAAAATAACAACTATGTCGCCAAAAAACGGGACTAATGAAACTGGGGTTTTGGTTTTAACTTTGGCGATTACACTAGGGTTAGTAGGTGGTGTATTTTGGTGGTTGGCTAACAATTCTGGTGTGATCAATAGTTTGACTATTAATCAATCCCGCCCAAATGAAGACACATTTACCCAAAAAATAAATGTTCCCTCAGGGTTGTTTAGTTATGGGGGTAGTACAACTTGGGCCCCCATCCGCAAAGAAGTAGACCCAGAAATTCAAAAGCTTTGGACTAAATATCAATTACGTTACACCGATCCCACTACTGGTGCTCCTGGTTCTGGTACGGGGATTAAAATGCTTTTAGATAACCAGCTGGCTTTTTCCCAGTCATCTCGCTCCCTTAAAGATGAGGAATACCAGAAGGCAAAACAACGGGGCTTTCAACTAAAAGAAATTCCTGTGGCAATTGATGGGATTGTGATCGCAGTTAATCCCAAGCTTCAAATTCCGGGTTTAACTCTAGTACAACTTAAAGATATTTACACGGGAAAGGTGACTAACTGGCAACAGGTGAATGGTCCTAATTTAGCGATTACACCTTATTCTCGGCGTTTAGAGGAGGGAGGCACGATCGAATTTTTTGATCAAAATATCATGGGAGGAGAAAAATTTAGTACCAATGTACAATTTATCCCGACTACAACTCAAGCCTTAAAAGAAGTTGCAAATAATCCCGGGGGAATTTACTATGCCTCTGCCCCGGAAGTCGTTGGACAATGTACTGTTAAGCCCTTACCACTAGGACGAAAATCCGATCAACTAATTCCGCCTTACAAAGAGCCTTTTATTCCCCTTCAAAACTGTCCGCAACAGCGTAATCAAATAAATGCAGCCGCTTTCCAAAAAGGTGAATATCCAATCACTAGACGGTTATTTGTAATTATTAAACAAAATGCACAAAGCGATCAACAAGCAGGAGAAGCTTACGCTAACTGGCTGCTGACAACTCAAGGTCAGGAATTAATTGTTAAAGCCGGATTTGTCAGAATTCGCTAATAAAATACCCGTAATCTAAACTACACTCTCAAGTAGTCAGTACTTGTATTTAAAAGACATACAGGCTCATGTGCTATGTCCCAAAAAAATGAAATACCTATTCTTATCTTGTCTCTAGCAATCACTGCTGGGCTAATAGCGGGTGGCTTCTGGTGGTTTACCAGAAATTCTGGCTTTAATCTCAATCAAAGTAATTCTACAAACACAAATAACCCCCAAGCTTCAATAGAAAAACTTAGCGGTAAAACCTTCATTTCTATAAAAAATGTCCCTACAGGATTATTTAACTACGGAGGCAGCACATCTTGGGCACCAATTCGATTCACAGTAGATTCAGTAATTACATCAGTGCGCCCAGAGTTTCGCTTGCGTTATGTAGAACCCAGCAAAGCAACTCCTGGTTCTGCTACTGGTATACAATCACTCATCGACGGTCAACTAGCCTTTGCTCATTCCTCCAGACCAGTTTTGGATCAAGAGTTGAGCCGTGCCCAGAAGCGTGGCTTTAGTCTCAACCAAATTCCTGTGGCAATTGATGGATTAGCAGTAGCAGTTAATCCTAGCCTAAATATCCCAGGGTTGACATTGGACCAGATCAAGTCTATTTACACTGGCAAAATTAATAATTGGAGTCAAGTGGGTGGTCCTAATATTCCAATCAAGCCTTATTCCCGCCGCATCACCGATGGCGGCACAGTAGAACTTTTTGTCCAAGACATATTGGGTGGTCAACCTTTTGGATCGCAAGTGGAATTGGTCTCCACAACCACCCAAGCTTTACAAAAATTAGCTGGTAGTCCTGGTGGTATCTATTATGCTTCTGCCCCAGAGGTGGTTCCTCAATGCTCAATTAAACCCTTGCCGTTGGGGCGGACGCAAGGGAATTACACTGCTCCCTACCAAGAACCATTTGTCCTCCCGAATGAATGTCCTGGTAAACGAAACAAATTGAACATTGAGGCTTTTCAATCTGGAAAATACCCGATTACACGCAATCTGTTTGTGGTGGTCAAACAGACTGGTCAAATCGAGCAGCAAGCAGGTGTTGCTTATGCCAACTTACTATTAACTGAGCAGGGGCAGGAACTGATTACCCAGGCTGGGTTCGTCAAAATTCGCTGACACCTGCTATTGATAGCAGATCTGAACTTTAGCTCGCTCTATTAATCGACTCTGCGGGTAAGCAAATTAGATTGTCCCCTTGGGTAAGAATTAAGCCACGTTGACGTAACTTGCCCATTAAACGGGTAACGGTAACACGAGTCGAACCGATCGCACTACCAATTTGGGCATGGGTCAGGGGGAAAGGCAGACAATAGCCGCGGATAACATCGGGATCGGTTTCGCTCATTGCAGGCTCCCCATATTCCTCAATCAACAAAGTGAGGAATCCTAAGAGTCGGTCAATTGTGCGCCGTTGTCCCAAAGCACTCAGCCACAGCAACTTACGTTGGTGCTGATATCTAAAAGCATCCATAACTTCGCGACGGAAGTGAGGCCAGTTATCCAAGTCGTGCCAGTACATCCACAGCACCGCAGTTTGGTCAACATGGGCGTAAGCCTGGAGTGTGAAAGGTGACTGAGCAACAATTTCAAACGGTTGTCCGGCTCCGACAAAACCCAAGAAAGCTTCTTCTGGAGTTCTATTGATGCGTCGAGATGTTAGTTGACTGGCAGTAGCGCTGACTTGGGCGGTTCCTACCATACGAATCGCACCCCTTTGCACCAAATATAGCAATCCAGGTCGAGCTGGAATGCGCTCATCTTTGCTGAAGGTGCGGCAGCGGTAGTGTTCTTGAGCCCAATCAAGAATGCGTTGCCAAGTCAAAAAAGGACGTGAGGCCTCTGAAAAGGAGGATGGAGATTGCATAGGTAACAAAGAGCGTTCGGCTGAAGACAAAGACGTCATAAAAAGGTGCAAGGAGTGTCTTTGTGTTGGCGAGATAGGCTTAACGCCTAAAAGCGCCAGCCATCCAAAGAATAGAAAGCAAATAACTCTCTACTCTTTTTGTTATACTTCTTACTGTACAATGATGGTAGTAAAGTTTACCCACTATTCATTGAATATTCATCAAATTTTATTCTACTCTCATTTTTCTTTATCTAGAAGAAACTTATAACTTTAGATAGATGACAGAAAATCAACAAATTGGGGATGAGGCTGTCTTCATCAATAACTACGTGCATTTTCAGCTACTAGTTAGTAAATACACAGCAACTAAGCAGTTAATATACAGCCGCATAATTAAGTTCCCAAGTGTTTATACCTGTCAGCCAGAAATGCTATGCATAAAAGACAGAAAATTTCCTCTATATAAAGCTAGAGATGCAAAAAGGATTTTATATATTTCTGGTATAGCCCTGCGGTTAGAAAAATCTCAGAATCAACAAGCTCTGATTATAGCTAATGAGATAGCCTCAGACTTATCGGCGACTTGTGGGGACGTTTTTAGCATCCAAATTGTTCCCCCAGGCTGGATTCATTTAGAATTGACTCACCCAATCTTAGCGGCTTGGTTACAAAATCTTGCTGTGGGAAGTTTGTTGGGAGGGCGGGATCAAGGTAGAACAAATAATCTTACAATTAAAAATCCACAGCACTTGTTTACTGTGCAATACGCTCATGCCCGCTGCTGCTCGCTATTGCAGCAGGCTCACCGAGAAGAACTAATTAAACTCAAGGAAGTGCTTTCAGGCACAGAAATAAGTTTTGAGCAGCAACAACCACTACTTAGCATTTCCGAGCCAGCTTTTTGGAGTATCTGCTTACCTCAGCCCATACCTTGGCTCAGCAGTGATGCAAAACTTCGCCTAAATCACCCAGCTGAAAGTCGTTTGATTGGTGAGTTAGTGCAGGTGGTGGATGATTTAGAGTGCAAGACTTTTGGCAGTGCAGTTAATTGGGAAAAAGCCGCGCTGGATTTGAGTCAAGCTTTTGAAAATTTCTGGAGCGAGTGCCGCATTTGGGGCAAGATAAAAATTACATCCCCACTACTAGCACAAGCAAGACTGGGATTGGTCATGGCTACTCAGTCTGTATTAAGGCTGTTACTCAAAGACAAACTAGGGGTTTTTGCTCCTTTAGAGTTATAAGTAAAGTAGTCTTTATTAGCATGTTATTTCTCAGTAAACCCTCTGAGGAAAGAAATATAAATTTATATAACATCTATTGACTCAATTAATCACATCGGCTATATTATCAGGTGTGTGAGGAGCGAACCAGCAGGGGCACCGAGACGAAACACGGCCAGTCGTCGGTGTCCTTTCTGATTTTATATAGGGCAAATTGTTTGGATCAGCCCTAAGATAGTAAAAATTGTTCAATTGCTACTGCGGCTCCATCTTCCTCTACAGTAGGAGCTACCCATTGAGCGATCGCTTGCACTGCTGCTGGCGCATTCCCCATAGCTATACCAACGCCAGCATACTCTAGCATTTCTAAATCATTGAAGTTATCACCAATAGTCATAACGTTAGTACTTTGCAATCCCAATAGTTCTTCTGCTAGATAACGCACAGCAGTTCCTTTGTTTACAGAGGCGTTAGTCGCTTCAAAAAAGGTGGCAACAGATGTTGTCAGGTAAAGTTCAGCAGGTGTATATTGGCGGCGCAAATTTCCTAATATCTTGTCGATCACATCGGTGTCATCACACAAAGCCAGAACTTTTGTTGGTTCATGATTTAAAGCTTGGCGCAAATCACCTACAGGAATCGCGGTGATGCCAGAACGTTCTGCGTAGATTTTGGTTTCTCTTGTTAATTCCCGCACATAAAGTTGGTCGTTGATATAGAAATGAACAGATAAGAGCGATCGCAACTGTGGTTGTTCAAAATAGTCTAGTAACTGGGATGCAATCTCTCTAGAAACAGTCAAATGGCGATGAATCTTCTGAGTAGCTGGGTCTTGAATCCAGGCTCCCTGATATGCTGCTAAGGGTAAAACAGAGCTAATTTCTTGGTGAAAGCGCAAAGCTGAACGATACATTCTACCAGTAGCGATCGCTACTTGAATTCCTCGCGCTTGTGCTGCGGCGATCGCTTGCTTTACGGGTTTGCTAATAGTGTTAGACTTTCCTGAAATTGTGCCGTCTATATCTAAAACCAGTAGTTTAATTTCTTCTGTAGCTATTGCTGGATTGCCAGTTGATGCAAAATGAGTAGCAGCTGCTTTATTCATGAATTCCCCAAGTTTTGAACTCCCAGTAAGAGGTTATACCATTTTTGATTTCAAAACAGCAGTTTATGTTGTTTGATAAACAGGCAAAAACCCGGATTAATTGAAATCCGGGTTCTATATATAGCCAACTGTCAAAAACATCTGCAAAAACAGTAATACTTAACCAATATAAAACTGGTAGTATATATCAGCTATTATGTCATCATTTGCAATGACTAACGATAGCATCAACTTGTTAATTTCTCTGGCGACAACGTAAACTCCGCCATTGACAGAAGGTCTAAAAAGTTGACATCTTGAGTCGGGTTTTCTTGCTTTTTGACAACATACCAATTCCTGCAATTAAGCCAAGCCCAAGAGCAGCAGATGGTTCAGGTACAGACTTCAATTCATCATAGTCATACGTGACTTTTATAGCTGCTTTGGCTTCTGTGGTGATGGAGGAAATCATGTTACCTGATCCTGTAACCCCTGATTGGGCTAAAGCTGAGAATAAGAATTCCAGGTTACCACCACCAATAAAAGACTGCAAAAATTGGCTATCAGTATAGGTTTTTGTATCAGATTGTGAAGCTGACAATCCCGTAACACTTTGTCCAGAAGTTCCGCCAAAATCTAGAGTGCCGTCAGATGCACCAACTTGGTAATTAAAGGAATTTTGGGGATTGAGAGCAAACAAAGACTGATTATTTAGTTTTAAGCCTAGGTTACTAGCAAGATTGACTGTTACTGGAGTTGAACTGGGACTAAGATTTTCAAATCTTGCTGTTCCCAATAAGTCCCCAGCAAATTCTATTTTTACACTCTTGAGCGTACCAAGAGAGGCATCAAACTTTTGAACACTAAGAGGTGAATCAATGATATTTGTTAGCCCAAATCCTGTGGAACTTGAACTAGTGAGAGAAGCTGCATTAGCCACTCCACTTGTAGCGACAATACCTGCGAAGGTTGTAGCAGTAGCTAAAGCCTGGAAAAATTTGGAATTCATAGACTGATTATTTTCTGAAACTATGATTGCGATATTCCTCATCTATTTCTAACTTTGAAATATTACTTTTAGCTTTGTTAAATATACTTAATTTTATATGAATGTTTTATGAAGTAAAAAGTGGAAAATAATTATTTCCCTCTTAAAAAGCTATTTGTTTAAACTTTCATGAGTAGAGCTAGCTTGAAAGTCAAAAGTTAGAATTGTACAGTCTTTTCATAACTACGGATCTTCAGTACTGAAACAGTAAGTAGTTCTGAGAAGGGTTTCCCTTTGTAAGAAACTGCGGTAGGGTATTTTGACCAGTACACAGCAATACTAGTAATAATTATGATGCTGAAGCTGCGTCGCTGTTACCTAGTTCCGAGATGTAAGCTTCTGGCTAAAATAAGGCTATGTCCCAAACTTCCTTTTCTACAACAGCAACACGTCCCACATTCATCCTCGTAGATGGACACTCACTAGCATTTCGTTCCTACTTTGCTTTTGCTAAAGGACGAGACGGTGGGCTACGTACAAAAACGGGGATTCCCACTAGTGTCTGTTTTGGCTTCATCAAATGCCTGCTAGAAGTCATGGCAACACAACAGCCACAAGCAATGGCTATAGCCTTTGATTTGGGCTTGCCAACCTTCCGTCATGAAGCCGACGATACCTATAAAGCTGATCGCCCAGGTACACCAGAAGATTTTGTACCTGATTTGAAAAATCTCCATGAGTTGCTCGCAGGCTTCAATCTGCCGATTTTTACGGCTCCAGGCTATGAGGCAGATGATGTTTTGGGAACTTTAGCACAGCTAGCCACTGCGGCTGGATATAAAGTGAAAATTCTCACAGGCGATCGCGATTTATTTCAACTCATCGATCTTGAAAAGCAAATCACTGTTCTTAATTTTAGTCCAGATGCCTGGAAACGCTCTACAAGTGGCATCACAGAATTTGAACCAGAACAAGTTCAAGAAAAGCTTGGTGTCTTACCTACACAAATTGTTGATTTTAAAGCCCTTTGTGGTGACAAATCAGATAATATTCCTGGCGTTAAGGGAATTGGTGAAAAAACAGCAGTACAGCTACTTCATACCTACGGTTCCTTAGACAATATCTATGCCCATTTAGATGAAATTAAAGGAGCAACTCAGAAAAAACTCGCAACAGGTAAAGAAGATGCTGAAAAGTCACGCTACTTGGCAAAAATAGTTTTAGATGTGCCGCTAGAAGTAAATTTAGAAGATTGTAAATTCACAGGATTTGATCAAAACGTTCTCGTACCAATTTTAGAAAAATTAGAATTCAGTCGTTTCTTAGGTCAAATCAACGAACTCCAACAAAGATTTGGGGGACAAGTTGCAGAACTTTCGGCACCAACAACAGCAGCACAACTCAGCACTGACGATGACGATGGTGATTTGTGGTTCTTTAGCGCTGCTGATACAGCAGTAGCAGCTACAAAACAGCCAGCTTCAGCAATTCAACCACAAATTATTAATACCGAAGCGAAACTCACCGAATTGGTGAACCTATTGCAAAAATTTACCAACCTAGAGCAACCTTTCGCTTGGGATACCGAAACTACAGATTTAGAACCACGAGACGCTGCTTTAGTGGGTATTGGTTGCTGCTGGGGAACAAAACCAGATGAAATAGCCTATATTCCTGTTGGTCACAAAACTGGGGAGAATCTAGAGCAAAATCTGGTGCTAGCAGCATTACGGCCAATTCTTGAAAGTGCTGATTATCCCAAAGCTTTGCAAAATGCAAAGTTTGACCGTTTAGTTCTCAGGTGTCAAGGAATAAAATTGGCGGGAGTGGTATTTGATACCATGCTAGCCAGTTACCTGTTAAATCCAGATAGTAGCCATAATTTGAGTGATTTAGCTCAAAAATATCTGGGTTTAACTGCTAAAAGTTATGTAGATTTAGTTCCTAAAGGCAAAACTATTGCTGACTTAGATATTGCTACTGTCGCAGATTACTGCGGTATGGATGTCTATTCTACATTTGGATTAGTGCCAAAGTTGCGTGAGGAACTACAGAAAATTCCAGCTTTATATCAACTAATGTTGGAAGTGGAACAGCCGCTAGAAGAAGTTTTAGCGGAAATGGAATACACAGGTGTTCGGATTAATTCAGCTTATCTCAAAGAACTTTCACAGCAATTAGAAACAGATTTGGCCAAGTTGGAAGAACAAGCTACTGAGATAGCTGGAGAAAAATTCAACTTAGGTTCTCCCAAACAATTGAGCTATATATTGTTTGAAAAATTAGGTTTAAGTACTAAGTATTCGCGAAAAATTCAAACTGGTTACTCTACAGATGCGGCGACGTTAGAGAAACTCCAAGAAATTGATCAAACTGGTTTTGTGGATGGCATCATTGAGTATCGTACTCTGTCTAAATTAAAGTCTACTTATGTAGATGCATTACCAGCATTAGTACGTCCAGATACTCACAGAGTCCATACAGATTTCAACCAAGCAGCAACATCCACTGGTAGGTTATCTTCTTCTAATCCAAATTTACAAAATATTCCGATTCGGACAGCTTTTAGCCGCCAAATTCGTAAGGCATTTTTACCAGAACCGGGCTGGTTAATGGTGGCTGCTGATTACTCGCAAATTGAGTTACGCATATTGGCTCATTTAAGTGAAGAGCCAGTTTTGGTGCAAGCATATCAGCAAAATGAAGATATTCACACTGTGACAGCAAGGTTAGTATTTGAGAAAGAAGATGTCACATCAGACGAACGTAGATTAGCAAAAACCATTAACTTTGGTGTGATTTATGGCATGGGTTCTCTGAAGTTTTCTCGTTCAACTGGCGTAGATAAAGCCATTGCTAACGAATTTATTAAGCGATTTAACGAACGCTATGCAAAAGTATTTGCATATTTGGAGCGTGTAAAAAAAGAAGCGATCGCCCAAGGTTATGTAGAAACAATTCTCGGTCGTCGTCGTTATGTTGAGTTTACCAGCAATAGTTTACGGCAATTAAAAGGCAGCGATCCAGAAGCTATTAACCTCAGTAAATTAAAAAATTTAGGTCCTTACGATGCAGGTTTACTGCGCTCCGCAGCTAATGCACCAATTCAAGGTTCTAGTGCCGATATTATCAAAATTGCAATGGTAAGACTGCATGAGGTTTTGAGTAAATATCAGGCGCGGTTGTTATTACAAGTTCACGATGAATTAGTCTTTGAAGTTCCACCCTCAGAGTGGGAAGAGTTGCAACCACAAATTAAATCAGTCATGGAAAATGCCGTGCAGTTGAGTGTGCCTTTAGTAGTTGATGTACGTGCTGGGGAGAATTGGATGGAGACGAAATAAAGAAATTGAGATATTTAGACAAATTTGCACACAATTTTTAAGTTAGCTCAAGAATTGCTTGCAGCTTTAAAAATTTGTAGTGCGGTTAAATTCTACTTTGGAAATGTTGGAGACTGGATGCGGTCTGTAGCCTAAATTGGTTAACTTGGTACTCATCTTCAACTAAGGAATAAGTTTTTAACCACTTAATTTTTCTCTATAAAGGCAGAAAATCTCCTCTACCTATCAACTCTAGAATTTTCCAGCAATTACTGATTGCGACAAAACTTGCGATCGCCATCATTTTCAGGGTATTGCCAAGAATAGGCAAAATGGCTCACTCCTTTGATTTGGGGGGCAAATTGTCGAAGCGCCTGCATTTGTGCTTCTAGAGATGGACGATTGCTAATCGAGGCTCCCCATTTACCCGCTAAGGCTGGAATCACTTGCGTACCTGGTTTTGCCATACTCAAGACCCGTTGTATTTGCGCCACAATACAACTGGCATCACCGCAAGTTGCATAAGCCATAGGATGCCATTGTAAAGAGCTAGGAAATCTATCCCAAGGCTGTAAGCGCGAATCATACCCTTGTCCTAAAGTTTGGTTACCTTCAGGGAAAAACACTGCTCCTGCGGGAATACCTTGTTGCTGTGCTGGATAACTTGCTAAGGCGACAAAATCCAGGATACCTTGCATGGCATGGGCAACAGCGAGCTGCCACAAATCCCATTGCAAAAGCGGTTGTCTGTCAATGGGATTGAGAAGAGATTTTTGCGCTGCTGACAAAGTTCGACCTTGCCATAAGGCTTCTCCTTCTTGAGGATAAAGTTGATCGACTTCAGCAATATCTGCTGCGGTTACATATCCCTTACTTAAAAAGCGCCGAATCAAATCTAGCCCTTTGTTATTTTGTGCTCGTCGAAATAAAGCTTCTTGGGTTGCTGAACTAAATAGCCATAAGTCTGTAACTTTGGTAGCTATAGAATCACTTCCTGCTTGACGCGGATAGCGCACATAGTCAAACAACAACCCATCTGGGCGACGGCGCAGTACTTCCTGCACCATTTGATAGTAGTCGCGTTTCGCCTGTGAGTTGTATGGGTCGATAAATACATGAGTGCCGTTATCCACAACATATAAGCTAGTTTGACCTTTGCCATTGCGCGCGATCGCTCCTTCTCTGTCTCGACGCTGGGCATAGCTATAGCCAAAATTGATAGTGTACATCCAGGCGTAAACCTTCAAACCCCGTTGTCGCCCTTTTTTAATCGCATTGGCGAGTAGATCTGCCTTTTCTGCACCTGGGGTACGGATCACAGAAGGCCAAATTGTCGGGTTAGCTGCTGCTGGCAAAAGTACCCGCCCATCATAAAACACTTCCAAATTAACTTGGTTATAGCCAAGGTTAACAATTCGATCCATAATTTGGTCGAGTAAACCAGGATTAATGTCACAAGGATACAAGCGCAACCAAATTGCTAGATTTTGCGGCCAGTTACGATTACGGCACTCCTTTATTTCCTGTGCATGTTGTTTTAATATCTGCTGGTAGCGCTTTTGGGCATCTGGATTGCCTCTAAGTGCTGCAAGACGTAAGTTATCTTTTTCTTTGACTGCTGTTGATGATAACTGGCAATATTCCTTGACTTGGGCTTGTACTGGTTGGGCCACAAAATTGGGAATTAAAAGGCTACTACTGAAAACAGCAGCAAGAAGGCGTCGGACAAATAACTTTGATTTTGTAACTTTCAAGGAACGGTTAAACATACTTCAAGGTAGCAGGGCAAAATACTAAACTTCTTGTAGAAGTTAGGTAAAGCATAAAGATAAAGTCAAGGGTAAAAAAATAAAATTTTCCTTGCCCCATAACCCTTTCCCTATCACTTACCAAAAGTACTTGTACAAGATGTCTGATCGTCAACCTCAAATTACATTAGCTGAGGGTGATGCGGATCAAATTCTATATTCAAAAAATAGGGGTTTTGAAGCCTATTTTTCCAAGACTCTCAAACCCCTATTTCTGTTGCCGTATTTTGTTATTTGGTTAAGTTCTAGGAGATACTCAGGTAATTTCCCAATTTCTGGTTATTTGCTTTCTCGTCAATGATAATACCTGGCATATATGTAAATCAAAAGTCAAAATTTAAAAGCTGTTTACCTGATGAAACTAAACTTAACAAATTAGTCAAGAGCCTGAATCAAGTTAGGACTCTTGACTCTGTTTTGTGGAGAGTTAAGCACCGCGCTTCAACGCCGTCTCTACCTGATTAAACTCCTTTTCTAAGCGATCTTTGAGTTTTTGTGGCACAGGACGATTGGGATAAGAACTGTAGTGTCCTGCTAGAGAGTTTAAGGCTGTTCGCATGGTAGTAAAGGAGCTCAAACCAGAAACAGAGTTAGCTCGCTGGTAGCGAGCTGAAAAGTCATTTATTTTTTGACGCGCTTCTGCTTGAACTGCTGCTTTATTTGGTGAATCTTCTGATATTTCTAGGACATTTCTTAAAATCTGGACTACCGCTAAGGTGTCTTGACGATAATCCCCTGTCAAACTATCAGGACTAGAACAGCCCATTAAGCTGATGGCTACAACTAAAACCAGGGCAAGCAGACGCGACCAATAGCGCTTCATAAGCATTTAGTGAAACAACGCATAAATCAACGTCCATAGTATCTTGGATTGGTATCTTGGGGATCATTCAAAGTGCTAAGTGCTGAGTTATGCGTTGTTACTCTTATTCTTAATTCATTACTTTTTGATACAGAGTATCTCTTTGATAGTAAGGTCGTCCTAACGAAGCGATCGCTATTTGTAAGGTTTCTACTTCCATTGATGTACCGCCCAAGGCTCCTGCCATTGTGGTAATGTGTTCCTCCATCAATGTGCCACCGATATCGTTGCAACCCCAAACTAAAGCCTCTTTAGCACCAGTCAGCCCCAGCTTTACCCAACTCGGCTGATGATTGGGAATCCAATTTCCTAAGTAAATCCGCGCCACAGCAGTCAGTAGCAGACTATCAGTTAAAATTGGTTGATCGCGTCCCACTCGACGGCGTAAAGCTTTAGGTGCTTCTTGTCCAACAAAAGGTAATAAAATAAACTCAGTAATTCTCGCCGAATAGCCGCGGTTAATCGCAGTTTGTTGGAGCGATCGCAATTTTTCTAAATGTCCTATTTGCTGTTCTGGACTTTCGATATGTCCTGAGAGCATAGTGCTAGTAGTGTACAAGCCTAATTGATGCGCTGTACTAACAATTTCTAGCCAAGTAGCTGTGTCAATCTTCTCCGGACACAGTACGCGCCGTACCTCATCATCCAACACCTCAGCTGCTGTTCCTGGCATTGAACCTACACCAGCATCCCGCAAAGCCGCAATCACATCAGCATAATTCAGTCCATCAGCTCTGGCGATAAATTGCACTTCCTGAGGAGAAAAAGCGTGCAAGTGTAGCTGGGGAAATTCCTGTTTGATGGTTTTCACCAACTTGAGATAATAAGGCAAAGATTTACCGTTGACCTGAGCTTGTGGGTTTAATCCCCCTTGCATACAGATTTCCGTTGCGCCCCGTCGCACTCCATCTGTAGCTTTCTCCAAAATTTGTGCCCAATCTAACCAGTAAGCACCATCATCACCATCATCACGCCGGAAAGCACAAAAACTACAGTGCTGCTCACAAATGTTAGTAAAGTTAATATTGCGGTTAACTACGTAGGTGACTGTATCACTGGCTTGAATGCGGCGGAGTTTATCAGCTGTGCTTTGAATAGCAGCGATCGCCTCTGGGTCTGTTTGTTTTAACAATACCACTCCCTCTGCGGGAGATATATCGTATCCCATTAGGGCATGGTCGAGAATAGCGTCAACAGTTTTAATAACCACAGTTCATCAAACAAAACCACATTTCTCATTTTGGCAATAAATTAGCTGATGCGTGTCACAGGTGAAAGGAATATCTATAGTATCTATTCCGGGTGTGACTTCCTCAAAATTTTCTATAAATGAGAATACCAAAAAATATCAACCCAAATAATTTTAATAGCAATTTTTTGTAAAATAGGATTGCTATTTTTATTTTTAAATATATTATCTTGGGATAGTTTTTTGTTTAAGTAACAAAAATAAAATTTTATGGTTATAGGTTATTAATTAAACTTTTATATTTCAAGTTAATTTAAAATATTCAGATACAAACAGATAAACACTCTGTAAAAGTATTATTGCTCCAGAAATAATGTATAATACTCAAGTGATACGATTAATAAGTAACTTAACATAAAGCCGCTATGGATTAATCTGCACTCATCTCGCTCTTATCGCACCTGTTTAGCAGTAGAGCCAATGTCCATCAAGGTAACGTGTAAAGTTAGGTTACTAGGCTGAGAAAAGTTTATATAAAATGTTAATCAACATCAATAAATAGCATAAAAAGTAGTGTAGTTTATATTAAAATCCAGCTAATTAGCAAGATAATTGTTCATTAATATACTCTTTTACTATTTGGATTCTGCTGAATGACTCACAGCCAAACCAATTCACTATTATCAGTCCCAACTGGTAAATTACAAATATCGGAATTGCCTCCTAAAATTGCAGATACTAATGGAGAAGCTATGCTTCTTTCTCTAGTAATTCCAACTTACAAAGAGCATGACAATATCAAGAATGTGGTTAAGGTATTGAGCCAGTTGTTGGATGAGTCTATTCCGGGACAGTATGAACTGATTGTGGTAGATGATGATAGTCCAGATCGAACTTGGGAAGTAGCACAATCCCTCACAGAGAAATACCCACAATTGCAGGTAATGCGACGCCAACAGGAACGGGGGCTATCTTCGGCGGTGATTCGTGGATGGCAAGTGGCAAGAGGAAGTATTTTAGGAGTGATTGATGGAGATCTACAGCATCCACCGGAAGTTTTGACACAATTGTTGGCTGAGATTGAACAGGGTGCGGATTTGGCAGTAGGTAGTCGTCATGTAGAAGGCGGCGGTGTTAGTAGTTGGAGTATTATCAGACGGTTATTGTCTCGTGGCGCTCAGGTTTTGGGATTGATTATCTTACCAGGAGTACTGGGAAGAGTTTCTGACCCCATGAGTGGTTATTTTATGGTGCGTCGAAATGCGATCGCAGGAGCAACACTCAATCCCGTAGGATATAAAATTCTCTTAGAAGTAATTGGGCGGGGAAGAGTCTGTGAAATTGCTGAAGTGGGCTATGTGTTCTGCGAACGCAAAGAAGGTGAAAGCAAAGTGACATGGAAGCAATATGTCGATTATTTACGCCACTTACTACGGTTGCGTCTTTCCACAGGACGTTTAGGACGAGTTAGCCAAGCTACAGGAAAGTTAGAAAAATTGAGTCAAAACATTGGTTTCCCCATTGGTCGATTTCTGCGCTTTGGGTTAGTGGGACTCAGTGGAGTATTTGTAGATATGACAATACTTTATTTGCTCAGTGACCCCACAACCCTAGCTTTACCTTTGACTCGCAGCAAAATCATTGCCGGTGAAATTGCCATTTTCAATAATTTTTTGTGGAATGATGCTTGGACCTTTGCTGATGTCTCCATGAAGCAGCAGGAATGGCGTCAACGTTTGAAGCGCTTTTTAAAATTCAATTTAATTTGCTTGGCTGGATTGATATTAAATGTACTAATTTTGAATTTAGTATTTAATTTCCTCATTCCCAACCGCTACATCGCCAACTTGATTGCGATCGCAATTGCTACTATCTGGAATTTCTGGGTGAATTTGAAACTTAGCTGGCGGGTAACTGACGTTAAATAGCTATCAAAAACTGTTACCTTTACCCAGCGATCGCTACATTGAATTTTCCACACCAGAATTTTTGACTCCTTGCTACTTTGTATAACTTTCTGGTAAACCCACAGGTGAAAAACCAGCGATCGCCCGTAAGTTTTGGCAACGGATCAACTCGGTAAAATTTAAACCAGAACGTCCCTCAATCTTGGCTATTTCTTCAATTGCAGATAACAAATGTTCGGCGGCTTCAGCTTCTGAGTAACCCCGCCGTTGTGCTATGCGAATTGCGGCTGCATCAGCATTTAATTCTAACTCTGGAGATTTATTAGTACGCCAGATCCGAAAGCTGGCGATCGCGCTTAATCCTACTGCGATCACTACACCTACTACATCTGACTGTGTTGATTCTATGACTCCACCCAACAGCCCTACTAGTACTACACCCTGATAAATATCAGGTTTGAACCACTTCACTCCCGTCAACCAGCTAACCGTTTGCAACAGCAGTAAATCTCTTTGTGATTTTGTCAAACGAAACCATAAATCGAAATTAATATATATTGGTCGCTCTTGATTCCAAGGCAGTGGAAAGAAACTATCAATTACCTTTGCTTGCTCAGGTTTACTGACGATTTTTGTCATCATACGTCCCGAAGCAGGCATTACATCTAGCAGACGGCGAATTTCAGCGTTTGGCTCCATAAATTTAATGATTAGCCATCATATGCATAGTACCTAATTCTGCAAAGAATTAACATTTCGTGCTAATCTTTGATTTGTGATAACTTCTCATGACAGTTACCTCAGCAAATTGTTATTTGTCAAAGGCACAGACCAAAGTATCAAAAAATTAATAGAGTAGTGTATAGTGTAACGGGATTGTATGGTACCCGTTTGCATAGAAGTTCAAAACATCAAGGTTTTGGATAACCATTAAGATTTAAATTTTAATTACATGGACGCTTTTGCTCCCACCCCGCCTGAATGGACAAATAAGGCAATTCATGCTCATCAGTTTTGCTGTCCTAACTGCAATTCAAGTAGCCGAGAAGCAGTAAACGTTTGGATGAATCGGCGATCGCCTGTGATGACAGAAGACCATCGCCGCAAATGGCAGGAGTTCTACAATTGTCACTGTGGTTATGCATGGTGGGCTTGGAGTAGCGATCGTCCGCCAACAGATCTGTCTAATCAACGGGATTTTAAGCCCACATAGCTATTGTTTACCATATAAAAAAAACCCGCCTCTTGGCGGGTTAAGTTTTAGTTATTCATAGGTTAATGGCGCTAATCGCATCATTACTAACTCATAACCAACTCTAGAAAGTAAAGGTGGTACGGAGAGTACCTACGTAAATCGTGTCGTTTCTGTCGTTATGCTCGGGATTGAAGATCACCAACAAAGCTGGGGTGACAGAAATATTATCACTTAGTGTCATTCTGTACTGTCCTTCTAGGTGATAGGAAGTACCTGCATCTTTCTGCTCTACACCGTTAGTAGCTCTAACGTCACTACTTGTTACTTTAGGTGGTTGACCAAATATAAAACCAAGTACATTACCCTTTTTGCCAAAGTCTTGGAGAGCAGCGGTAACGCCCCAGTAGAAAAGGTCTGCATTATTACCAGGGTTGACAGTGTAGCTAGTTAATGGTGCTCCACCAGCAGGGTTAGCAACAGTTGACGTAACAGCCGCACTGTTCGCAGCTTCGGCGTTACTATAGCCTACCCAACCAGAAAAAGTTAACTGAGTACTAGGTTTGAAGACAGCTTCAAAACCGTAATGGTTAGCGGAAGTAGGAACATTACCAAAGGGTGTACTTGCCAAGTTACTACCTGTAGCTTCAAACAGGTTTACACCACCAAGATTATTTTGAAAGGATCGGACGTAAGTTAATCCCAAGTTAAGTGTCTTGCTGGGTTGGAAAGCTATCTGAGCCAAGGCTGCATAGTTACCGTCAGTTAGACCTGCGCTCTCCACAGGACTACTAGCGGTGTTAGTCCGACCACCAGCTAAGTAACCTACAGACGCACTTAATGCTCCATTGGGATTAAAGGTTATGGTCGCACCCGCGCCACCTTGCCCTTGTCTGTAAATGGGGCTGAATCGACCATAACGGGAAATAGACCCCTTGGCGCTGCTAGCAAAAACAGGGTTGAAGCTGTTAGTGTTTTCCCAAAACTCACCATTGTTGGCATCAACCTTGACGCGTAAAGCATCGCTCAAGTTGAAAGCATAGTTGATTTTATCTATGGCAACGCTATTGGGATTAGTATCAAATCCGTCATATGCCAGACGGGTCATGTTGGTACCCGTGGAAGCAGCGCCATAAATAGCGTTGCCGTTATTGAAAACATTCCCTGCTTGCAAACGGATTTGCAATTGATCCTTACCAGTGAAGCTGCTGAGCAAGTTTAGACGAACTCGGTCATTAAAAGTTATGTTACTGTCTAAATTTCTTCTTGGAACAATTCCAGCTGGATCGTTGATCAGCGTCCGGGAGCCAATGGCTTGATCGTCGCCAAAGGAATCAGATACGCTGAAAATCGCTTCACCAACCAACTTAGTAGTAGTAGAGAACTGATTGGCTTCTAGTTCAGCAGTACGGGCTTCTAAGGCATCCACACGACCGCGTAAAGTAGCTAATTCAGCCGCAAATTCTTCTTGTAAGCGCTGTAAGGTAGCTAAATCTTGTTTAGTTACCAGGTCACTGGTAGCTGTTGCAATTAACTCGTTAACTCTGTCTAAACAAGCATTCAAACCAGCAGCGAATTCATAACGCGTTAAGGCACGGTTACCACGATAAGTACCGTTGGGATAACCTGCAATACAGCCATAGCGCTCAACCAAGGATTGTAAAGCCTGAAATGCCCAGTCTGTAGGCTGTACATCCGAAAATTGTGAAACGGATGTAACCTGATCCATGCCGCTAGAGTCCTGCGACAACTGAGTAACAGGGGTTACCTGTTCGTTAGCTTCAGCAGCCAAGCTACTATTAGCAGCCAAAAATGTAGTAGCAACAACAAGTGGGCCGATCTTTATAAGATCCCAGAATACTTTTGTCATTGTTCTTTTTCTCGCTCACACCTAACTAATTCACTCTAATGTAAACTTCCCAAAAATTTTGAAATTGGGGAATCTACTTATTAAGTCAACAATGATTTTACCAAACTTAATTGGTAATTCTTACAAGCAAACCAAGACTATATTACCCTATTTTGTGATGACTTTATTAGGTAAGCGAAGAATCATCCGTCGTTTATTACGCAAAATTTGCCCTTCTTCTTCAAATTGCTGTAAAAGTCTTGTTATGGTTACTCTTGTCGTATTTAAAACTTCAGCTATTTCTTGATGAGTCACATTTAGGGCAAGCAGTTTGCCATCTTCTACTTCCCGACCAAATTTTTCACTTAACCATACTAAAAATTGCCACAAGCGTTGTGATATAGGTTTACGATGTACTATACTTAGCAATTCCTCCGCTTGTTGAATGTGGGACAATAAAGCGTCTATATCTTGATGCCAAAGCTGAGGTGGCACAACACTCACTTCCACGCTTGTTAAAGATTCAATTTGGTAGGGTTTGATTTTAGATAAGGGATAGCCAATGATATCGCCTGGTCCCCAATAACCAAGAGTAATAAATGTTCCATCTTCACTCCAAGTTAAGGTACGAACGGCTCCCCGCTCAATTCGCCAAAGTACTTCACTCCGGAGTGGAATTACCTCTCTACGAGTAAATATCCTTTGAGGTAACTGTCCATTTACTATGAAATTATTTAATTTAGTAGAAGATTCTGCGGTAGGACTTGGGGAATACATTCAGATATAGGTTTGATGGAGTAGAAATGCTTGAATGCTCGAAGAATAGCCGAGATTACTTTGATACTTGATTAATAAATTATAAGGTTTGGGAAAATTAGTTCAGAAGTTTTTTTTACTATGGATAGTTATAGAAATTCTACTCAACAAAAATATTCAATGATAAAATAAATGATGGCTGTTTTGGGTTAATTATTTATAGTAATTTTAAAATTTAAGACTAAGGATGATTTCATTTTTAATTATAAATCTATAAATCATTTGCATAAAAGATTAAAGTCATTGGAATATCTGATTCTGAATATAGATATTAGTTAATAGTAGTCCGGACATATGAGTCAATTTAAATTATTTAGTTTTGTTTAGAATTGAATTAGTAGATTATTTTTGCGTTGACTAGGTTGATTTAATTAAAAGTTAACTAAAATCTTCATACTTAACTATATTGGGTGAAGAAAATTTCTTGTTTGGCATACTTTAGCAAAGTTAAAAGGATTTACTGATATTTTTAGCTAAAACTAAGTATTACTTTTGACAAAATTGTTAAACTTTTTAGAATAGAAATCTGTTATGCTCCATACATTTCTCTACTTAAATAACTCTCAGATAATATAAATAAATAAGACTAAGTATTTTTTAAGTAGAACCCCTGATTCTTGCTTATCTTTTACTAGCTTGTGATCTTGCTTTGATTATGTTAAATTACATGTACTTTTTTATACAAAATTTTATCAACTTAATATTGATCTCCTTGAACTTTTTTTCCTAAACATAAAGGTATCCAAACAGTCATACTTATCATTCTGACTGCGCAAGAAGTATCACTGTGTTATTTTGGCTTAACTTTAAATTTGAAAGTTTAAGAATAGGTAAGCTTTTAGTGAAATGTATGCGACTTCACTAATTTTTCATTTGATATTTTGCTTTTATAGTCGATATTCCGCCAGTATCGTAAAAAGTTATAGTAATTGAAACTCTCAGCTATCAATGCTTTCAGCGATTATGATGCTTTAAGCAAGCTCTGTGAAATATTGAGTTGAAAAAGAAATACTGATGTTTTGGCGTGTGCTGCTGTGACTAATAGGCCAGCAAAGCATACCTAAGGATTGGCTATTAACCAATTCCCAAGCCCTGATTTTAGGATTTAGCAGTTTTAATTAGGAACGTTGACCAGTAACAATATATGCTACTCGTTGACCAATGTTAGTGGCGTGATCTGCCATGCGTTCTAGGCAGCGAATTGCCAAGGCTAAAAGCACAATTGGTTCTACTACGCCAGGAACATCCTTTTGAAAAGCTAAAGTCTGATAAAGGCGTTCATACGCATTATCAACAACATCATCTAATCGCTTAACACTTCGCCCGCCAGCTTCATCCAAATCAGCTAAAGCCACTAAACTAGTAGCTAACATAGCCTGAGCGTGATGGGACATAATTGCAATCTCTGGTAAAGACGCATGAGGCGGGTAAGGAAAAATTTTAATCGCAATTTCAGCAAGATCTTCAGCGTAATCCCCAATCCGTTCTAAATCTCGCACTAGCTGCATAAAAGCACTCAAGCAACGTAAATCTTGTGGCGTAGTTGCTTGCAGTGTCATGATTGCCGTACAGTCTGACTCGATTTGTCGATAAAAGCGATCAATTTTTTTATCTAACTGCGGAAGCGCCTCAGCTGCTGTTAGATTGCGGGAAAATAAAGCTTGGTGGCTGAGACGAAACGATTGTTCCACCAAAGCTCCCATGCGTAAGACATCACGCTCTAAGCGCCTAATAGCGCGCGCCAGCTGGGGTCCATCGGGATTGGGGCTATAAAAGACAGCTTTCACACTTGTATTCTCAAACGTGAAGATATTTTTTAACTATAGTCTTGGCTTGAAGTATTTGCCATTACTTCCGGAAGTTGTACTTGTATCCATGCTCCACCAGTTTCGGGGTGATTCATAGCTTTGATTAAACCACCGTGGGCAAGAACAATTTGCCTGACTATTGCTAAACCTAAACCACTACCAACAATTGTAGTTGTGGAATTATTATCTTGTACTGAATCCCGAGTCCGTGCTTTATCTCCTCGGTAAAAACGCTCAAAAACATGGGGTAAATCTGTTTCTGAAAATCCAACTCCGGAATCAACGATATTGATTTCTAGGGTCGGAGAAGTAGGATTGCCCTTATGGGTATCTTTTGCCGATAAAATTTTGGCTTGGACTTGAATAGTTGTACAAGGAGGACTGTATTTAATACTGTTGTCTAGCAAGTTGAGAAAAACTTGGTACATCCGGGAGCGATCTGCTTTAATCCAGAAAGATTCTGGTCCAGAATAGTTAAGATTGAGATGCTGCCTTTGTGCCAATGGTTCTAAAGTTTCCCAAACAGATGCAATTAGCGATCGCACTTCCATTGCTTCAGGATGAAGTTGGATGCTTGGGTCTGTTTCCATTTGAGTAAGATCTAACCAACCTTGTACCAAGTTGATCAAGCGATCAACTTCTTGCATGAGGCGGTTAACCCAACGATTTAAAGGTGGTTCTAAACGGTTTTGTAAAGTTTCCACAACTAAACGAATTGAAGTCAGTGGTGTTCTAAGTTCGTGTGCTAAATCCGAAAAAGAACGATCTCTGACTTGATTCATATCTAGCAGGGGTTGGCGATTTTCTAAAAATACTCCCACTTGCCCTTTATGTAAGGGAAAGCCAGATGCTCGTATAGTCAGAGATTTTATTTCTAACATTGCTGTTGCATTCTCACAAGAAGGGTGAAACACCCACTCTTTGACTCGTGGTTGTTGGCAATCACGAGTTTGCTCAATTAAACGGTCAAGTTCATAAGAACGCACTAATTCCAGTAACAACCGCACTTGTCCTGGTTGCCATCTCTCCAGATATAATATCTCCCGAGCTTGCTGATTGCACCACAGCAGTTGATTTTCTTCATCTACCTGCAAATATCCCAATGGTGCAACATCTAGCAGTTCTTGGTAAGTTTCCAGTGACTGCTGTAAATCCTGCCGTTGCTGCTTCACTAACGCAATTTCCTGCCGTAAATGAGGAATCAGCGGCAGTATTACCTTAGAAGAGTGAGAATTTAAAGGTTTGAGTACTCGCTCCAGGTAGCGGTCTAGTTGAACCTGTTGCCAAATCCAAAACCCAACGCCTACTGCTAAACCCAAACAAAATCCCAATAAAAGCATTTAAGTCATTAGTTTTTTGATAACAAGTAAAAACTAACAACTATCCTAAGCAATTATCCAAATCGATAGCCAAAACCTCTGACAGTCACAATGTACTCTGGACGACTAGGATCTAGCTCTAATTTTTCCCGCAACCAACGGATGTGAACATCTACAGTTTTGCTATCTCCAACAAAATCTGGTCCCCATACTTGATCCAGCAATTGTTCGCGCGACCATACCCGACGGGCATAACTCATAAACAGTTCTAGAAGCCGAAACTCTTTGGGTGACAGACTCACTTCTTGACCGCGAACCAGCACGCGACACTCTTGAGGATTCAAGCTGACATCTTTATACTTTAATACGGGTAGTTGCGGCAATGTGCTGAAACGCTGGCGGCGAAGTAAAGCACGGCAACGAGCAACTAACTCCCGCATACTAAAGGGTTTGGTGAGATAGTCATCTGCTCCCACTTCTAAACCCAGAACACGGTCAGTTTCACTACCTTTGGCACTAAGCATCAAAATTGGTACTGGGTTTCCTTGATGGCGTAGCAAGCGACAAATATCTAAGCCATTGATCTGCGGCAGCATCAAATCAAGGATGACCAAGTCAAAGGAAACTTCTCCTGAATTCGGTTCAAAACTTTTGAGATATTCTACAGCCGATCGCCCATCAGTAGCCGTAACTACTCCATAGCCTTCTTCTTCCAACGCTACCACTAGCATTTCCCGTATTAGTTCTTCATCTTCTACTACTAGAACGCGGCTGGTTTGCCCTATATCCGCTTTGGCAGAAAACTTGGTTGATTCGCTGGTATACATTGAGATCACAAAAGTTTGGGTCTGTACTGCTATCAAGTCGATGACTGAATCAATTATCGAGCCTCAGTGCATTTAAGCCTTCAAGCATAATGCTCTACTTGATAAAATGTAACATTCATCACAGAATCTTACATATTATAAATCACTACGGCTACAAGCAGATAAGAGCGTTTTTGAGAGAAGGAAATATTGAATTTTTGTATATCCGCAATTCCTGCTTGACAATAGCGAAACTAGTTGAGTATATTTTCTATAGTACATAAGTACTATAAACTAAAGAAAGCTTTCCCATTGAAACAAGCGGACACTTGTGTAGATAGTTATTAGGGATTTTAAGTGTCTGTTGATTTTTTGTTTCAGTATTTGCACTGCGTGAAAAACGCATATTTACAGGCTACTCTGATGTCTGCATAGGTAAGTCTTGGTATGGCTTGCTACTCACTACATTGTTGCATGTTTAAAGGAGTTGGAAGATGACTACAGTTGCAGTCAAAGACAGCAAACAACAAATAGTACAAGCATTTCAACAAATTATTGCAGAAAGGAAAAAATTAGATTCAAAAATAGCTACGAAACAAGAAGAAGCAGCAAAGGCAAAAAACCAAGAAATTCTGGTAGCTGCTTCTACATACACTGTTGATAGTATTGTTAAAGGTTTAGCAGATTTACAATTAGAGTTTGGTGGCATTGTCAATGCCCTATCTGAAAAATTAGCTCAAGAAAATTCTAAATTAGATGAATTAAACCGAGCTATAGAAATTGCCAATCAGCAGTTACAAGAGCTTCAGCAGATCAGAATTGTAGCAGACGCTTTAGATATTTTAAATCAAGAACATCAAGAAAAATTAAAAATTTTAGAACAAGAAATTGCCAGTAAGCGAGAAGCTCTTGAGAAAGAAATTACCACTAGGCGTAAAGAGTGGCAAAAAGAGCAAGCAGAATACGAAGAAGCACTACAAGCTTATAACGATTTATTAGTTAAACAACGCACCTCAGAAGCAGAAGAGTATCAATATAAGTTAGAAACAACTCGAAAAATAACTACAGATGCATATGAGGCAAGAAAACGCAACTTAGAACGGGAAATACAAGAAAACACTCAACAGAAACAGAAAAACTGGGCTGAACGTGAAAAAATCCTCACTGAACGTCAACCTTTGTTTACAGAATACGAGAAAAAAGTAGCAGCATTTCCTACCGAGTTGGAAGAAGCAGTTAAGAAAGCCAGAGAAGAAGCAATTAAAGAGACAAGTCAAAAGGCTAAAGTCGAAGCTGATTTGTTTGAGAAAGAGTGGGAATCTAGCAAACAGAGTTATGAATTAAAAATTCAATCTTTAGAAGAAACTATTCAAAAACAAACTCAGCAAATTGAAGGAATTTCTGCTCAACTACAAACTGCGTTGAAACAGGCGCAAGACTTAGCAATGAGAGCTTTTGATAGTTCTAATACTAAATAATGATTAATTAGATGATGACAATTTTAATTGTCTTGATAAGTGAATTTTGAAATCATGGAGATTTGTTGTGGTAGTTAAAAAACCAACTGATAAGAGCACTAAAGCTGAGATCCTTCAAGCTTATGAAGAGTTAGCAAAAGAGACAGCAGCCGTTAAAACACAACTGAATCAAGCACTGAAAGAAAACCAATCTGTTGCTAAAGAGAAGCCCAAATTAGAGCCAACAACTACTATGAATCCACAATCTACTGTTCAGCAAAAGATGAATTATACAATTGAAAGCTTGGCTAAAATTCAGTTAGGCTTTGGTAGTGCGGCCAATGAATTATCCGAACAGCTAACTACGCAAGCCTCTAAATTAGCAGAAATTAGAGAAAATGTAGAAAAGGAAGTAGAACAGCTAAAGCAACTACATAATTTAGAAATATCTGAAGATATTTTGGATACTTTAATTACTAACTATGAAGATAATTCTAAAAACTATCAAGAAGAGTTTAGTCAGCAGAAAGAAGTATTATTACAAGAAATAGATGATCAAAGGAAAACTTGGATAAAAGAACAAGATGAAAGTAACAGATTAATCAAAGAAAGAGATGAAAATCTCAAAAAGACTCGACAAAGAGATGATATTGAGTATAAATATAATTTAGAACTGCAACGGAAGTTAGCAAAAGATGAATACGAACAGCAGCAAAAAGAATTAAACAAGCAATTAGAAGAATTTCAGCAAGAAATAGAGAAAGAGTGGGCTGAACGCGAAAAAATAATTGCTGAACGCGAAAAACAATTTGAAGAATATAAAGCTAAGGTAGAAGCATTTCCAAAAGATAAAGAAGCTGCTCTCAAAAAAGCAACAGAGGAAGGTAAGGGCATTGCTTACTATCAAGCTAAAATAAAATCAGATTTATACAGTAAAGAAGTAGAAGGGCAAAAACGTTTTTATGAACAGAGATTGCAATCTTTAGAACAAAATATTACTAATCAAGATACTCGCATTCAAAACCTTTCTAAGCAACTTGAATCTGCCCTCAAGCAAGTTCAGGATTTAGCAGTAAAAGCTATTGAAGGAACTGCAAATGTAAACTCATATCAAGCAATTAAAGAAATAGCCTTAGAACAAGCAAAAAGTCAAGTGAAGAACAAATAAGCTAATTGTATTTTCCAAATAAATGTAGAGATGTAACTAGAGTTACATCTCTACAAAATAAAACAGGATTTTTATATTTATCAAAAGTCTTGATGCAGAGTTAGTTGTCTCTTTTAGGCGGAATACCATTATTTATCGGTTTTTTTCTGCTTGCTGCTTGATTAGCTATATTTTTATTATTTGATGATTGCTGAGAATTATTTTGTGTGTTGGACATAAGACTAAACCTGTGAATAATTTATTTATCTATGTTTTAAATCTACATAGTGTGCAGCTAAATCTCCGGAAATTATTTAAATACTTTATATTCAAGAGAATTCAAAACAGTTAAAAAATAGGTATTCAAAAAAATAGAGACGCTATAACTTTACGTCTCTAAAACAGAGGAAACCCATTATTTTTATTTAAAAAGTTTAAAAATTAAATTCTCAAAAATTCAATAACCAGACACTTAGTTTGTATCATCCAATTTTTTAGGCTGCTGTTGATTCTCAGGCTTTTTGTTGCTGTTGAATCTGATAGCACCAGGCTCAGTTTTGGCTGGCTTGCCATTGTTGGGAGGTTTTCGACGAGCCATAGAAACACAATCTTTGATAGTTAACTCTCTACAAATTGAACTACAGGAGTATAAATTATTAATCCGGAAAATTTAGGAAAAGAGCTAACGTGTAGCCTAATATATCTTGCTGCTGGTAGATACTCATCAATTTTCCGTAAAAGGATGAGTGTCCCATATCTCCAGATGTTGACTTTTCCACATGAGTATCCCATTTTGGCAGTCGCCCTCAGACTAGAAGTCTGGGGCTACATAAACAAAGCCTGCCTCCGCAGGCTAGATGTCGCCAGGGATTTTTCCTAGGTGAGATGCTTGCCCTTTCTATTATCCCCAGATGTTGACCTTTCCACGTGAGTATCCCATTTTGGCAGTCGCCCTCAGACTAGAAGTCTGGGGCTACATAAACAAAGCCTGCCTCCGCAAGCTATATGTCGCCAGGGATTTTTCCTAGGTGAGATGCTTGCCCTTTTGATCTTCTGGCCGGATTAACTTTGTAATCTGGTTACAGAGGGGAGGTAATGTTAAGCAAAGGTGGAAAAATCTAGATTGGGTGGAATATCTTGAATACGTCCTGGACCGATCGCACGCAGTGCTTCTTTGAGATCAATATCACCAGTGTACAAGGCACGACCTACAATTACACCAGTAACACCTTGTGGTTCCAATGCCAACAAGCTTAACAAATCGGTAACAGAACTCACCCCTCCAGAGGCAATTACTGGTATAGAAATTGTGGCAGCGAGTTCTCGCAACGCTTCTAAATTCGGACCGGCGAGAGTTCCATCGCGGTGGATGTCGGTGTAGATGATCGCAGCTGCTCCCAATTCTTGCATTTGTACAGCTAGTTGAGTGGCTAAAACTTCTGAAGTTTCTAGCCAACCGCGAGTTGCTACTAGTCCGTTACGGGCATCAATACCGATAATAATCTGTTCGGGAAATTCTTGGCAGAGTTGCTGTACTAGCTGGGGTTGTTCTACGGCAATAGTTCCCAAAATCGCCCGCTGTACGCCTATATTCAATACTTGCTTTACGCTGGCCTTGTCGCGCAATCCCCCGCCTACTTGAATCGGTACTGATACCGCTTGGGCGATCGCTTCAATTGCGCCCAAGTTTACTACTTTACCGGCTTTAGCACCATCGAGATCAACCACGTGTAGCCTAGCAGCACCCTGATCAACCCACTGTTTGGCAACATCAGCAGGGTTTTCACTAAAAACTTGCGATCGCTCGTAGTCTCCCTGATAAAGTCGCACACAGCGGCCTTCTAGTAAATCAATTGCTGGAATTACATCCATTTACCTCATCCTCAATGCAATCACAAAGCTAGCTATACGTGCGTTTTTTCTGTGGAAGTTTTGAGTTTTAATTGCCTTACAGCTTGCCAAAAACCCAGCACAACTAAGATATTAGCAAGGGTCAAAAACACTTCTGCACCACCATGCAACCAATCGACATCTGCCAAAGCTTTGCCATAATGAACTTTGGCATAAATTCCCGCTGGGATGGTGACACCCACAAATACTAAAGTGCCGTAAAATCCATACAAAGCCAAACGCGGCATTTGCTTACTGCGGCTGATAAACCACAAGAAACCCAAATAAGGAAACAGTGAAAGGGCAAAAAGGGCGTCTTTAGATATCATCGCTCTGATTTGATAGGTTGGGCTGCAACAGGATTAATTTCTTTGTGAGCAGTCTTGGTGGAACGCCAAATCCACACCGCAGCTGCCCAAAGGGTAAAATTACCAACTAAGGTCATGGTAGCTTGAAGCGTTACCAGCCATTCTAAAGATTCGGGATTGTCGAAATAGTGCCAAGTGCAAGCACACATAGCACTAACCAAAGCCGGTAACATGGCGAAGGATAATCCCCACCAAGTCCGGTTACCAGTGAGTTCGCCGTAAGTCCAGATTAACCAAATGGCGGCAATCCACTCAATGACGCTAGAAACATGAATAATCCAGGTGGGAATTGAAAGGGCGTGCATAAGTAAGTCAAAAGTCAAAAGTCAAGAGTCAAGAGTCAAGAGTTATTTCTCCGCGTCTCCGCGTCTGTTTGTCTTTGTTCCCTGCTCCTCATCCCATCTTCCCACAAGAAAAATCTAATTTTTTGGGAAGTATGCCAGCCATCTCACCTAACATTTGTATAAGTGATAGATAATCAGGTGCAAAGAAAGTCGAATAGCTCAATCCAAAATTAAAAATGAAACCGATGCGGGCGTTATTATCTGGGTATTACGGAAAAGGTAATGGTGGTGACGAAGCTTTATTGGCAACGCTGTTGCAAATGCTACCGCCTCATGTCACACCTGTAGTGCTTTCTGGTAATCCTGACCAAACCCGCGATCGCTATGGTGTAGAATCTCACAATCGCATGGCTGTTTCAGCTGTACTGCAAGCTTTGCGCTCTTGTGATGCTTTTATTTGGGGTGGTGGCAGTTTAATCCAAGATGTTACCAGTGCCATTAACCCATTTTATTATGGGGGATTGATGACTTTGGCGCAGAAAATGGGTTTAAAAACCGTAGCTTGGGCCCAGGGAATTGGTCCCTTGAAACGTCCGCAAACTCGTTGGTTAGCCAGACAGACTTTTGCTAGTTGTACCAAAGTTAGTGTACGCGATCGCGCTAGTGCTGCTTTGTTATCTGATTGGCAAATTCCTTGTCTGCTTGCGCCCGATCCAGTTTGGGCTTTGGAGTCCAAGCCAGTACCCGGACTTTGGGATTTACCTGCGCCTAGAGTTGCTGTAACTTTGCGATCTCATCCTCAACTTACAGAAATGCGCTTAGCAAATTTAACTCGCGCTTTGGCTGATTTTCAAAAAGCCACGCAAACGTTCATTTTACTCCTGCCATTTCAAAAGAGTGAAGATTTAGGCATTGCTGAGGCAATTCAACCCCAACTCAAAGATGTTAGCCAGATTATGTGTCTGGAAGATCCGCAACTTTTAAAAGGTGTCTATCGCGGTGTAGAGATGGTTATTGGGATGCGCCTACACAGCTTGATCATGGCAGCAGCTGAAGGTTGTCGCTGTTTTGCTCTCAGTTACGACCCCAAAGTGAATCGCCTCATGGAAGACTTAGAAATGCCTGGGTGGGATTTGGCGGCGATACCAGAGCAACCCAATTTAATTAGTACAACTTGGATGGAGCATTACGCCAATGGCGATCCACTGTCGCCGGAGCAAATTCAGTCTTTGGTGGATCGAGCCTTAATGCACCGTGAGTTGTTGAGTGAAGCATTAATAACTTAGACTTCTTGCATAAGCCGATTTATTTGGATATTGAACCACAGATAAACACTGATAAACACAGATAAATATCGGTGTTCATCTGTGTCCATCTGTGGTTTTTTTATTTTTATTCAGTTTTTTGCAAGAAGTCTATTGGTCATTTTCATAACCAATGACAAATAACTAAAAACTACTTACCGAAGCCTTTACCTCGACTAACAGAAGGAAGACAAAGGCAGTTTTCTATCTGACTGAGCAAAGTTTGGCTATCTAAATGTTGACCAATCAACACTAGTTGGTTTTTTGGTTTACCTTTCCACTCATCATCATCCATTGTGAAACGCTTGCCGCACAAGTGGAAAATATGACGTTTGGGGCTTTCATCAAACCACATAATACCCTTTGCCCTAAAGACATCAGTGGGTAGTTGGTTATCTAAGAAATATTGAAACTTCCTAATAGAAAAAGGCTTATCACTTTCAAAAGACAATGAGGTGAAACCATCATTTTCTAAATGGTCGGAATGATGGTGATGATGCTCATGGTCATGGTCATGATCGTGATGGACATGACCGCATGTTGAATGATCGTGGTCGTGGTCATGATGGTCATGATCGTGATCATGATGCTCATGTTCATCCGCCACATTATCAAAATACTTGTCAGACTCAAACAAACCAACACTCAGAATTAAGGGAAGTGGCACTTCTGAACGCGTGGTGCGGAGAATTCTTGCTCCTTCCTTAACTTCACCAATTTTTCGTTCTAATTCATTTAAAGCAGCTTCATCAACTAAATCTACTTTGTTCAAAATAATGACATCACCATAGGCAATCTGACTATAGGCTGCCTGAGAGTTAAATAAATCTAGGCTGTAATTCGCCGCGTCTACTACGGTAATAATTGAATCCAAACGAGTTAAATCTCGTAGTTCTGTGCCGAGAAATGTTAGGGCTACCGGCAATGGATCTGCTAGTCCCGTTGTTTCTACAACTAAATAATCTAACTTCTCTTCACGTTCTAAAACTTTGTAAACGGCGTCAACTAAATCACTATTAATGGTGCAACAAATACAACCATTATTTAATTCCACCATGTTTTCATCGGTGGAAACAATTAATTCATTATCGATGCCAATTTCACCAAATTCATTGACTAAAACGGCGGTTTTTAAACCCTGCTGATTAGTCAGGATATGATTAAGTAATGTTGTCTTACCACTACCAAGGAAACCTGTAATAATTGTTACAGGTATACCTTGTTTTGGCGCATCCATTGCTTGAGATTCAGGAGTAACTGCTGATTGCATAGCGCTCTAATCAAAACAAATAAAGTCAAAAAGTAGGAGTGTAGCGCAGAGAGTCCAGAAAACACTAGGATAAGGATGCTGGACTCTCATCCCAGGTGCTTTACCCTATTATTACGTATCTACCTATTTCAAAATTATTATCTGAAGCTGTACTTGCTTTAATCTGCATCTAGATAGGTAGTCAAGATGTTTACCACAATTAGGTTTTACCATTCTGAATCTTGAATTTTGAATTTTCAACTGCTTATGACCCTAACCCTTTACAATACCCTCACCCGTCGCCAGGAACCCTTTGAAACAGTAGAACCGGGCAAAGTTAAGATGTATTACTGCGGCGTGACGGTATACGACTACTGTCATTTGGGTCATGCCAGAGCTTGTATTGTTTGGGATGTAGTGCGGCGATACCTCCAGTTTATCGGCTATGAAGTGCGCTACATCCAGAATTTTACCGATATTGATGACAAGATTCTGAATCGAGCGCGGCAAGAACAATCATCAATGGAAGCTGTTGCGGATCGCTTCATTAAAGCCTATTTTGAGGATATGGGCAGGCTGGGAATCAAACAAGCTGATGAGTATCCCCGTGCTACCCACACGATGAATGGCATTCAACGGCTGATTCACGATTTAGAAAATAAAGGCTATGCTTACCCCTCTGCTGGTGATGTTTACTATGCTGTGCGGCAGTTTTCTGAGTATGGTAAGCTTTCTGGGCGGAGGTTAGAAGATATGCAAGCTGGCGCGAGCGATCGCGTAAACTTGGAAGATCCAGAATACCAAAAGAAAAAAGACCCCTTTGATTTTGCTCTGTGGAAAGCGGCAAAACCTAATGAACCTGCTTGGGAATCACCTTGGGGTGCAGGTCGTCCGGGATGGCATATTGAATGTTCGGCAATGGTACGCGATCGCTTGGGCGATACCATAGATATCCACGCTGGCGGTGCTGACTTAATTTTTCCCCACCATGAAAATGAAATTGCCCAATCTGAGGCGGTGACAGGCAAACCTTTATCTCGCTACTGGCTGCACAACGGCATGGTAAAAGTCGATGGCGAGAAAATGTCCAAGTCTTTGGGAAACTTTACCACCATCCGAGATTTACTGAATCGCGGGGTGGAACCAATGGCGGTGCGTTTATTTGTCCTGCAAGCCCAATATCGTAAACCCATTGATTTTACTGATGAAGCGATTGCTGCTGCTACCAACGGCTGGCATACCTTAAAAGAAGGTTTGCTGTTTGGCTATCAATATGGTGAACAACTTGGTTGGGAATTAAAGGACACAGAGGTGCGGGGACATGGAGAAGAAATCTCTACCTCATACATAGAACGTTTCAAAGAAGCCGTGAATGATGACTTTAACTTCCCTGGTGGGTTAGCAGTAATCTTTGAATTAGCTAAGGAACTGCGCCGTGAAGGAAATATCATTGTGCATGAAGGCAAAACGGAAACACCAGCAGATGAATTACGCCAACAATGGCAAACACTTGTCACCTTGGCTGGAGTCTTAGGTTTAGAAGCAAAGTTAGAAGATGAAACTTCTGTGAGTAATGGTTTGAGCGATGTAGAAATTGAAGATTTAATTCAACAACGCCAAGCAGCCAGGAAAGCAAAGAATTTTGCCGAAGGCGATCGCATTCGTGATGAACTACAAGCTAAAGGTATTACTCTAATTGATAGTAAGGATGGCACTCGTTGGCACAGGAGTTAACAATTCAAGCAAAGAAACAATAGGATGAAAAAATGATATCTTCCCAATCAGCAAATATCTTAGACTTTAATATCCTTTTAGAAAAAGATAACACTGGCAAAGAAACTGCGATTGTACTAGAAATTCCTGAATGTCGAATTACATCTGACACCCGCCAGCAAGCATTGGATGGAGTACGTCAACTTCTGGCAGAACGTTTAGCTAAAGCAGAAATTGTTTCTTTGCAAATGGAACTGCCTTCAAATCCCCATCCTTGGATGAAATTTGCTGGAATGTTTAAGGACGATCCTCTATTTGCAGAAATTGCCGAGGACATTAGAAAACAAAGACATGAAACTGAACAGGAATCTTCAGCAAGTGATGTATGAGTAGATGGATACTCGATACAGATCATGTGTCCCTGTTCCTTGAAGGTAATCGCAAAGTCATTACAAAAGTTTCTCAAATATCGTTTGTAGCTATCACAATTATTACAGTTCAGGAAATTTTCAACGGGTGGATGGGTAAGCTTAACGATCCATCCCAAGCTGAAAATTTGGTTATAGTCTACACAAAACTTTGGGAAACAACAGATTATTTTAAGAGCGTCGTCATATTAAACTTTGATGAAACAGCAAATGCTTGTTACGAAAGGCTGTTGAAACAACACCCAAAACTCAATAAGAAAAGGCTGCAAAAAGACTTTCGTATTGCTGCGATTGCTCTGTCTACAAATAGCATCATGGTCACACGTAATTATAAAGATTTTTCTCAAGTTCCCAACCTGCGAATAGAAGATTGGACAGTATAAACAATAAACTTTTGGTAACAAGCTGTAGGCAAGCGATCACAACGCAATAGAATTGTCGACAATAATTTCTTCATTTTGAATTTTGAATTGATATTATGTGGTCTGAATTAACAAAAGCGATCGCTGATCTCAATATTCCTGTTGATTGGGCTGGTATTAGAGTTGTTAAAGAAACATCCTCTAACCGTCATGTTCGTGATGGCTTACCGCAAGCTAACGGCAAATACTCCACAATGGGAGCTATGCTGGAAGTTTTGGTAAATGGCTGCTTAGGGTATGCTGCTACCAATTCTTTAGATATTGCTAGCTTACAAGCTGCTGCGGAAATAGCGTATAAACAAGCACTAGTAGCCAGCGAATGGTGGATTTATCCGTTCGGTGAAACTGAGCGTCCTAAAGTTGTGGGTGAATATATATCACCATTTTTAGAACCATTAGATGCTCTCAGTCCTGGGGAAATCAACGATTTGCTGGTTCGGATTTGCCAGACGTTGAAAGTTAGCGACAAAATTGTGCAAACCACAGCTAGCTTTAATAGCAGCGAAAAAGAGACATGGTTTGTCAGCAGTAATGGCTCCCAAGTGTACCAAAAGTTTCTTTCTTTGGGCAATCATTACGGAGCTACTGCCCAAGATGGAGCGATCGTTCAGCAGCGTACCAACAACGGTTGGCACGCAAACTGTTACCAAGGTGGACTGGAACTATTAAAACAAGAAGGCTTATGGCATCGGGTGCAACAAGTTGGTGCGCAAGCAGTCGAACTATTGACAGCAAAGGAGTGCCCGAATACACGTACTAATTTAGTGTTAGCACCAGACCAGATGATGCTGCAAATTCATGAAAGTGTTGGACATCCTCTAGAAATTGACCGAATTTTAGGAGATGAGCGTAACTACGCCGGAGGTAGCTTTGTCAATAAAAGTGATTTTGGCAAGCTAGTCTATGGTTCGCCATTGATGAACATTACCTTCGACCCCACTGTACCTGGTGAATTTGCCAGCTATGGCTTTGATGATACTGGTGCTGAAGCAACACGCGAGTATGTGATCAAAGGAGGCGTACTACAAAGGGGTTTAGGTAGCCTAGAAAGTCAAGCCAGAGCCGATGTAGCAGGTGTAGCCTGTGCCCGTGCTTCCTCTTGGAATCGCCCCGCGATCGACCGCATGGCAAACTTGAATTTAGAGCCAGGAAACGCCAGCTTTGACGACATCATCGCCGGGATCGAACATGGTGTTTACATGGAATCTAACCGTTCTTGGTCGATAGACGATCGCCGTTATAAATTTCAGTTTGGTTGCGAGTATGCCAAATTGATTGAAAACGGTAAACTTACCAAAACCCTCCGTAATCCCAACTATCGAGCCACAACTCCAGAATTTTGGCAAAGCTTAATCAAAGTAGGTGATGCTTCTAATTGGCAAATTTACGGTACTCCTTTCTGCGGGAAAGGAGAACCGAATCAGGCAATTTGGGTAGGACATGGTTCACCAGTTTGTCTATTTGCTAACGTCGAAGTGTTTGGCGGTGGTAGTTGAATAGTCATTTGTTATTTTCCACATTCCCTTGTCTGTTTATCTCCCTCATCTTCTTCATTTCCCCTGCTCATGAAAATTGACGAGTTATCTGCTTTAGAAGTCAGCTTTAATCAACTAATTGAAACTCTACTAATCAAAAAAACTGCAACTGAAGAATTCACTGTGAAACTTAGCAGTGAGCGGAGCCAATTTACTCGTTTTAATCACGCTAAGGTACGACAAACTGGTTACGTCGCTGATGGTTGGATTGAACTGACTTTGATGGAAGATCAGCGCAGTAGTTTTCGGCAGTTTCCCTTCACTGGCAATTGGGACATTGATTGGCAAATAGCATACAACTCTTTACAAGAGTTACGTGCAGAGCTTCGCTTGTTACCTATCGATCCATATCTAGTTTTGCCATCGGGAAATAATACGAGTAGGGAAGTACATTTTGGTAAATTATTAGCAAATGAAGATGTAGTACCAACAATATTAGAACTAGTTGCAGAATTAGATTTTACTGGAATATATGCTGGGGGAATCGTCATTAAAGCTTATGGCGATTCTCAGGGGCAAAAACATTGGTTTGCCACAGATACATTTACTTTAGACTATTCTCTATTTAGAGAATCAGGACAAGCAGTTAAAGGCACATTTGCAGGTAGCAATTGGAATCAATCTGCTTATCAAACTAGAATTAGTGAAGATAAAAAACAATTAGAATTACTTTCCCTCGCCGCTAAAGAATTACCGAGGGGAAAATATAAAACTTATTTTGCACCCGCCGCAGTTGCGGATTTAGTAATGATGCTTTCTTGGGGGGCTGTGAGTGAAGCCGATCTCCGACAAGGTAACAGTGCATTGGCTACGCTATCTCGGCAAGAAAAATTGCTTTCCCCAGAGTTTAGTTTAAAAGAAAACTTTCAGCTAGGATTGGTGCCGCGATTTAATGAGTGGGGAGAAATGGCAGCACCGGAGTTACCGATAATTCAAAAAGGATTTTTAATAAATACCTTAATTAACTCTCGGACTGGCAAAGAATATCAAAAAATTGCTAACGGTGCTAATAGCTCAGAAACTTTACGTGCGCCAGAAGTGAGTCCGGGAAATTTGGCATTTGAGCAGATTTTGCCAAGTTTAGATACAGGCTTATATGTATCGAACTTGCATTACTTGAATTGGAGCGATCGCCCCACAGGTAGAATTACAGGTATGACCCGTTATGCTTGTTTTTGGGTAGAGAAAGGAGAGATTATCGCCCCCATCGAAAACTTGCGTTTTGATGACAGCCTCTATCGCTTTTGGGGAGATAATTTAGTTGATTTTACCAATTTTCAAGAATTTATCCCCGAAGTCGGAACCTACGAAAGCCGTCAACTTGGAGGTAGCCTGGTTCCAGGGATGTTGGTAGAAGATTTTACATATACCTTGTAATTAACTACGGAATTGCGTCAACCAGTAGCTGTTAAAGAAACGAAGTGCGAAATTTTAGCTGAATTTACTGCTGTACAAAGGTTTGAGCCTTATTACCCAAAAAACAGGTTGACGCAAGCTCTATAATCCTGATTGGGAAAGGATTTCAGGAAAAAACTTACCTCATCTCTTGACGATACCTAGTGCTGGAATGCTAACATGACTCCAGATCGACGCCACCGCACCTTGAAAACTAAATACAGTCTGCCTTTCAACACTGAGCGGTTGAAATACAATCAAATCCCTATTAGGGATTGAAACATTTCATGATCGTAATTACTGCTTTCAGTCCGGGGTTGAAATACAATCAAATCCCTATTAGGGATTGAAACCATCGTCAAAACTACTCTTAAGGCTCCCGTGAAAAGTTGAAATACAATCAAATCCCTATTAGGGATTGAAACTTCATTGTCTTCATTGGATTCTCCAAAGCTTTTGGTTGAAATACAATCAAATCCCTATTAGGGATTGAAACCATGCAAAAGCGAAATACAATCCATTTTTTACCAGTTGAAATACAATCAAATCCCTATTAGGGATTGAAACCTGACTTACAAAACTTACATCAACCCAGGACAAGGGTTGAAATACAATCAAATCCCTATTAGGGATTGAAACTGAACAAGCAGCGGCGAGAGTCGGTACCATCCTTAGGTTGAAATACAATCAAATCCCTATTAGGGATTGAAACTACATAAATCAGCTACGGCTTCTTGCGGAGTAGTTGAAATACAATCAAATCCCTATTAGGGATTGAAACATCCTCCCACGCTAAACACTGCCTTGGCTATCACAGTTGAAATACAATCAAATCCCTATTAGGGATTGAAACGGTTTCGATGTCTACAATTTATTGGGCAAAGAATGCAAAATGTTGAAATACAATCAAATCCCTATTAGGGATTGAAACAAAGGAAGGCGTACTCAAGGGGAGATTGCTTTAAGTTGAAATACAATCAAATCCCTATTAGGGATTGAAACAGTTTTTTAGGAGAATTCTGCTGGATTCATAAACTGTTGAAATACAATCAAATCCCTATTAGGGATTGAAACGCCAACAGTACGCCCTAATAGCACCATCCGAGGCTTTAGTTGAAATACAATCAAATCCCTATTAGGGATTGAAACCAAGATATTCGCGCCAAATGGACTTAATGGACTCGTTGAAATACAATCAAATCCCTATTAGGGATTGAAACTTTACTTTGGGATAACTCTCGTCTATGGATGGATGGTTGAAATACAATCAAATCCCTATTAGGGATTGAAACATTTCTTTCTTAGGAACAGAAAGCCAGCAACTTCGTTGAAATACAATAAAATCCCTATTAGGGATTACAACACAAGCTTAGCTATACTATCTATTTCTGTAAACTTCATTGATTAGAATATCTTTAACGCTGAAGTAAATAATTAATATAGTTAATAAAAACTGGGCAAATTGTAAAATTGGATCTAATCGCCAGCCCTGAAAAACAAGAATAAAGCCACAAAGCAACATGACACTTGGTATCAAGAGTGCTTGAAGAAGATAAATAACCAAAGCTATACTGTTAAGTCTGCTAGCACGTCTAAATAGCAAAAATACCATAAAAATCATATAAGATATACCGAAGATTATATATAGTATTCCCATCAAGCTAGCTGTATTTAAACCGAAATTAACTTGCATAAATAATAAAGCATTCAAGATGGACATAATATATATGATTCCTCAATATTTAATGAATTTATCTACTAATAAAGTTCAGTTAGGCTGGAATAATTACAACGTAGGAGCACGGCGCTAGTAAGATTGTCTAGTTGTGAAAAATATTTTCGATGTTCCCTACAAAGATCCTTAACTGAACCGTATTGATTTATCTACCGCTAGGATTTGTCTTATTATATGGCTTTAGGTTACGTTGTTATAGTCCCGACTTGTTAAAGAAGTCGGGACTCTTGGATAAGCTCAAAATTAATGACAATTGCCCTTTGCTTTATTTCAAAATGGACTTTAAATTTATTTTTTTAAATAAAGTATTGTTTAAAATTTAGGAACATAGTAAACTGCCACACAGTTTTTTGCGGCTAATCATTAGCCAAAATGTTTTCTGTGTTGACATTATCTAATGTTGAATTTTTTATCAAATCCTCGTTCTATTTCTTCATATGACTAAATAGGTAATTTTCATAATCAAGCTTATCTTTTCTTAGCTGGTGAAGAATTTCGCTGCGGCGGCATCTCTGCTCGCAGTTCTTGTCTACCATTGGTGATAATTCGCAACATATCTTTAAGATCCTGTTCAATACCTTCTAAGACACTATCAGCATATTGATCGGCACCATTTTCAATTTCTTGAGCTTGAGCGATCGCTGTTTGTCGCATTTCCTCTAACTCTTGCATACAAGCACGACGCTTTTGCTCAATTTCAGCAAGAGTTTCTTGCATCATGGCATCGCATTCTTTTTGTACTTGTCGTCTTAGCTGTTCAGCTTCACGCTCTGCCTGGTTGATAACATCGCTTTCAGCGAGGATTTGCGATCGCTTAGCTTGAGCTGCTTCAACAACTTGCTGGCCATACTCTTCTGCTTCCAGCAAAATTTCCTCTTTTTGATCGAGGATCGATGCTGCTTCTTGAAAAACTGATGGTAAAGAAACCCTAATAAAATCAAGCTGTTCTAACAGCTTTTCATCATCTACTAGCGTGCGTCCAGTCAGCGGAATTCTCAGACCAGAAAGAATGATTTCCTCTAAGCGATTGAGTTCCTCCTGAATGTCTACGCTTCCAGATCCTTCGGGATCGTCGTGAGGGGGGTGATTGTTTCCGTTGTGATTGGGTTCAGCATTGGAGAGTTGTGGTTGTAGCATTGGTATATTTCTAGAGCAACGTGCGCAGGAACGAGATGATCGATAGAGCCACCAAACCTTGCAATCTCTTTTACCACACTACTACTTAAAAAACTATACTCATTGGAGGTGGCTAGAAAAACAGTCTCTATCTGAGTGGAAAGAGTTTTATTAGTATGAGCCATCTGAAGCTCGATTTCAAAGTCTGAAACTGCTCGCAAACCCCGCAATAACACTTGTGCTTGCCGCATTTGAGCGTAGTTGACTGTTAGACCATCAAAACTATCTGCTTCAACATTTGGCAAATGTCTTGTAGATAGGCGAATTTGTTCTAACCGTTGCTGCACGCTAAAAAGTGGGGTTTTGTTAGGGTTGCGCAATACAGCTACAATCACCTCCTCAAACAGCCGACTAGCGCGCTGAATGATATCCAGATGTCCCAAAGTGATGGGATCAAAGCTACCAGGGTAAATAGCAATCACAATCTTCGATACATCAAAGTTATGTAGGCGATTATATCTAAACCTGCTTCTAAAGCCATTGAATCTTAGAGAAATACTATTTTTGTTAGAGAATTTAACGATACTAAGTAATCGTTATCATCTGCGTACACTAGGTCTAGATAAAAATAAGTTCGTAGTGAGTTAGCGCTGTCTTGGGAACCCGCGCAACGCACTGGCTCTGCATGAGCTGCTAACGAAACCGAAGGGTTAGGGCTTTAGTCCTAGATTTTTAAGCACTTAGAGCTGATTTTAAGTTAGTGAAGTACAGATTATACGCCACAAATCCAGGCATCAAGCCTGTTTTACTTCTGAATTCTGGATTCTGACATCTTTATTTTGCTGTAAGTGCTTACTACAAGTTTGAAAGGTTTTTACCTCAAAGCAAAACCTGCTCTAATTGTCTTATATACTCAAAGCTCCTAGCTTCTTGTCCTATGATTGGAAGCTGCTAACGCTGATTAATAATTTAGTTATCTAGGTACTTTTGCATGGCACTGGATCTTTCCACTTTGCCTTTGGCATTTCAGTTTACTTCTCCAGGTCCTATTCTCTGGAGGATAGGGCCAATAACTATTCGCTGGTATGGCTTATTAATCGCCACAGCAGTGCTAATTGGTGTCAGCCTTTCCCAGTACTTGGCAAAACGCCGTAACGTTAACCCGGACTTACTTAGTGATTTGTCAATTTGGCTGGTGATTGGGGCAATTCCGGCAGCAAGGCTATATTACGTTTTGTTTCAATGGCCAGAATATGCTCAGCACCCAGAGCGAATTATCGCCATTTGGCAAGGGGGGATTGCGATTCATGGAGCAATTCTAGGTGGGCTTGTGGCAGCGTTAATATTTGCCAAACTCAAGCAAGTTTCTTTTTGGCAACTAGCAGATTTAGTAGCGCCTTCGCTGATTTTAGGGCAGGCGATCGGACGTTGGGGAAATTTCTTTAACTCGGAAGCTTTTGGCGACCCTACCAATTTACCTTGGAAATTGTATATCCCAGCAGATCGTCGTCCCCCAGAGTTAGCTAATTTTGAGTACTTCCATCCCACTTTCCTCTACGAATCTTTATGGGATTTAATGGTGTTTGCCTTGCTGATAACGTTGTTTGTTAGAAGTTTGCAAGGAAAACCACGCTTAAAGATAGGTACGCTATTTCTAACTTATTTGGCAGCCTATAGCCTAGGACGCGTGTGGATTGAAGGCTTTCGTACTGATAGCCTAATGCTAGGGCCGTTGAGGATGGCTCAAGTCGTAAGTTTAATCGGAATTCTTTTAGGATTAGCTGGGTTAGCTTGGCTTTACTTAGCTAAACGTCCTTTGCCAGATGTCGTTTCCACCTCTAGGAGTAATGGAGCGATAGAGGGGATGAGGGAGACAGGGGAGACAAGGAAGAAATAACTCATTGCTCCTTGACTCTTGAGCAAAAACCCAAAATAAAAAATGCCCTAGAGTGTTCTCCAGGGCTTAACCAGGGTGCATCTACCATTACTCTCTACTAGGGAAATAGAGTTTATCCGGAAAGACACTGAGAATTTATCAAAAATTTTTTTTGAAAAATTGCCTTAGATAATTTATATGAGTAAATTTACTGAGAATATATGTTTTCCAATAACCTTACATTCACTAGAACCAAAGGTTTACATTGTAGGTGCAGGTCCCGGAGATCCTGATTTATTAACGGTAAAAGCGCAAAAACTACTAGCTGTAGCGGATGTAATTTTATTTGCTGATTCTTTAATACCCGAACAAATTTTAGATCTTTGCCGCTCAGATGCAGAAATTATTCGGACTGCGAATAAAACTTTAGAAGAGATTGTACCGCTGATGATAGAACGGGTGCGATCGCATAAATCTGTTGTCCGCCTCCATTCGGGAGACCCTAGCCTCTACAGTGCTATCTACGAACAAATGCAGCTTTTAAAAGAGGCAGAAATTCCCTTTGAAGTGATTCCAGGGATCAGTGCCTTTCAAGCCGCCGCCGCCAAACTGCAAGTCGAACTAACTGTCCCTGGTTTAGTGCAAACTATCATTTTGACGCGCATCAGCGGACGTACAGAAGTTCCTGCTAGTGAAGAACTAGCTACTCTGGCAGCACATCAGGCTAGTCTTTGCTTATATCTGAGTGCGCGTCATGTTGAAGAAGCACAAGCCAAGTTACTACAACACTACCCAGATGAGACCCCAGTAGCGATTTGTTTTCGCGTAGGCTGGCCTGATGAGAAGATTCGGGTTGTTCCGCTTACGGAAATGGCAGATTGTACCCACAACGAACAGCTAATTCGCACCACACTTTACATTATCAGTCCGGCACTTTCGCCAGCAACAGCGCGATCTCGCCTATATCATCCTGAACATAATCATCTATTTCGGTCTAGTCATTAGTCATTTGTCATTTGTCATTGGTTGTTCTGCTTATTCCTTCTGTACCCTCTATCTTCCTCTCATCTCAGTGCCACGGGCAGTTTGCTCAAGTCGGGAAACCCGCCCACGCAACTGCCCTCCTCTGTGCCTCTGTGGTTCGATAAACTAAATAAGATAATTGCCATCATTCAAGTTGGCAATTTTGAAATTTGAATTATTTACTATGCCATTAATTAAAGTACAGACTTCTGTATCTGCTCCTGAAAAAGCTGAAATTGAGGCAATGCTTAAAAGCCTATCAGCTAAGTTAGCAAAGCATTTAGGAAAACCAGAATCCTATGTAATGACAACTTTTGAATCAGAAATTCCAATGACTTTTGCTGGTACTACAGACCCAGTTTGCTACATTGAAATTAAAAGCATTGGCACAATGAAACCTGACCAAACTGAGAGTATGAGTCAAGATTTTTGCCAAGAAATTAACCAAGCACTAAGTGTACCTAAAAATCGCATTTATATAGAGTTTGCAGATGCTAAAGGTGCGATGTGGGGCTGGAACGGTACAACATTTGGTTAGATGCTCATTTATTAAAATTTATAAAATTCATGGGAGATTGGCACAGATTATATGCAAACCAGAAGTGCTATATATCCCAGTTTCTTTTCTACTCATCACTACTAAATTTGTAAGTGAAGGACTGATTGGGAATTATCTGTTGTGGACAAGCATGGGGGAAAAATAGATTGTATTTCTGTCCCTGGACAAGAAGCGGAGTTAAAGATTGAAATACCCATGAGCCAGAAAGCGGTTAAGTCAACTCCGGTATTGAACCAGAAGTTATAGGATAGAGATCCTAGCATCAACTCGTGATTATTTATGTCTGTTACGCCGCTGAGTTCTCAAGTTGACTCATTCAACCCCAAACAGTTAGAAAATATCCCTCCCTTATTAGGTGCTTCCGTTGCTGAATTGACTGCTTGGGTGCAGCAACAGGGACAACCAGCTTATCGAGGTAAGCAATTGCATGACTGGATATATCACAAGGGAGTGCGATCGCTAGCTGATATTTCCGTTTTCCCTAAGCAATGGCGTGCGGAAGTCGCTGAAATTCCCATCGGACGTTCAACTATACACCACCGCGCTGTTGCTCCCGATGGCACAATCAAGTATCTGCTACAACTTGTAGATGGACAAATTGTAGAAACCGTTGGTATCCCCACCGATAAGCGTTTAACAGTGTGTGTTTCTACTCAAGTGGGTTGTCCAATGGCTTGTGATTTCTGCGCCACTGGTAAAGGCGGTTACAAGCGTAACTTAGCACCTCATGAAATTGTCGATCAGGTGTTAACGGTGCAAGAAGATTTTCAGCAACGAGTCAGCCATGTAGTATTTATGGGCATGGGGGAACCGTTGTTAAATACTGAGAATGTATTGGCATCTTTGAGATCCTTAAATCAAGACGTGGGTATTGGACAGCGATCGCTAACTGTCTCTACAGTCGGGATTCGCGATCGCATCCGTCAGTTAGCCCAACACCATTTACAAATAACTCTCGCTGTCAGTCTTCATGCGCCTAACCAAGCACTAAGGGAACAACTTATCCCCAGCGCGCGCCCCTATCCTCTAGAAGACTTGCTGGCTGAATGTCGGGAATATGTGGAAATCACTGGCCGCCGCGTCAGTTTTGAATACATACTGCTTGCTGGTGTTAATGATTTACCAGAACACGCCCTACAATTAGCGAAATGCTTGCGGGGTTTCCAATGCCATGTGAATTTAATTCCTTACAATCCCATTCAAGAAGTAGATTACAAACGCCCCAACAGCGATCGTATTCAAGCCTTTGTCAATGTTTTAAAGCAGCAATTTATTGCTGTCAGCGTCCGTTACTCCCGTGGTTTAGAAGCTGATGCAGCTTGTGGACAACTCAGAGCAAGTAAAAATTAAAAATGCAACCGACTGTGGAGCAATTTAGAGAGTTATTTCGGTTAAGTTACCAGTTAACCAAGATGCTCATACCAATAAATCTTGTCAGAAGAGATGAAAGGACAGACTAATTGGTGATTCTTGCTGGACACGAGATTGAGATAACGGTTGATCAACAAGGGATAGTAAATTATGACCAAACCTGACTTTAAAACAATGGCTAAAGCAGAGTTGAGGGCTGACCTAAAATGTAAGAATTCAGCACCCAGGAGTCAGAAGTCAGAATTTAGAGGTAATCTAATAGATTAGTAAATTGATTGATCAAATATTTCTCCTTCTTCTTTAGCCTTTCTGGCTCCTGAATTCTGACTCCTAAATTCTTACCCTAAAATTATTCAACGCCAGCGTGAACAACCATAGTGAATAAATCTATTAGTAATATTAAAAGCGCTGTGCTACTAACACAACGCTCTTTTTTTTAACTAAAACTTGTCACTACAGTCGAGAGGAAAAAGTTTACATCTTAGCATGAATACCAGGAGCATAAGCCTCAATGACTCTGCCAGTGCGAGTGCAGCTGATCATTAAGTAGTCACAACTGGGGCATTGAGTTCGAGTTATTTGACTCTCATAAATATAGTGACGTTCAGCTTTACTACCACAGTTTGGGCAGCAAATTTGTTGTATCATCAGCATGTTAAATTCCCTGGTTGTAATGATTTTTAGTAAGTAAAGACAGCCAATTAAACCAGTCAATATTTTGGTTTAATACTACCTAATCACAAGCCTTTATATTTGGCTAATTTCTCTAAACGAAATTCAAGTTTGTAAAAACTATCCCTATTTTCTAGTTATTATCCTAGTAGATCTATGAGTTTATCATCTCACTTTAGATATATAAATTAAATTTTGCTTAAGCTCCTATTTAGAAATTTACTGATCCCCAACGCTAATCCCTCTATATCAGTTGATTTATAGTGATCTCCAGCAGAAGTAAGTATATTAATAGCAAAAAGCCAAAACTAGAACAATACTGTATATTTAGTCACAAAAATATTATTTTAAGCTTTACTTAAGATTTTTTCTAGCTGACATGGGGATGAAATTGTCGTAAAACAATTTAATTAAAACTTCCAATGCTCATGATTAAGAGCATTGGTTATCTCTGCTAGCCTAGTTGTTGGTAATGGGTAATGGGGAATGGGTAATCGGTAATGGGTTGTCCCAGTTTTCAATTACCCATAACTTCTTCCTTGGGTGTAACCTTTATAGAGTATTTCTATTTGATTTGTGAACTTACTTATAGAGGTAGGGAATAGGGAATGAGGAATAGGCAGCAGGGAAGAAGAGAGCTAGAAGAGTAGGTTATTTTTTTTTAAATCAACTCTAATTTTTATAAAACAAAAAATCATATCGATTGAAAAAACCTTTGCAACACATCAATCATCTGTAGAGAAGTACAGTCTCGCATTGGTATCAACTTAAGCTCAAATGTTTATCCCATAAGCGTTTGACCCCACCGCTGTTTTGTCTGACGACAAATTAGGGTAGGGTAACGAGGGACTGATTGGTAATTGAGTGGACTCAATATCAAGTCTTTACAAGGGTTTGACGTTAAGTTGACACAGGTGAAAGCCTTGCGCGCCCCTATTTTATGTATTTGTCGTTCCTAAATCATTACTCAAGCAGGATGAAAATAATCGTAGATTTCTTGAGCCAAACGCGGCCCTATGCTGGGAACTTCTGCTAGTTGTGCAGGTGTTGCTTGCCGAATATAATCAACAGAGCGAAAATGCCCCAAAAGCAGCTTTTGACGATGATGTCCCAAACCAGGAATTTCATCTAAACGCGATCGCTTTAATTTATCACTGCGTTGTTGGCGATGGAAAGTCACAGCAAAGCGATGGGCTTCATCACGCAATCTTCGCAACAATTGCACTCCTGGTTGTTCAGTTTCGGTTTCTAAAGGTAGGGATTCTCCTGGTAGAAAAATCTCCTCTCGCCGTTTAGCCAGACTCACAACTCGCAAGTCTTCTAATAAATTCATCTCTTGCAAAATGGCGACAACCGATGATAATTGACCTTTACCGCCATCAATCATCACTAAATCTGGCCAGTCAGGATTACCCAAGCGTTGTAATTGCGGATCTTCAATATACTTGCGAAAGCGACGCTGGATTACTTCTGCCAAACTAGCGAAATCATCTGAGTGTCCGGCTGTGACTGTGGGATTTTTAATTTTGTAGTGGCGATAGTGCTGTTTAGCAGGTAAGCCATCGATAAACACTACTTGGGAAGCAACTGCATTCGACCCTTGAATGTGGGAAATGTCATAACCTTCGATGCGGTGGGGTAAGTCGGGTAAATCAACAATCGCAGCTAAATCTTGCATTGCTTGCTGGTTGCGATCGCCCAATTTTTGCATTCTTTGCAATTCATATTGGGCATTGCGCTCTACCATCTCAATTAATTCTGCCTTAGTTTGCCGTTGGGGCGCTAAAATCGTAACTTTTCTACCTTTACGCTGGCTTAAGACATCTGCCAATATTTCCGCTTCTGGTAACTCATGCTGTACCAAAATTTCGATGGGGATTTCCACTGAGTCAGCAGTTTGGTAGTGTTCTTCTAACACTCGTTGTAAAATAGCTCCTGGTTCAGCGTGCGCATCCGCTACAAATGCCAAGCGTCCTACCAATTGCCCAGCGCGAATTTGAAACAATTGAATATAAGCAAGTTGTTCATCAGCTGCCAAGGCGATCGCATCCCGCGAAACTGTATCATCTGGTAAGGATACTTTTTGCTGTGCCGTCAGCGACTTTAACCCAGCTATTTGGTCGCGAATTCGCGCCGCCGACTCAAAGTTCAACGCCTCTGCGGCTTTCTCCATCTGCTGTGTCAAGATCTCAATCAGTTCTTGAGTTCGACCTTGAAATACCATCGCCACCTTCTGTACGGTTTTGCGGTATTCTTCTGGTGTAATTAGCTGTTGACACACACCTGGGCAGCGTCCTAAATCATAATTTAAACAAGGACGGTCTTTAAACAGTGGTTGCGGTCGTTGTCGCAGCGCAAAAATGCGTTTAGATATGCGTAATATTTCTCGTAATAGACCTGCATCTGTATATGGCCCGTAAAACTTATCCTTTTCCTTGCCTAATTGGCGTTTGCGGGTGATGAAAATTCGGGGATAGTCTTCTGACCATGTGATGCAGACATAGGGATATTTTTTATCATCCTTGAGCAGCACATTAAAATAGGGCTGGTGCTGCTTGATTAAATTGGCTTCCAGCGCCAAGGCTTCTGCTTCGGTATCGGTGACGATGAATTCAATTTCTGCCACCTGTTTCACCATTGTGGCAATGCGATCGCTTTTGTTGTACCCGTCACGGAAATAGGAACGCACGCGCGATCGTAACTTCCGCGATTTACCTATGTAGATGATGCGATCGCCCGCATCTCGCATAAAATAAACACCCGGTTCCGGCGGTATCTCGGCTAGACGGCTTTCCAGGCGTTCGGTATCTTTAACCAGTGTTTGAGCAGCTTGTGTCACGACCAGATTTAGGTAAATTTACAAATCCACCTATTTCTATTTTAAAGAAAATATATTCTTTTGTGTTAGTTTCCCAAGCTTTTGATTAAGTCAATATTAAGTACAAACTCAAAAAGCATGACTTCTTAGATTAATTCTTCCTTCACATCAGTTATGTCAATTTCGCTTGATTACTTATCAATTTAAAGCACCTCACCCCGGCTTTTTCTAAGCACAAAATTTTCTCAAGCCATAAGCAGGCAGGTGATTCAGGGTTAGGGCGTAATGTCTGTGGGTATTAGAAATAACTAGCCTAAATCGATATTTAGTAAATCTCGATATATTTCAGCTAGCTTTAATATTTTCTATTTACTTTAAATTTTTAACTAACTCAAAAATTGAATAATTTGGATGAAACAAATATTGTTCGTTATTACGAGCTAACCTTGTTTGGCAATACTCCAAAGATAAACTTATAGAGTAAACACCTGGTACCTACGTTTTTCAACCTCAGTCCTTAAAAATAGGAGTTTTTGGTTATACTCGAACGCAAGTTACAAAGGAAAATTATGTCAGTATTCACCATAAACTGCATTCAACAATTTTTCAAGCCTTACACCCTCCACTATGTCAGACACAATGAAGAATGAAAATCTTTAAACTTCTGTCTATCTTCAAGACAAAGTTTAAAGATTTTGTCCTTTTAGCGTTGGCAGCCAGTTATATCCATTGATGCACATATACTTATCAAGAAGCTAATTTTTCTTCAATTGTCATTATTAACTCTTTAAGATTGACAGGTTTAACAAAGTAGCGACAAGCCCCCAAACTCAAGGCTCGCTCTTGATCGTCCCTAAAAGCAAAGGCTGAAACTACAATGATAGGTATCTTTGATAAGGCTTGGTTATGCTGGATTTTTTCTAGCAATGAATAACCATCAATGTCTGGTAATTTTAAATCCAATAATATTAACTCCGGCTGGAATCTTTCGACAGTTGAGAATAAAGCAGAGCCTGCTGATAAACCTTGGACATTAAATCCGCAGTAACTGAGATAGTCACTCAGCAACATTCGATTAACATCATTATCCTCAATTAGCAAAATTCGTCTATTTTGTTGCGACTTTAATCGCTGATTTATAGAGAGTAATTGTGCTGTCATTGTTAGCTATAATCTGATATAAAATTCCAAAATTATGGTCCAAAACCCAACCAAAACTCCCTAGCCGATCTTAAAAAAATAGCAAATTCGCTAAATGCAATACGGTTTAAATTTAATAAATCGAATTTCGCTGCTATTTACATACGCTTCATAATATTATCCCTAAAATAGGGCTTAACTAAAAAATTAATATTTTCTTTAGCTAATTTTCTATTGGTTTGTGGTAATAAATAATTGGCTAATTTTCCAAAATTTTAGCGCTGTGATTATTATATTTAAATTTTATATTGGGAATCGCCTTCTAAGTCTGAATTCTATGAATTCCCTCTATTCAATGCAAAATAGCCACCATTAACTGCTTATACCAGCGTCTGGTGGCTTGGCTTTTCTGCATTTGGCAACTGGTACTCGCATACCTCAAACGTATCAATCAATGTGAGGAATGGTGTGTTACGGTAAGCCAGTACCGTAGTGAAAGAGTGTATTTATATTCCTAAAGGAACTCAGCAATTCTCTCAACAGCAGTTTCTAAAATAGGTGGCTCATGTACTAAGGCAAAGCGAACATACCCTTCACCAGATTTGCCAAAACCAGCACCAGGAGAAGCTGCCACTCCCGTCTTTTCTACTAGTCGTGTACAAAATTCTCGAGAATTCTGACTCCAAGCAGGAGGTAACTGTGCCCAGATATACATTGTGGCCTGGGGAGTGGGAACATGCCAACCAATGCGGTGTAAAGCGCTAATGAATGTATTGCGACGTTGGCGGAAGGTAGCAACAGCTTTTTCCACTCCTGTTTGGGGACCAGTCAAGGCAGCGATCGCACCATTTAAAATTCCCCGATACTGATTAAAATCAACGGCTGCTTTTACCTGACGTAAAGCCCGAATTAGCTCAGCATTACCAATGGCATAGCCAATCCGGAAGCCACCCATATTGTAGGACTTGGAAAGAGTGAAAAATTCTATCGAGATACTTTTATCTGGGTCAGCTTGCAGAATTGAGGGAACTAAAGATTGGGTATTGGGAATGTTATTTTCTCTAGATCCAGACTCTGGAAATACCAAATCTACATAAGGAAAATCGTGAACCAGGACGATATTATGTTGCTGGCAAAAGGCTACTGCTTCTTGGAAGAAGGCTAAAGGAGCGATCGCGGCGGTGGGATTGTGAGGATAACTTAAGACCATCATCCGCGACTGTGCCAAGACAGGAGCGGGAATATCACTAAATACAGGTAAAAAATCATTTTCTGCCAGTAGTGGCATTGGGTAAATTTGACCGCTAGCTAAGTACACTCCTCCAACATGGGAGGGGTAGCCTGGATCGAGCAACAAAGCAAAATCTCCAGGGTTGAGTATTGCCAAGGGCAAATGAGCTGTACCTTCTTGCGAACCAATTAGGGGCAGTACCTCAGTTTCTGGGTCGACTTTGATACCAAATTTGTTTTCGTACCACTTAGCAGCAGCTTGGCGAAAACCTTGAGTGCCGTGAAACAGCAAATAGCCGTGGGTACTGGGGTCGTGAAGAGACTGAGCGATCGCTTCAATTACATGAGCTTCTGCTGGTAAATCAGAAGACCCTAAAGACAAGTCTATGATCTCTCTACCAGCAGCCAAAGCAGTGGCTTTGGCTCTATCCATATCTGCAAATACATTAGATTGCAGGGGTTGTAAACGCTTCGCAAATTCCATAAAAGTCAATGGTCAATTGTCAAAAAAGATGCAAGAGAACAGAAGTTAACCCCATACCGATAGCGGTTTGCGGTTAAGCATAATACAACTTTTGGAGTTGGGGGAATAGAGAACGGGCAACAGCTTTTCTGCTCTTTGCCTAGACCAGTATGACTCTTAAGCAAATTTATCTGTTCTGCTCCCTTTTTCCTGCCCCCTGCCTCTTCTGGTCATTACTTTGGACTCTTGACTATTAACTAATTACTATTTAAATGTGTATCTAAGAGGCTAAGTAATTTGTCTTTACCAATGACTCCCTCAGAGGATACCAATAGTTCCTGACCTTTTATCAGCCTGATGGCAGGTACACCTTCCACTTGGTATTGCTTAACAGTAAGTGGGTTGGGGTCAACTTCTATTTTAACGACTTTGAGGCGATCGCTGTACGTGCTGGCAGCATAGTTCATCAGTGGTGACATGAGTTGACAAGGCCCACACCAGGAAGCCCAAAAGTAAACCAATACTGGCAGATCGGCTTTCAAAACTTCGGTTTCAAACTCAGCATCAGTTATGGTGATTACACCTTTACTCATTGCAGTCTCCATCAGGTGGCATTGATCAAAGTTGGCACACAAAATACTCTATCCCAATCTGAGTGCTGAGTGGTGAGTCAACAGTCAACAGTCAAAAAGCTTTGGACTGTGACTCTCGACTGTGGACTCAGCACTCAAGGCTGAGAATGCGAAATCCCACAACCAAACGTTGTGGGACTAGCTTGAAGAAATTATTCAACAAAGTTACATCTGATCCAATTGCTTGCGTAAAGAATCCAACTCAGCATCTACTACTTCATTAGATTTAGGAGATGTAGTTTGTTGTTGTGGTGGTAATTGGGGTTGATTTGGTGAACTAGCAGGCCCTAAGGTCATTTGGGCTTTCAAAGCGGCCAATTCATCATCAACATCACTACCTGATTCTAAAGCTGCAAATTGGGTTTCTAAATCAGTACCTGCCAACTCTGCTGCTGACTGGGCGCGGGCTTCTTGCATCAAGACTTTTTCTTCCATGCGCTCAAAAGCCGACATTGCACTGCTAGTATTCATCCCCCGCACCATGCCTTGGAGTTGCTCTTGGGCTTTAGCAGTAGTAATCCGAGCTTTGAGCATTTCTTTCTTGGTCTTGGCCTCAGAAATCTTGCTTTCTAGCTGAATTAAGTTACGCTTGAGGGTGTCAACTTGAACGTTTTGCTGATCTAGGCTAGTTTTGAGTGCAGTGCTAGTTTCAGTGTAAGTCTTTTTACGTTCTAGGGCTTGCCGCGCTAGGTTTTCATCACCTTTTTGCAGCGCTAGTTGGGCATTACGCTGCCACTTATTGATTTCATTTTGGGCATCATTATACTGCTTCTCAGTGCGTTTTTGAGCAGCGATCGTTTGGGCAACACCCTGACGCAGCTGTACTAAGTCTTCCTGCATCTCCAGGATGGCTTGTTCCAGCATTTTTTCGGGGTCTTCTGCTTTATTTACCAAGTCATTGAGGTTAGCACTGACTACTCGCTTAATCCGATCAAATAATCCCATAAGTTTGTTTTTTCCTTGTGTTGTTTACGCAATTTGTTGGACAGTTAAGCTTTTTACTGTTTAATAGCTACTTATTCCAATGTAATCTTTCCCGTCTGGAACAGTACCTCCCAACACCCCTTAATTGTTAAGATATACTCCCGCCTCGGTAATTGCCCAATCATTCAGAATCTGGACTTTTGGGTAAGTGCTGTTGTATATGCGTGTTATTTGCATCATCTAAAACTTGCACTTTCATCGCTGCTAGCTCGGCATCAATATCATTTGTAGATTCCAACGTAGCAAATTGCTTTTGCAGCTCATCGCCGCCAAGTTGAGCTATAGCTTCTGATTGAGCCTCTATCTGCAAAACTTTTTCTTCCATCCGCTCAAAGGCGTTTAAGCTGCTAGTAGAAGAAACCCCACTGAGCATTTCCTGTAGCCGAACAGACGCTTCCGCCGAGCGGGCACGGGCAATGTACAGATCTTTTTTAGTTTTCGCTTCCGAAATTTTTAACTCTAGGGTTCGCATATCCTTTTTGAGTTTGTCCACCAAATCGGTTTGCTCTGACTTTTGGCTAGAGAGTGCTCTAGCAGTTTCTTGGTAAACTCGACGTTTGGTGAGAGCTTCCCGTGCTAGCGTTTCGTTGCCTTGTTGCAGTGCTAGTTGGGCGCGGCGATACCATTCTTCAGCTGTAGACTCAGCAGCCGTTGCTTGCCGTTCAGTACGTTTTTGGATAGCGATCGCTTGTGCCACTCCCCGTCGCAGTTGCATCAAATTTTCCTGCATCTCTAAGACAGTTTTTTCCAAAATCTTTTCTGGATCTTCCGCACTGCCGATCAAACTATTCAGGTTAGCCCGAAACACCCGCAGGATACGCTTCATCACTTCCATGTCGGCTCTCCATTCACTGTTTGCCAGTCAGTAAGCAATTCACAATTTAGAAATCAAAACAAGGACAAGCAAGGTAAGGGAGAAATAATTAATGCCTCATCCCCGATGCCCAATGACCCTTGCCTCTTGACTCAGCACTTGTTCAAAGCAAGATATGGGAATTGATATTTTCTTCATTATCGCCTAGATTTCCGCCGCTTAAGGCTGCTGAACTCTGGCTTGAATTCCGTTTTTCTGTAGTAATTGCAGATGTTTTTGAACTTCCTTTTGAGTTTTAAAAGCACCTAAATAAATCAATTTGTTATCGGGTGATAAATAAGCATCAGGAACTACTTGCCGTGCTGAGGCGAAAGCGCGATCGTCTTGATTATCGATAATTACATGATAAAACCCATCTGCTGAAGGTTTGGTTTGGGCGTTGAGTTCTGTTTGAATGGCAGGTGAGTTAGTTTCTAAAGGTGAATTGCTCGGAGCTAAAGGCTCCTCCACCTTTGGTGATGGTACTACTGCGATCGGATTTACAGGTTGTGGAGAAGATAATTCTATGGGGGGTTTTGCTGGAGGAGCAACTGGTTGTGCGGGAATGGGGTTAGGTAATACTACCGGATTTGCTTGGGCTTTAGGTTTTAAGCCAACAACATCATTTGGATCTTTGACTTCTGGAAACTCTTTGGCAGCGAGATTAGGATACTTGGGTATAGGTGTAAGTAATGCCTCAGGTTGAGGCTGGGAATTACTGACAACTCCTGTAGTATTGTCTGTAGAAGTAGGAGATTTAGAATTAAATAATTTACCAAAACTCAACTGTGTCAAGCCTTTAGGATTGAACGCTACGTAGCCTAGAGTCAGACTTGCTACTAATAGCAGTAGCATAGAACCAATACCCAAAGGTGACAAAATACCATCATTAGAACTGCTCGGCTTTTTCGTTTGTGGTTGTTCGTCTGTCACACTGCGCAACAGTGCTTCACTTGATTCTAAATAGTCATCAGGCTGGGTAGGGGTTTCATCTGCCTCTAAAAGATTATCGTCTTGATGAGCCTGTCCTGTAGGTACTATGCTGCTAGCAGGATTTGCTGGGCGTGGCTGTGGAGAAGTTGGTGTTTGGGCAATATCTGGGGTGGGAGACAGCAGTAGATGATCCATATCCTCAAACTGTGTCGTATTTGTTGCTGGTTCCATCTGAGGAGTATCAGATATGACAGCAGGTGGGATGTTGGGGTTGATTTCTGCTGCTTGAGATTGCTCTAGAATCGCAGCGGCGATCGCTTGAGGTGAACTGCCAATATAACTAACTACGCGGGGTGGGTTTGCAATCCTTGCACTGTTGCGCGTGCGTCGGTATCTAGCTAACTCTTGATCTAGCTGTACTTCTAAACTTGCCAGTGCGGCACCTAGTGCTGGCTTTAAACCAGGTGTTTTAGACGATTGATTACCAGAATCGATTCGAGGGTTTTGACTCATTGCCTGCTCCATAAAGCTGATACAAAGCCGGACATGTCCAGACATTAATTTTTACTTTTTGCTGCTTGCGGAACTGTTGACAGCATCCCGTCCACAGGTAGAAACCTTGAAAATAGCAGCGTTTGCTAAATATAGCTCTCATTTGAAGGCAGTACACTACCAACGCAGTGTCCTCCACAAGGAGCTAGCTCATTTTTTAGTATCTTGAATGAATTTTTATAGTATAGATCCGAGAACCAAGCTCAATTTTTACGCTTTTTTTGCAAGATGTCGTTTAAATCAGTTAATGATATTTTAGATGTTCTGGAAAAGCAGGCTCAATGGCAAGAACAACCTTTTCAACGCTTGCTACAATCTTGGGCAGAAGTTGTCGGAGTCGTAGTTGCCGCACATACTCGACCATTATCGATTCAGCGTGATGTTTTGCGGGTGGCAACTTCTAGCGCTGCTTGGGCGCAAAACCTGACTTTTAAACGTCAGACCCTACTTTTGAAATTGAATGAAAAACTGGCGACATCTTTGATGGATATTCGCTTTTCTACTGCGGGATGGCAATATTCTCCAGCAGCCCAAAAGCCGCAAGCAGAGGTTTTGCCACGCGAACATCCTAGTTATCTGGGTGATTTAAGTACCTCTTCCCAGGAGCTAGCGCCTAATACTGCTAATCCCAATAATCCTAATGCCGCTTTTGGGCATTGGGCTAGGGTGATGCAAGAGCGATCGCATGGTTTACCCCTTTGCCCCCAGTGTCAATGTCCCAGCCCACCAGGTGAACTTCAGCGATGGCATGTTTGTTCTTTTTGTGCTGCCAAGCAGTTATAAACAAGGCAGCCCCAATGAAAAAATTTCATCGCCATGTATGAAAGGGGGACAAGGAGATTGAAGAAGAATCCAGAAGCCAGAACTCAGGAATCAGAATCAATTAGTGGGGGATTCAAACCCGCCACTAATTGTAGACCGCTAAATTAAAAATTTAGCGGGGGTCTTAAACCCACTTATTCATCCGCTAGTCGTACAGAATTCATGCGCTCATTCTGACTCCTGACTCCTGAATTCTATTTAGATAACTTCTAACTCTCAACTCAGCACTCAGCACTTTCAAGTCAGCCATTCACGCCAGGTTTTGGCACAACCAAGGATGAAAAAAATTGTTTGTATTAGGTATTTAGTGAAATGGTGTAAGGCATGGGGAATTGGCTATCTACATCAATCAGTATTTGTCGACCTAAAATTTTCCTGCTACCCCACCATAACAGCCGTCATGAAAATCTTTACTCGTCTGCCCTCTAGCTTATCTTTCACCAAAGACTCCTTGTTTTGATTTAGATATCTTAATTTTTCTTCATACATATGTCTTTATTTGTATCGGAAATTGGGATAAATAATATTGTTTAAGATTACTAGAGCAGTTTTTTACTAAAGACTTTTCATTCCAATGCTTTTTGGAGAGGTTGCTGCAAGAGGAAACCATTGCTAGCAACTATTTCCACGTACTACAAACTATCCCATCCAAAATTACTATGGCGCATACCCCAGAATTTTATTTTGAATTTATAAATGGCTTTTGAGATCGTTGCTAAATTACTATTGTGAGTTTTGCAGATGTGCTTAATGCATCTAAACACCCCATAGCCAGTTTGCTTATGACTATTCTTGTGTTTTCACCTTAAAGGCATTTGTTTAAACATCAGCATTATTGGCAAAAGTGCTTGCTGATTCTAATTCTGTAGAATTGCTGCTGAATTAGCTGACTACTATCCTCAATAATCTAGTTTTCTATTAACTAGACAGTTTTCTGTTGCATTATGCCAGATATATGCTCAATAAGCAAATTAATCTACCTTTAATCCTATTCCTTAAGGATGAGATTAAGAAGAGAAGCAAATCAAAACTTTTGCTTTTAGCGTTGATCCCCAACTGTTTTAAATCAAAATTTAGCATGTGTACACTCTAGCGATCATTGAAAAATATAACAAGATTCTAAAAACATCATAAAGTTAATTTTTTCATTGGGATCGCTAAAACCCATAGCTAATAATGGATTTTGGCTTTACTACGTATTTATATCTAGAAGCAGAATATAAACAGATAAATTGATCCTAGACAGCACTAAAAGATGAACCCAAATGAAACCTAATAAATTTTTGACATCTGCCTGTAGATATTGCCGCCATTACAACCCAGAGGGTCGCCGTGGCGGAATGTGCCAACAATTAGGAGCGCCAGTTCAAGGAAGTTGGAAAGCTTGCTCTTTAGCGCTTCCTCCTTTTGCACCTTCTTGGGAAACTTTAGAAGGTGCTTGGAGTCTGCCAGATGCAAAACCAGTGGTAGTTGCTTGTGCCACTCTAGCTTCAGATTTAGAAACTACTAGTCTTGTTCCTATTGAAGAAACTTCTACCTGTACTGCTGAACAAGCAAAAACTGAAACAGTACTAATTTAGTCATCCATATTATTCTCTGGCTGATACCAATTTTGAATTTTAGAGTTGGGACCCGAAATACTTATAGTTACCTTGTTTCTTCTATTTGAAGCAATACTATACAGCGTAACTTGGTATGAGTTTGTATTTTGCTATTAAAATTTGCCTTTAACATTTCTGGTGCTGTAAAAATTAACTTCTAGAAAAATCGCGCCTTGTATTTAAGGAGCGATTTTTGCATTTCTAGGGTAGCCAAGGGAAGTCGCGAAAATTTGGGGGACGCTTTTCTAAAAACGCTTGTTTGCCCTCAGAACCTTCTTCTGTCATGTAATACAGCAGGGTGGCATTTCCAGCTAGTTCTTGTAAACCAGCTTGTCCGTCACAATCAGCGTTGAATGCTGCTTTCAGACAACGAATTGCGATCGGGCTTTTTTCTAAAATTTCTTGCGCCCATTGAATACCCTCGGCTTCTAATTGTTCTACTGGCACAACAGTATTCACTAAACCCATTTCTAGAGCTTGTTGAGCATTATATTGACGACAGAGAAACCAAATTTCTCGCGCTTTTTTTTGCCCGACAACGCGGGCGAGGTAGCTAGCACCAAAGCCACCATCAAAACTCCCGACTTTGGGGCCAGTCTGCCCAAAAATAGCGTTATCGGCAGCAATTGTCAGGTCACATATTAAATGTAAGACGTGTCCACCACCGATCGCATATCCCGCTACTAGGGCAATTACTACTTTCGGCATCGAACGAATTAGGCGTTGCAAGTCTAAGACGTTGAGGCGGGGAATACCAGCATCGTCAACATAACCAGCCTGTCCCCTTACACTTTGATCGCCACCAGAACAAAAAGCATATTTGCCATCAGTGTATGGTCCTATTCCCGTAAATAAGACTACCCCAATAGTGGTATCTTCGCGGGCATCACAGAAAGCATCGTAAAGTTCAAAGATAGTTTTAGGGCGGAAAGCATTGCGTTTATGAGGACGATTGATAGTAATTTTGGCGATACCATCAATTTTTTGATACAAAATGTCTTCGTAGGTTTTGGCAGTTTGCCAGTTAATTTGCATTGGTATGGAGACCGCTGTTGTGCTTGAGAATTTTATCGCGGACGAAGGGATAAGCGATACCTACGGTGGGCTACGCCTACGCTAAAATTAGTCTCTCCAGCCTTTACAATCAAGTCTGGTAATTGACTCGCTGTGAAAAATGCGACGCGACTCTATCTTTTATAAATTGTTCAAGCAATTTCCGGGATTGCTGTTTGAATTGGTAGACTCACCACCCCCAGATGCAGCTGGCTACCAGTTTGAATCGGTTGAGGTGAAAGAAACAGCGTTCCGGATTGATGGAGTATTTTTACCACCCGCCAATTCTGCTTCCAAAGTAGTCTTCTTTGCTGAGGTGCAGTTTCAAAAGGATGAAGACCTCTACCACCGCTTCTTTAGCGAGTTGTTTTTATTTCTGTACCGTCACTCCATCCGTTACGATGACTGGTTTGGAGTAATAATTTTTCCTTCTCGCAGTCTTGAACCCACGAATTCCACAATTCATCGCGCTTTGTTGGAGAGTGGTCAAGTTCGGCGTGTCTATTTGCATGAGTTGGGGGATTTACGACAACAACCTTTGGCAATCGGGTTAATGTTGCTGACAAATATCACTTCTGAAACAGAAACAGTGGAAGCAGGGCGGTATTTGCTGGAGCAAGCACAGCAACAATCGGAACAAGCAATAATAGATTTAGTGACGACGATTATTCTCTACAAGTTTTCTACATTAAGTCGAGAGGAGATTGAAGCGATGTTAGGACTGAATTTGGAGGAAGAACCACGGGCTATTCGGGAAGCAAAAGAACAAGGACGTGAGGAAGGAAGAGAAGTTGGTCGAGAACAAGAAGCGCGATCGCTTATTCTAAGACTATTAAAACGGCGATTTGGTGAGCTTCCCGATGAACTTCAGACTCAGATTCAGGCGTTATCACTGGAAAAGTTGGAAGCTTTAGGTGAGGCTTTGTTGGATTTTTCTACTCTTGCTGATTTGGAAGGGTGGTTACAAGATTAAGCAAGAGGGTAAATCTCATGCAAAAGCGCAAAGAGAAGGGCGATCGCACTCCGGTAAAATTCTCATGGCTATAAGTAAAGCATCTCGAAGTGAACTTGGCAAACACGCGCGATATCTTATCCTACGCTTGATAAAGCTTACGAAGGATTACAGGTCATTTCGCTAAACTTCCTTAAATTCTCCTGTCGCCACTTAGCGTCTACTTTACGATTAGTCCGCAACTCTAAAACCCTAATTCCCTTATCTGGAAGTGGGTTTAATCTTTGCTCCAACTGCTGCCAAGAAGTAATTAATTCATGCTCTACACCGTAAGTGGCGCATAATTGAGAGAAATCGATATTCTGGGGAGTGCCAAAAAACTCTTCAAATGGTGGGTCGAATTTGGCAATGGGTAACATTTCAAAAATTCCACCGCCATTGTTATTAATTAATAAAATTGTGAGATGTCCGACAAATTTATTGCGGATTAAAAAACCATTGGTGTCATGCAATAAAGCTAAATCTCCTGTTAGCATCACAATACTTTGATGGCGATGAGCAATTCCTAAAGCTGTAGATAATGTGCCATCAATGCCGTTTGCACCTCGGTTAAAATGCGATCGCACTCCTAAATTATTCGGTTTCCAGAAAAATTCCACATCCCGCACAGGCATACTGTTGGCGATAAATAGCGGTGTTCCCGGCGGTAAAGTTTGGGAAAGCAACCACGCAGCTTTACCTTCAAATAACTCTTCCATTTTCACCAAGGTTTGATCGATAGCTTCCCTCACATGCGTTTCTGCTGTACACCACAGTTGCAAGTAGTCAGGAAGAGATGAGGAAGACGAAGAAAACTTTTCTCCCTTGTCCCCTTGTCCACTTGTCCCCAGATCTTCAATACTCATCCGCAAATGAATCGTCCTCCCATGAAGAGGATCGAGGTTTTGGTCGCTGGGGTCGATTACCCAACGTCGCGCTTGTGTAGCACTAATCCAAGTACGCAGTTCTTTACTTGTGGGCATTTCTCCTACTTGAATCACCATTTCGGGTGTTAGCTGTTTTGCAAGTTGGGGATTTCGCAAAATCTGGTCGTAGGTAGAAATTAAGTAGGGGTTGAGGTCGGCGTAATTTCTGGCTGGGGAAAGTCCTTCTGCTAGGACAGGCCATTTCAATGTTTGGGAAAGTTGCGCGATCGCTCTACAATACTCCTGTGGTTGCTGTGGTTGGGCAACACCAGCGATAATAATTCCGCGATCGCATTGTTGCCATTCTTGGGGAATGGGCAATGGAGAATGAGCAACGGGGAATGGGATGGAGTTTGTGACTGCTGCAAAAAATTCTTCTGGGTGAAAGTGCGATTCTAAATAGCTGAAATCAGTCCCATCAGGAAGAGGTGCTAAGGGGTCACGTAGGGGAATATTTAGATGTACTGGCCCCTGGGTAGGAGTTTGCGATTTTTCCCAAGCGTGGATTATCGTTTGTCGCAGATAACCTAGCATTTCTATATCTGGGCAGGGTAAAGCTAACTCTGTTTGCCAGGTTGGGTAAGTGCCATATAATTTCAACTGATCTATCGTTTGACCAGAGTGGCAATCTCGCAATTCTGGTGGTCTATCAGCAGTTAATATCAACAGAGGTATGCGACTTTCTTTAGCTTCAATCACCGCAGGATAAAAGTTTGCTCCGGCTGTACCAGATGTGCAAACTAGTACTACAGGCTTACCGCTAGCCTTGGCTTGTCCCAAGGCAAAAAAAGCGGCGGAGCGTTCATCTAAAATAGAAATCGCTTCAATCTCAGGCATTTGCTGGGCAAAGGCGATTGCTAGAGGTGTAGAACGAGAACCTGGACAAATGACGGCACAAGTTAACCCTAGGCGCTTTAGCGTCTCCGTCAAGATATAAGCCCAAAGTTGATTAACATTTTTACAGGCGTTCAGCATTCCAGCAAACAGAGAGATAAGTTCATCGTTAACTACTTAAGCCTATACTGCAACGCAAAAACCGTGAAGGTAAGGTGACAGATCCAGTTAAAATCCAAAATGCAAAATTCATTAGACAAGTTTTATGGACTGCATTCATTTAACGGGAATTCGCAGCTATGGCTACACGGGGTACTTACCTGAAGAACAAGTGCTAGGACAATGGTTTGAGGTAGATGTAAGATTATGGCTGGATCTTTCTACGGCTGCTAAAACTGATGCGATCGCAGACACCATAGATTACCGCAGTATCATTAGCTTGGTGCAAAATCTCGTGAAGACATCCAAGTTTGCTTTGGTAGAAAAGTTAGCTGGTACAATTGCAGATTCTATTCTCCAACAGTGCGATCGCGTCACACAAGTCCAAGTAACTCTCAGCAAACCCGCCGCACCTATTCCAGACTTTGGTGGCAAAATTAGCATTGAATTGACACGAAATAAGCCTCATCCCTAAAGCACACTGGCACTAATTTACGAAATTTTCAATTCCAAATGCCCTACTTGAACTCTTTGGTCTATTATTTTTCAAATTGGTATAACTCAACGACTTTGTCAAGTCTGAATTGGTGGATATAGATGATGTGGTGACGTGAGAATTTAGAAACACTGAAAGTCAGAAATATATACTTCATCGCGTCACCTTTCTGTTCACATTCTCAGCCTCACTAGATAAAAGTTGTCTTGACAATGTATTTGCACAGATACCGCAGAATATTCGCAGCTATTCCTGTTGTGATTACTCATTGCGTTACTACATTGTCCAATACACAAAGCTTAACTTTGAAATTTGTTTAAGAGGGACTATATTTTTCTCTAATTTTCTGCCTTAGCAGTTCGCGCTCCGGAAATTATAAAATAACTATTTTATACATCTAACGTATTTTTGCTATTTAACTTTATATAAGCAATTCACCGTTTTTATTCCAAAATATTGCTTAAATTAAAGTGTAATTTAATACTTTTATTAAAGTAAATTCTCTGTTTTTGTAAGCCAATTATATTAATATTCTTAAACCAATTGCTAAAAAGTGTATCAAAAAAAAACTAAGTTGAAATCAAATCTATTTATTGGTTGTCAGCACTTGGATTAATTTTAAATTACTTCTATAATGGCATTTCTTCAGATATTTTATTCACATCTGAATTCCTTTCTATATTACGTAAATCCCGCAAGCACTTGTAATTTTTATGATTGAAAATTGCCAAATTGCCAAAATATATCTTTGGTTTTTAATAACTGTATGGCAATTTACATTTCAAAATAGTTACTTACGTTATTAACTGGATATCAACTGTATCAGCAATCAAAGAATATGTTAATTAAAAACTTAGTTATTATTTTAGCTAGCAACTACACAGGTAGATTATAGATTGATTATTATAGGATTATTGATTTTCAGAGTGAGTCGAGACTGAAAACAGAATCTGAACCTTAGCCAACAGATTAGTCTAACATGTTCGCCCACAAAATCCTAGTTGTTGAGGATGAAGAAATCCTAGCTTTAGATATAAGAAATAGTTTGCAGAAGCTAGGATATTTTGTTCTAGAAGTTACTGCTTCTGGTGAAGAAGCTATCAAAAAAGTCGCTGAGACAAATCCACATTTAGTATTAATTGATATCTGCTTAGCTGGGGAAATCAATGGTATTGAAGTTGTGGATATTATTCAAAACCATTTCCAAATACCCGTTTTATATTTAACGGAGTACTCGGAAGATATTACATTTAATAAAAGGCGACTCAGTGAGCCTTTTAGCTATATTCTCAAACCATGTGCTGAAAAAGACTTACATTTTGCCGTTGAAATGGCTCTTTATAAGCACCAAATGAACAAAAAATATGAGGAAGAAAAACAGAGACTGACAGCTATTATTAACAGCATGGGCTGTGCAGTAGTAGTAACATATGCTAACGGCAGCATCCAAATGATGAATCCAGTAGCAGAAGCGCTTACAGGTTGGAGACAAGATGAAGCTTATGGGAAAGATTTGGGAGAAGTTGTAACCTTAATTGACAAAGATATGGACGAAGTAATAGATAATTTAGCCAGCCAGGCAATACAAGCAGGTGAGACATTGAATCTACCGGATAACTGTACCCTACTGGCTAAAGATGGCACAAAAGTACCCATTGGTGATTCTGTTGCACCCATCCGCGATGTTGACGGTAATATCAATGGAGCAGTTTTAGTTCTTCAAGATATTACTAAACGCAAACAAAACGAGGCAAGACTGCTCCGCAATGCCTGTCATGATGCACTAACAGCACTACCCAATCGAGTTTTGTTTCTCGATCGTCTTAGGCAAACAATTGAACGCAGCAAACGACGAAATGATTATAATTTTGCAGTTTTATTTTTAGATTTAGATGGCTTTAAGGCGATTAACGATCGCTTTGGACACGCAATAGGAGATGATTTTTTAGTAGCGATCGCTCGACGCTTAGAGTCATGTTTACGCAGTGGCGATACTGTCGCCCGATTTGGTGGTGATGAGTTTGCCGTGCTTTTAGAAGACATCAAAGATGTTACAGACGCTACTAATGTAGCTAAGCGCATTCAAGAATCTCTAAGCGTACCACTTATCCTTCATGGACATCAAATATGTCCCACTGCTAGCATAGGAATTGCTTTGAGTAGCGGTAGTTATGAAGAGCCACAAAACCTACTCAGAGATGCTGATATTGCCATGTACCGTGCTAAGCGGCAAGGAAAAGCTCGTTATGGCGTATTTTGATTAAAATCTTAGGGGTCAGTTGTCATCTATAAATTTTTTCTGAACCTAGATTTTCCAGATCGTTACTCAATCACCAGTTAACTTTTACTCAATTCTCGCTAGGAAAGCATTAGCATTACTATGTACCTCTGAGCCACTTAGCTTGATTGTCAAGCCGGCTTATGTATCATAATAGTAAGTAGCAAAATCTAACAAGATTGTAAATTTATCCTCTGCTATAAATCCTATTCAAGCGAGTCTCAGAATTCTGTTATGGAAAAAACAGAAAAACAGAAAATGCTGGCAGGCGAGTTATATTTTGCAGAAGATCCGGAGTTAGTTGGTGAGAATAAGCGAGCCTGTCGTCTCCTGCGAATGTACAACGCTACAACAGAAGAACAACAAGAGCAGCGACGACAAATTTTGCAAGAATTGTTTGGAAAGTTAGGACAAAAAGCATCAATTGTGCCACCATTTCACTGTGACTACGGCAGTAATATTTATGCTGGCGATAGATTTTATATGAACTATGGCTGTGTAATTTTAGACTGCAATACAGTTCATATTGGTGAAAATGTGATGTGCGCTCCTTATGTGCAGATATACACTGCCTACCATCCTATAGAACCGGAAATTCGATTTTCTGGCAGGGAACTGGCTGCCCCGGTTAAAATTGGTAATAATGTCTGGATTGGTGGCAGTGCAATTATTTGTCCTGGAGTCACAATTGGTGACAATACTACTATTGGTGCTGGTAGTGTAGTAGTCAAAAATATACCTGCAAATGTTGTTGCTGCGGGAAATCCCTGCCGTATTATTCGGCAGTTATCTTAGAACTTAATTGATATAGTGCAGCATGGCAAAAATCACTATCCAAGACAAAAGAATGGAAAGTTTGTAAAATAAGCAATCTTTCTTCTACTGAATCGGTTTACTCAGGACCTAACTGGGGGTGTCTACAAACACTCCTTAAGAGTATTGTCGAATTACCTTTTTGCACTAGAAAATTAACTTTTAGAACTTGTATCCTCTAGCAAGCCAATATTGCCAGTCTGCAAGTGCTTCTTGGGTTTCATCATCAGCATCAATGGCTTCTATTTCTGATAGCCGCGCTGTAAACACATCTTCATCTTTGCCATCGGGATAGACTACTTCTACAAACATATCTTTTTCACACTCATCGTCAGGTGCCATTCCCAAGACTTCAACTTGTTTTTCCTGGGGTGACGTTGATTTGCGTCCCTTCTTTGTCCACTTGGCCATAAAAGGAAAGTTCAGAGTATCGTCGAGGTAGTAGTACCAACCCATCGCCCGTTCCTCTTTGTCTTCAGCATCGACAATTATCTCAGTTTCAATGCGATGCTCTCGGGTTTTATCAAGTTCAACACTAGGCATAAGATCCAGACTTGCTTAGAGTAAATTTTCAAATATGTATACCTTTTTGGCAATAAACTGTCAATTAGCTAGATGTTGCCTCACTTAAGCGCGATCTCATAAAATTCTTAAAATTTCACTTATTTTGCGAATTTATCCAATAAAATGAGGAATTTCAGGCATTAAAGGTAAATTTACAAACATTGGCAATAATTCGTGCAAAACAGTTAGCGTTCCTATCTGATTTGTAAACTTACTCGTAGGATTAGGGAACAGGCACTCGGGCTAAAATCACGGGAAAATTTTTATAATTCATACTATTTCACTTTAATAGTGATACAAATACACGGGTAAGGGTTTAGCAATGCTAAACCCCTACGAAAGATATATCTGTATCAGGATTTTTTTGAATTGGTATCACTCACTGCCTTTGAATGACGGTGTGATTTGGATTACTACTCAATTTCACTTCTGAAATTTTTATATCAATTGTGTTTGAAGCAATCAAGTCTGCTGCCTCTTGCAAAAGCTCATGCTGTTCTTGTTGAATTGCCTCTAATCTATGAGAAATTTCTACCAATCTTTGCTGTTTATCTTGATAAATTATTTGAGAATCTTCTGGTAGCAAAGCTGACATTTGACTAATTGGTTGAGTATTGGTCATTTTTTGAAGAGCAAAAGTACCAAATTTGCTTAAGGATAGAAAGCTAACTTTTATTAAAGCCTGAATTAATTTGATTGGTACTTGTAGAATTGACCAACTAGCTGCCTCAATCAAGCGCATTATCGCTTTGATAATACTCCAAACTAGAGCTAGTATGAACACCAAAATTACACAACTAATAATCGGGTGATTAGTTGCCCAACTGAGTATTTGAACCAGCTTTAAGAAAAAAGGATGTTGTGCTAGCCAGTCATTCATCGAAGAAGCGATCGCTGTTTGAACTGCTACTGATGTTGTACTCTTAATTTGCTCAGCAGTTTGCAAACTCTCTTCTACAGAACCTTTAGCTTGTTCCCAAGTTGTCGTAACTGTATTAATTGCTTTATCGGTAGCTTGATTTGCCGTTTCTTTGAAAGACTGGCCTGCTTGTTGTGCTGAGTTGGTTAGAGAGTTCACACTATTGTTGACAAAATATTTCGCTTGTTGAAAGCGTTGCCAAATTCCTGCCGACAAATTGATGTCTATTTGAGGTGCCATAGAACATTTCACCGAGGCTGAAATCGAACCCGTAACCCATCTTTGGGGCGATTCGTAGGAATTCGTACTGTAGCTAAACTTTGATTGGGCAATATTTCCCAATCATAGCTGCGTAAAAGATGGGCAGCAACAATCTTCATTTCCATTTTGGCGAAGGCTATGCCAATACAGATGCGTGGTCCACCGCCGAAACCAATTAAACTAAAGGGATAATTCTTATTTTCTTGGCGTTCTTGGCTAAACCTGTCTGGATCAAAACGTTCTGGCTTAGAATAAATTTCTTCTAGGCGATGAGTTACAGGAATTGAATACAACAGTTGCCAACCAGCCGGAACATGAAAGCCTTGAAATTCAAACTCTTTAATCACACCACGAAAACCACCTCCAACTGCTGGGTGTAGTCGTTCAACTTCCAACAAAACCTGCTCTAGATAAGGCATTTGACCTAATTGTTCTAAACTCAAAGCACCTTGATTAGCAAGTTGCATTTGCTCTTCCCTAACGCGTTTCATAATCTCGGGATTACGTGCTAACTCTAAGCACAACCAAGTCAACATTGAAGTTGTAGTTTCATGTCCTGCAAAAAGTAACAGCACCGCTTGAGCGATGAGTTCCCTTTCACTCATGCTATTACCTTCTTCATCTCTAGCTTGAATTAACAAACTCAGAGCATCTTTAGTCGGGTTTTGCTGCCGTTCTCTGATAACCTTAGTTACATGCTCTAGAATTTGATTGCGAGCTGCTACAGCTTTGCCAAATTTAGTAAATGGTAGTGGTAATCTGTTAATCGAAAACAAACCATTTGACAGCGCTTTAAATAACTTACTCAAGCGCACATTTTCATCACCAGGATTAGTTCCCAATAACAACTGACTAGCAATATCAAATGTCAGTTGTTTAAATTCCTCAAACCAAATAAACTCCTGTTGTTTTTGCCATTTTTGGAGATAGCTAAGTGTAATCGCTTCCATTGTGGTGACATAATTTGCTAATGCTGGCCCATGTAAAGCTGGCATCATTAAGCGGCGATTTTTGCGGTGTTCCTGTCCATCTTGGAGAAAAAGAGATTCGCCTAGCAATATTTTGAAATTCTCCGGCCATCCCTCACGCCAAGAAAAATAGTCCATGTGCTTGGCAAGAACGAACTCAACCGCTTCTGGTCCTACCATTGCTACAGTTGGTCTACCTAAAAGATTAGTTCTAAAAATAGACCCATACTGCTGATAGCGCTGGTTAACAAAGTTGTAGGGGTCAACAATAAATGCAAGTGTCTCACCTAATATAGGTAAACCAGAGTTTCCGGGTGGTAGTTGAGAACTTTTCATTGTGTCAATTATTTTCTGCTAATCATTAACATTAGCAAAAACCAACACAATAAAAGTAAGGGCGCGTTTACCGCACCCTTACCAATGTATTCACTGTGACCCGACTATGCAATTACAGTAATATCAGTGCTAGTGAGCGTTGCCTTATTTGTTAACTGGGCTATTTGAACTTGTGCCACGCCCCCAATTCCATCTGTATCAAAGAAAAGGTTACCTGTATTTTTATTGTAAATAAAGCGATCGCTCGCTGTGGTAGAACTTGTACCAGACCTGAACAAACTGGGGTTATTTAGAAAATAAAAATTAAAAAGGAAGCAGTCTGGCTCCGCTTAAGCAATAGAATCGGAAACATTCTGCCTCCAGTCAAGAGGTAATTAGTAATTAATTAAACAAATCCAAATCAGTTACTGCACCGAGACTGCTAGAAGCTACCAATTTGGCATATTTAGCTAATACACCTTTGGTATAACGAGGTGTAGGCGGTTGCCAATTGACACGACGACGAGTTAATTCTTCATCGGATATGTTCAACTGTAATAGACGAGCATGGGCATCGATTGTGATGCTATCACCTTCTTCCACAAGGGCGATCGCACCCCCAACAGCAGCCTCCGGTGCAACGTGACCTACTACCATGCCGTAAGTACCACCGGAGAAACGTCCGTCGGTAATTAATCCGACAGCATCGCCTAAACCAGCACCAATAAGCGCTGAGGTGGGAGCCAGCATTTCCCGCATACCAGGACCACCTTTTGGCCCTTCATAGCGGATGACAAGCACATCACCAGCTTGAATCTTACCTGCAAGAATTGCATCTAAACAGGATTCTTCTGATTCAAATACTCGTGCAGGTCCAGTAATTGTTGGCTTTTTCACGCCAGTAATTTTAGCGACAGCACCTTCTGTTGCTAGATTGCCTTTAAGAATCGCTAAGTGGCCTTGGGCATACATTGGATTATTCCAAGGACGAATCACATCTTGGTTAGCAGGTGGTTCTTCTGGTACATCTGCTAATATCTCTGCAATTGTTTGACCGCTGATTGTCATGCAATCTGGGTGTAACAAACCATGCACAAGTAGCATTTTCATCACTTGGGGAATGCCACCAGCTTTATGCAAGTCCGTAGCCACATACCTACCACTTGGTTTTAAATCACACAAAACAGGAACCTTGGCACGAATAATTTCAAAATCATCCAAAGTTAGTTCTACACCAGCAGCACGAGCGATCGCCAGAAAATGCAACACTGCATTTGTTGAACCACCCACTGCCATAATTACAGAAATGGCATTTTCGATAGATTGGCGGGTGATAATCTGGCGGGGCAAAAGTTGTTTACGAATCGCCTCTACTAAGACGAATGCCGATTTTTCTGTACTGTCAGCTTTTTCTGCATCTTCAGCTGCCATTGTGGAAGAATAAGGTAAACTCATCCCCATTGCTTCAAAAGCAGAAGACATGGTGTTAGCTGTGTACATACCACCGCAAGAACCAGCACCAGGACAAGCATGGCGTTCGACTTCTATTAGTTCATTCTCGTCAATTTTGCCAGCGCTGTATTGACCTACAGCTTCAAAAGAACTGACAACAGTTAAATCACGGCCGTTGTAGTGTCCAGGTTTAATTGTGCCACCGTAAACAAAAATAGCAGGGATATTCATGCGCGCGATCGCCAGCATTGCCCCTGGCATATTCTTATCACAACCACCAATCGCCAGCACACCATCCATACTTTGTCCTGTACAGGCGGTTTCTATGGAGTCTGCAATCACTTCTCGCGACACTAGGGAATATTTCATCCCTTCAGTTCCCATCGAAATCCCATCACTAATAGTAATTGTGCCGAACAGCTGTGGCATTGCTCCAGCACTTTTAACAGCAACCTCAGCCCTTTGCGCTAGTTGGTTTATCCCCATATTACAGGGAGTGATTGTGCTGTAACCATTGGCAATACCAACAATGGCTTTATTGAAATCCTCATCCTGAAAACCAACTGCACGCAGCATAGCGCGGTTAGGCGATCGCTGCACCCCTTGTGTGACAACTTTACTTCTGAGATTCTCTGACATTGTTTTTTCACCCATTGCTCTAGCATCGAGCAAATCTCTGTAGGAGTATCATAGGTATACTTTATTTGATATGTCCAATATATATTTATTTAAAATTGAGATTTATAAAGTATTAAAAATTATGGAACTACGACATCTGCGCTACTTTATTGCTGTAGCTGAGGAACTACATTTCAGTAAAGCCGCAGAAAGACTGCATATAGCTCAACCGCCTCTTAGCCAACAAATTCAGCAACTAGAAGCAGAACTAGGAGTACAGCTTTTTCATCGCAAAACTAAGCGACAAGTACAGCTAACAGAGGCTGGTAAAGTCTTTTTAAAAGAGGCTTATCAACTACTGTTACAACTAGAAACAGCAATAGCACTGACTCAAAGGACTGGAAGAGGTGAAACAGGTCAATTGAGAATAGGATTTACTAGTTTGGTAATTTACGACCTATTACCCTTGATTTTGCGACAATTTCGCGAGCAATTTCTAGAAGTAGAACTAGTCCTACTGGAGTTAACTACAAGTCAACAAGAGCAAGCACTGAGAGATTCCCTGATTCATGTGGGTTTTGCTCATCCGCCTTTGGAAGATGACACAATATCTTACCAGTGTATTCACAGAGAAACCTTAGTTGTGGCTTTGTCTTCAACTCATTCATTGGCTCAAAAAGAACACATCTCGGTGCGATCGCTCCTAAATGAACCTTTGATCATGTTTCCTCGGTATTTAGCACCAGGACTTTACGATCGCATCATGAGTCTTTTTCAGCAGGAAAATTTCAAACCTAACATTACTCAAGAGGCGATTCAAATGCAAACAATTATTGGACTAGTATCGGCTGGAATGGGTGTGGCGATAACACCATCTTCTCTACAGAATCTTCAAAGGTCTGGTGTAGTTTATCGTCCTCTACTAACAGAAGTACCTGTAATAGAAACTGCTGTAATTTGGCAGCCAAGGAGTTTAACGCCTATTGTCGAGAATTTTTTACAATTAACTCAAAAGTTTATCTAATCCTTAATAAAATGCTTATAATTAGCACAATTAAATTATTGAAATTATTGCAATAAGTAAATAAAGCGCTTGGGCAAGTAGTTGATATTGATTTGAGTGAATACTATATTAATGATATAGGCAAAATTTTAGAAATTTTATCTAGTATTCTGACAGAAGAAGTATTGTAATATGCTTGTAAAGTCAACGCCTGCCGAACAAAGAACAGTGCTATACAACATTAGCTGGGAAACTTTTGAAGCCTTATTGAGAGATACAGGTGAGGACAGAGGTTCTAGATTTGCTTATGACTGCGGCACTTTAGAAATTATGACCCCACTGTTTGAACATGAAAATCCCAAAATTCAATTTGACCGCTTAATTTTAGTTATAGTAGAAGAATTAGGAATAGAAATTAAAAGTGCCGGTTCTACAACATTGAAAAGTCGATTAGCAAATCGAGGTATAGAACCAGACAATTGCTACTATATACAAAATGAATCGAGAGTGAGAGGAAGGGAGACATTAAATTTAGAAACCGACCCACCACCTGACTTAGCAATTGAAATTGATATTACCAGTAGTTCAATCAACAAATTCAGGATTTATTCAGCCTTAGGTATACCTGAACTTTGGAGATATGACGGGCAGAATTTAAAATTTTATCAGTTGTTAGATGGACAATATATCGAGTGTGAATTTAGTATTGCTTTCCCCCTAGTATCTGTGAACGATATCAGCAGATTCATTCAGCAAAGCAAAACTATGGGCGAAATTGCTTTGTTAAAATCCTTTCGCACTTGGATTAAGAAAAGTATTGCATAAACTGAATATTCATAACATTTCTTATTTTCATAGTTGTAAATTATTTTTATTTATAGACTTTAGGAAAGTTTTATTAATAATTAATTATTCAGTATCGCAACTTTGGGATATTGATTTAAGCGCAGATGGCTCTGTAGCAAATTCCCTGATAACATCCCATTTTTCAAGTAACTTCTCAAGTATTATATAACGGCACTTCTTATCGAGCTTAAGATTTTTAAAAGTAGGTCTTTTTAGTTCTTTCTTGACTTTATTAGTACGTGATTCTGGAACAACTATATAAAGTGGAAAATTCAAGTTTGGACAAAGCGTTACTAAATCTGCCATTCTTAGCAAACCTGAGTAAATAATAACCAGGTTATTATTTAAAAAAATAAGTTTATTTGCCCACAAATACAGTACAAAGCTCTCACAGGTTCATCAATTTATGCTGATAAGCTTAGTTATAGGCAATTCACTATTGAAGTAAAAGAACAACTCTTGGCTGCTCGCTCTAAAAAATTGTCAATCTTTAAAACGGAGAGGGGGGGATTCGAACCCCCGTTGGGTTTCCCCAAAACGCATTTCGAGTGCGTCACCATCAACCACTCGGACACCTCTCCAGCTATTGATTCACAGATTCAAGTATCTGTTCTCTATCTAAAACCTGTGAATTGCAGAAATGCCATCGCATCTCCTATGCAATCATAACATCACATATAGATAAAACGATCGCCTCAAAGCAACCTGCAAAGAGCAATAGCATTTATAGAACAGAAGACTTGCTTTCTGTTGCTTGGATAAACGCTTCAAAATCACTACCAGGTAGCCATTGGATAGCGCCATCTCGTCCTGTAAAGAAAAGTTTGGTTTGGCTTTGGCTAAGTTCAGACAACACTTTTGGCTCAAGGTCGGCAGAAGATGCGATCGCAACTTGTGGTTGTAGGGCTAAAACTAAATCTTTCAAAGATTGCGGTACACACCATAGCACTTGTGGGCGAGCTAAACCCCCAGACTTGACTAGCTGTGCTATCTCTTTAGACTTAAGATTACCGATTAGTAACCAATTTTGTCCTTGAATTTGTAGTTGTAAAACTGGTAACTGGTCATTAATTAATTGGGCTACGACTGGGCCAGCAGTCATTGCTTGACCAAGTGCCAAAGGTTGGTACACACCTTGACGTTTTTGGATTTCTTGTTGAATTACCTGAGTTTCAATGACGTTTTCTGGCTTGGGGGGATAGCTATAAAAATTTTTAATCGGTAAACGTTGCAATACTTCCAACCAACCACTACTTTCATGATCTTGAAAATCAGTTGCGATCGCCCAATCGATTTGATTGACACCTTGCTGTTGTAAAAACGGTAGGATTGTAAAGCGTCCTGTACTTTCGTCGCCACTATTAATCAGGGTGACTGTTCCTCGATCTTGAATTACCACAACCGGTTCTGCACCTGCTGCAAGTACAGTGATTCTAAACAAGGTGTTGGCAGAATGCCAAACCGGGATAAGTACTAAACCTATAGCAATACAACTAGCGAACCACCAGCGTTGTCGCCACCAACGCACCAATACCACCAATAAAATTATTGTATAAATAGCGAGCATCTGCCAAGGAGATATACTGCCAACAGCAATTGAGTTTCCTGGTAAGTTGCTAAAAAATTTCACTAATTTGATGAGCCAATCGCTGGGGTAATGCAACACTCCAGCCAAAACACTTCCTGCTTCTGGCCAAATCAATGCTGCTAAGGCACTGACAATTCCACCTATACTCAGAATAGAAATGAATGGGGTGCTAATAATATTGAGTAGCAGACTGTAAGACGGCACAACCCCAAAAACGAAAAGTTGCAAAGGTAAAGTCCAAATCGTAGCAGCTAAAGGAACAGCAATCAAAGAAGCGATCGCAGGTGGTAACCAACCCAAGCGTTGAATTATGGGTGGTACTGTCACAATTAATCCCAGTGTCGCCAAAAAGCTCAGTTGAAAACCTAAGTCCCAAATCCATAAAGGATTAAATAGCAATAATAAGGTAGCCGCCAGTAGCAGTGAACCCAATTGTTTTACCTTTCTTTTTAAAGCTAGTCCCACTAATGCAGCAAAACCCATAATTACGGCTCTCAGCACCGCAGGCTGAAAACCAGTTAAACTCAGGAAAATAATTAAACCCAAAAAACCCAGAGTAAATTGAGTTGCCTTTTTTGCTCGCCTCGTTAACTGTAAGATCACACCCAGAATCAACGAAGTCTGAAACCCCGAAGCAGCCAAAGCATGAGCTAATCCTGCTTGGATAAAAAGATCGCGAATATCATAAGGTAAATCAACAGCTTTGCTGCCTAAAACCATTGCACTCACAAGTGGGCCTTCTGGGATACCCAACCACCGAACTTGCGATCGCACAATTCGCTCTCTAACTTGCCACCATCCCCATTTACGTTGTTCCTCATCTAAAATATTTATCTGTCTACCCGTTAAACCAGCAAATGTTGCCTCTTGTTTCAGAAACTTCTGAAAATCAAAAGCACCAGGGTTTGATGCTGCTTTTGGTTTGTACAAAACTCCCGTCACAGCAATTTCTTGACCTGGATATAAACCAGTAACCTGAAGTATGGGTACTGTCACATACAACTTACCCGTTACTCCTTTACTGACACCTGCTGGCCCATCATTTTTTTTGACTTCATCTAGCTGAGTTGCTTCTAACCAAAATTGCCCTCTCTGACTGCGAGTCAAGCGCGGCGTACTCGCTACTTCACCACGGACAATTACAAGCTGTTCTTGATTACTACTATTTCCTGGTGGGACAAATTTACTAATGTCTTTTGCTCCAGGTTCTGGCACTCGCCATTGAAAATATAGGGTAGCCAGCAAGCCTACCAAACCAGCAGCTAGCCAGACTCGGGGATGGGGAGTATTTTGCCAAAAGCTAGATGTGGGCTTAGCCTTCGTTCCAGCATGTTCTGCTTTTTGAGCAAGTTGCCGTGACTTGAGAGAAGCTAATCGCAACAGCACTGCTGCCAATATCCCTAAAACCAAAATCCACACACCACCCCAAGGCACTGCTGTAAACAGCAACCCTAGAATATAGCCAATACAGATAATTACACCACCAGCCTGAATCATAAGACTTCTGATAAAAGTATTTGCTGACTATAAAATAAAACCCGCACATGCGGGCTTTGTTTGTAGAGCCAGTGACTTCCAGTCTCAGGGGCACAGGCTTGTAAAACTTTTTGGAATAACTGTATCAAAAAGATGTGCCCAACTTAAACCCCAGTAAAGCGTGGAGAAACAAAATAGAAAGTGCTGTACTGCCTAAATAAGCATGAATAGTACGTAATATCGCTTTATTCCCTAAAAATCCACTTAGAGAGATTGCAGCGTTGATCAGTAGCAGTAATAACACAATAGAACCTGTAAAAAAATGGGGACTTTCTAGAATTGGTTGATGCTGCATTACCAAAGACAACACCCCACCTGTATAACCCGCCGCCAGAAAGAAAAAAAGCCAGGGTGCTAGTTTACGATGCTCACTACGACTTTTAATTGCTCCATCTTGATCTTCAACAAGTCTTCCCCGCCAACCAGCTAGCCCCACAAAACTACCCATCACAAATACAACAATCGCCATCATTAATGGATGTCCCCAATGGATAATGGGTTCCGGGAGTCTTAGAGAACGAAACCAAGCAGCGATTGGTTCTAGTAACTCGCTCCAATTCAACATTTCTCACACACCATAACTATTTGGTCTAAGAGATAATACCAAACCTCCCTTTTTGAGGGAGGTTATCAAGGATCTAGCCAAGTGGTAATTATCCTCAGTGTCAGTCTCTAGTGTTTAACTTACGGCATTTTTGAGCAATGGAAAACCCAACTTCTCTCTTTGCTCAACATATAAAGTAGCAACCTTCCGTGCCAAATGCCGAATCCTGGCAATGTAGCGAGTCCGCTCAGTGACTGAAATTACGCCCCTTGCATCCAGCAAATTAAAAGTATGCGAACACTTAATTACATAGTCTAAGCCTGGTAACACTAATCCTCGCTCTGTCAATTGAGTAGCTTCCTGCTCATATAAATTAAACAGTGTTAGCAGCATCTCCGGATTCGACGCTTCAAAGTTGTAAGTACACTGTTCAATTTCTGATTGGAGGAACACATCACCATAAGTAATATTGTCCGTCCAGTGGATCTTAGTGATTGCTTCCACCTGCTGGAGATACATTGCCAATCGCTCAAGTCCATAGGTAATCTCAATCGATACAGGACGGCAGTCAATTCCTCCACACTGTTGGAAGTAGGTAAATTGAGTAATTTCCATTCCGTCTAACCACACTTCCCAACCAGTACCCCAAGCTCCTACTGTTGCATCTTCCCAGTTGTCTTCTACAAACCGAATATCATGGTCTTCCGGACGGATACCTAACGCCCTCAAGGAATCGAGATAAATTTCTTGGATATTATCTGGCGAAGGTTTAATCAGAACTTGGTACTGATAATAGTATTGGAAGCGATTGGGGTTTTCACCATAGCGACCATCTGTAGGACGACGACATGGTTCAACATACGCAACAGCCCAAGGTTCAGGTCCCAATGCTCTTAAAAAAGTATGCGGATTCTTAGTGCCTGCTCCTTTCTCAATGTCGTAGGGTTGGGCAATCAAGCAACCGCGAGCACTCCAGAATTCATGCAATGAAGCTATTATCGACTGAAAATTCACGCTCTACCTTTCCTTCTTCACCACAGTGCATCAACCATTGTTACCTAAACCTAGCACTGTGAGGAGTTTTGGGACGCCAAAATAAGTCCGAAAAAAATTTTTCCGAAAAGAGTTGACAAACCTAAGTAGGCTCGATATATTAGATAAGTGCCTGAGAGCGAAGCGAGAAAAAGCGACGCGGTCAGGAGACCGAACCTTGAAAATATTATA
>NZ_MTAV01000122.1 GCF_002154695.1 Nostoc sp. T09
AGCATAAAGACTGTTTTACTTCTGAATTCTGAATTCTAACTCCTGAATTCTGCTGTAAATTAGGTACTTTCGTTGATCGGGTTACTAATTGCTGTTGCCAGTAGCAGGAGCTTCTGTTGACTGAGATGGCCGGCGAGAACGACGTAAAGACTCTAACAGCTGACTTTGGCTAGGAGTTGTAGGTTGCTCTGTACGCCGCCGACGTCGATTTTTGGGTGTTTGTGACTGTTGTGGTGATTTGGTAACTACGTTCTCACGCTGCCTCTGACGTAGAGATTGTCTTAATCCCTGACTGGCAGATGTGGGATTTGGTCTAGATTCGTTTTGTCTGGTTGTTGCAGCTTCCTGTGATGAAGGCCGCCTACGTCTGATTCTGGGTTCTCCAATCGATTCCCTGGGGATATCAGTGATATTTGAGTCTACCAACCGTCGCCTACGTCTTGGAGCTTCCTCTGTGGGGCTGGGATTGGAAGCCGCTGTTTGTTGGATTCTTTGTGCTGCTTCTGTTTTTCTTTTACGTGCTTGGGCTTCGCGGTGACGGCGAGAACCTTGAATCGCAAATTCAGTTGCTATTGATACACCTTGCCGTCCACCAGCCGCAGGTTTTAATTTCCACTCACGGGCTTGTCTAATGGTTTCTTCATCCAAGTCACGATTACCACTAGAGCGAGCAATCCGCACGTTAGTGACATTGCCCTGTCCATCAGTATCAACTGCTACCTCTACTCTACCTTCAATGCCTCGCCGTCTAGCTGCTTCTGGGTATCTGGTGCGACATTCACGGCAAGCTGCACGGCCATTACCTGAACCATTAGAGTTGCGATCGCTATTTTCAGGTAGTTTTGGAGAGGTTGGTGCTGTTGCTACTGGCTTACCGCTTCCTGTTCTTGAGCCATTACCGATACCATTACCTGTACCGTTACCTGAGCCATTACCGATACCATTGCCTGTACCGTTACCTGAGCCATTACCGATACCGTTACCTGAGCCATTACCGATACCATTGCCTGTACCGTTACCTGAACCATTACCGATACCATTACCTGTACCGTTACCTGAGCCATTACCGATACCATTACCAAGGGCAACAGAGGAGCCAGTACTACCGCCAGCGGAGTTATTAGAATCTCCAGTAGTATTTCCATTACTTTGAGAACTTCCCTGAGTAGCTCTTAAGTCTCTAATGCCGCTCAATAAATCTCTCAACTTTTCACTATTTTGTTCTACTCCAACAGACGGCTTAGAGGTGTTAGCTGCAATAGGAGCAGAACGCTGAGAAATATCAGGCGTGGCCTTTTCAACTGGCTCTTCTGTTCTAGTTAGTTCTTGTGGCTTGCTAACTGCTGGTTTGGGTTGTTCAATTCTTTGCTCTGGTATCTTTGCCACAGTTGGCTTGGAGTTATCAACAAACTTCTGTGGTTGCGTTGGTCTAGAGGTTGATACTGGAGATTTAGGTACAGTTTGAATACCGATACCACCAGATCCACCACCGCTAGAGCCTCCACCACCTCCACCAGGAGAATCTAGTTCTGGTGAAGGTTTTGCCTCTTCTGGTGGTGGTGTTTCCAGCGCTGTTGGCTCAACGAGGGTCAATTCAATAGGTTCCTTTTCTAGTTCCGGCACTCTAGTTAACAGATTAGTAATCCCAGAGGCTAGTACTCCTATATGCAGGATTAGCGAACCAACCAGACTGAAGGCTAAAAAAGGCTTCAAAGCCTCAGCTTCTTTTTCTCGCTGTGCCACAGCGATACTGGAAAAACTCATAGATTTATTTGCGATTAATTAGCATTAATTTTGTCAGATTACGCTGCTGAGTAACAAAAGTCAAGCAATAAATTGTGTGAGCAATTTTTGTGGTTAGCAGGACGAGCATTACTAAAAATGCATTCTGGGTAGGATATTGAAGGTTTATAAATCTCTAAAAATTGTATAAATCTATGTCATGAAAGAGCTAAAACTTGAAATAGATTGTTATAAACTCATTTTTTATTGAGAAACTCTATTGATTAGTGAATAAGAACTGGTATTCTGAGTGTTGGGTTGTTGATTAGTCAAGAAACAGTACATGGATATCATTAAACTTTTTGAGGCGGGCGGCGTGGTAATGTGGCCGCTATTAGGGTTTAGCGTGGTAGCGATCGCCCTAATTATTGAGCGGGTTCGTTTTTGGTATCGGATCAATCATCGTCAAAACCGTGTGGTGCGGGAGGTTCTCAATCTCTATCGTCTCGACAACGTTGTTGGTGCTTTAGATAAACTGCAAAAAAATGCTGATTTACCGATTGCACGCATCTTTCTTTCAGCTTTAGAACTTGAACAACCTACTCCTGAAGAGTTTCGCCTAGCATTAGAAAGTGAAGCACAAGCCGAAATCCCCGTGCTGAAGCGATTTAACACCCTTTTCGAGACAATTATTAGCCTTGCACCCCTACTGGGATTGCTGGGAACTGTATTGGGATTGATTACTTCCTTTGCCTCCCTCAACCTCGGAGAAGTAGGTGGTGAAAAAACAGCAGGTGTTACCAGTGGTATTAGTGAAGCTCTAGTTTCGACCGCATCAGGATTGATAGTTGCCATATTTGTGCTGTTATTTGCCAACACATTCCGGGGACTTTACACTCGCCAAATGGCATTCATTCAAGAATATGGCGGGCAGTTAGAATTACTTTATCGTCGTCGCTATGAACGTGGGGAGAAGGCTTATGCGGCTACAAGATGAACCAGACTTACCCCCACAAATTAACATCGTGCCGATGATTGATGTTATATTTGCGATTTTGACATTTTTCATCATGTCAACACTATTTTTAACCAGAAGTGAGGGTTTGCCAGTAAATCTGCCAAAAGCAGCGACGGCTAAACAACAGCAAATTCCTACTAAAATCACAATCACGGTCGATGACAAAGGACTGGTGAGCTTGAATCGCCAGCCTACCACCATTGATGCTTTAACAGAGCAAGTGCGTAGTTTGGTGGGTGCTAACCCTGAAGCATTAGTAATTATTAATGCTGACGAAACAATAGGTCACGGTAAGGTAGTAGCAGTAATGGATCGGGTGCGGCAAGTGCAGGGAGCTAAACTAGCGATCGCTACCCAAAAACCTTAACAGTAGCTAAAAGGAAATAGTCAATAACTACTCGCGCTGTTGATACTGAGTCTACAGTGCGGTTATTTTTGTGACAACATGGTTAGTAGGTCTGCCAAACAAACCAAATATTGATGGGTATGAACCAATGCAAAGACGCGAAGACTCAGAGAGACAGAGAGTTAGAACATCAAGTTCATTACCTCTGTTTGTACTCTTGTAAGTACTACTTTAGAAAACTTTTTGCAAAAGTGTAGTCAAACCCAGTAACAGTACATATTGTGGATATTAATAAGCTGTATATTAGTTTCTGATGACTGCTGTGTGTTGATTAAGCAAACAGCTATCACCTTCCCGACAATTGTCAATAGTCCAGACTATTGGCTGTTGAGTGTGGACTGTTGAGTGCTGAATGCTCTTGGCTTAAAACTTTTATTTCAGTTTGATGGAAAGAGGTAGAAAAATCGTGAAAGGATTGGTGCGTTTATTAACAGTGTTTAGCTTGTTGCTTGGTTGTTGGGGATGGCTGGGAACAACTCAGATAGCCCAAGCTGCCAGTTTAAATAGTCTGACTTTTCCCCAAGTCCCAGTTCTAGCAGTTGGGCAGAATCGTGCAGACGCTAAGCTAGCAACGGATTTTGGTAAAAAAATTGATTTGAACAATACCAACGTCCGAGCTTTTCAACAGTATCCAGGGCTGTATCCTACCCTAGCTAAGAAAATCATCAAGAATGCTCCTTACCAAAAGGTAGAGGATATCTTGAGCCTTCCCGGATTGAGCGATCGCCAAAAACAAACTTTGCAAGCCAATTTAGAGAAATTTACAGTGACAGAACTAGAACCTGCCTTCAACGAGGGAGACGATCGCTTTAACAACGGTATCTATAGATAACTGTATTTGCAGTTAACTTAGTGAATAATGGCCTACTCCTTCTCTGAGGGAGTGGCACTTTTTGATTAGAGATGGGTATGGGAAGGTGATCGGGGAAAATATATACCCCCTCCCCTTCTCCCCCTCTCCTCTTCTCCCCCTTCCCCCCTAAATCTATAACCTTGCCTCAAATAGATATTCCTAGCCAATTTGATGTCTTGGTAGTTGGTGCAGGTGCCGCAGGGCTATACACGGCACTTTGTCTACCAGAGTCATTGCGAGTCGGTTTAATTACCAAAGAAACAGTTTCTTTATCTGCTAGTGATTGGGCACAAGGTGGTATTGCTGCCGCCGTCGCCCCTGAAGATTCTCCTTCGTTACACATTGATGATACAATCCGCGCCGGGGCTGGACTGTGCGATCGAGCATCTGTAGAATTCCTGGCCCAAAATGCCCCTAGCTGCATTCAATCTCTGGTCAATTTGGGAGTAGCTTTTGACCGTCATGGTAATGCTTTAGCTTTAACTTTAGAAGCTGCTCATTCTCGCAACCGCGTTCTTCATGCCGCTGACACAACAGGTAGGGAAGTCACCACCACCCTCACCGCCCAAGTACTGCGACGCCAAAACATTCAAGTTATCCAGCAAGCTTTGGCTTTGAGTTTGTGGATGGAACCGCAAAGCGAGCGCTGTCAAGGAATTAGCTTATTTTATCAAGGCGAAATCCGCTGGCTCGGGGCTGGTGCGGTGGTATTGGCAACTGGTGGCGGTGGACAAGTATTTGCTCAAACTACTAACCCTGCTGTTAGTACTGGGGATGGAGTAGCGATCGCTGCCCGTGCTGGGGCTATCCTCCGCGACTTGGAATTTATCCAATTTCACCCCACTGCCTTGACAAAACAAGGTGCCGATCGCTTTCTCATCAGTGAAGCTGTGCGCGGCGAGGGGGCACACCTCGTTGACAATGAGGGGCGGCGTTTCGCCTTTGACTACCATCCTGCGGGTGAACTTGCACCTCGAGATGTTGTCAGTAGAGCAATTTTTAGCCATTTGCAACGTACAGCAGCCGATCCGGCCACTGCCCATGTCTGGTTAGATATGCGCCCCATCCCACCGGAGAAGATTCGGCATCGCTTTCCCAATATCATTAAAGTTTGTCAACATTGGGGTATTGATGTCTTTACAGAACCAATTCCTGTTGCCCCAGCTGCCCATTACTGGATGGGTGGAATTGTTGCAGATTTGATGAATCGCACAAATATTTCTGGCTTGTACGCTGTCGGAGAAACCGCTAGTACTGGAGTGCATGGGGCAAATCGTTTAGCAAGCAATTCTCTTTTAGAATGTATTGTATTTGGCGCACAGATGGCTAATATTGATTTGCCTGCTGATGAGTTGCATTCAGATTTGCCAATGCTGCCATTACGAGAATTCCATAGTGATGTTGGCGAGTGGCACAGGCAGCAAGCACAACTAGAAGCACTACGACAGAAGTTACCTCGTTTAGTTTGGCAAAGTGCTGGTATTTGTCGATCGCAATCAGGATTGGAGGCGGCGATCACCACTGTTGAATCTTGGCAGCAAGATTTCGCTGCCTTAACATTGAGCCAATTTCTCCTCTCTTTAAATCCAGCACAACCAGCTCGTTTAGAACTACCGGATGTAGAACGGCAATTGCGACTCTGGGCAGAAACTCGTAATTTGCTTGATGTAGCTGATTTAATTCTTAAAAGTGCTGTTTTTAGAACCGAAAGCCGAGGCGGACACTACCGCTTAGATTATCCTGAAACAGACTTTGATTGGCAAGCTCACACCTTTGTACAAAAAAATCATTGGTGGAAATCCCCGATCTTAAACGCTTAATTATCTTCCAGCAATTTTTAATCAAGGATTTTAGCTGCTTCTACCAAGTTTCTCAATTACTGCTAAAAATTCTTTTTTCCTGCTCCCCTGCTGCCTATCTGTAGCGATCTTAAAAGAAAATACTATTCCTAGGGGTAAAACAGTGTTTACTCATTACCTATTCAGTTTTATACCGTCTAATTTGCCCAAGATTTTTAGCGTAAATTCTTGCTCTTCCTAATTTCTCATAAATTTTAATTGTTTAGCGAGTACCACTACCATGCTGACTGTCAGGCCCACCATAATTAGGTGGTGTATAAGGCTTTTGTAAATTCTGAGAATTAGCTTTGGATGTGGTTAAGCTTTCGTTATTAGTACTAAAGCTATTCACAGTCACGCTGCTCAAAGCTGCTGTAGTAGTAGCTGTCTTAGGGATTATCAGGGTAATACTGATAAAAAAGATTGCAATACTAGTAACTTTCAGATTATTAGCCATAGAACTAGGTAAATTTGCTGTTTCGGTTTTCATGCCATTTCTCTGTGTAGTTTTCGGTAAATGTACTCATTATGCCAAAAAAATATTAAATTTTAATTAATTTTTTGTTGCGTAGAAATGAAGTTGGTAGAGAACAAAGGGTTTATTGAGGCTAGATAGTTTGCACTTGAGTAATTTTGAAGAAATGTACTTGTCATCTAGAAATACAATTTGGGTTGTGTTTATAACATCGGTCTAAAGTTATAGATTTTCCAGAATTGCTTAAACACGTATATTTACTAAATTCGTAATCCTTAACACAATTTTAATATTCTCATGCCTAAATACTATGTTGGCTGGGTTACAAATCCAGAAAAATCATCTTCAAATTCTTTTGTATTAAGAAACATATAGCCGTAAAGATGGCTAAACTCTAAACCTCAAAGTTACCTTTGAGCATTTTTGCATTCAGGTTACGGAATCAAAATTAGTAAAAATAATTGCAAAAATAAATAGCTTTTTAAGTATATCTGCTGAAAAATTGTAGGTATGCAGCTTACTAAACTGTCATCAGCAATTACCTTGTTTGCATAAACCATCTAAAAAATTTCCACACAGTCACTAAATTCCTAAGAATAGTTTAAATTTATTGACAAAATGCTGCTTTAACCTCCTCATATCACTAAATACAGATTACTCACACCACATTCCGGTTAGTGTGACGAAGTTATTGCTAGAGCTAAAGAATGATTATAGAACGCTCTTCAAGTCAGGACTCTAGGCACTAGGCAGCATCAACTGTATAAGGTAGAACATAATAAAAACTGTCCTTCTATCTAAAAAATAAGTCAGAGGATAGAAGACAGTGAGTAGAAAGGAAGATAACTTTTTCATGTATAGTGGTGAGTCCACCACTGTGAAATGAGAACTACTACGTTTGGTCGCTAGATATATAGGTCGGCTAAGAGGATGTTTGAAAAGTTGGAAGTTAAGTAAAAAAAGCTCTCAGGGCATAAGCTGT
>NZ_MTAV01000123.1 GCF_002154695.1 Nostoc sp. T09
ATTGCCTTTTTGACACCAGTTCACCAGTCTGATTTTGTAACTGGCAACTTGGGTTATTAAAGAAAGTTCTGTTGCTTCAGCAAAGGCTAACGGAGTATGTCCATTATTATCCACCATTAACCGATTCTCAAAGAATTGTTTCCTGCACGTTTTGCATAAGTAATACTGCTTACCATTCCTACGACCATTTTTACGATATGAAGTTGATTCGCATCGGGGACATTTCATCTTGTTATTTAGCTGATTTTGTGCTGATAATTACCTCTAAGTATGCAAACTGAAAAGCGTAGTTCATAAATTTTAATATAATTGCCAAATTAAGTTTTGGGATAATCCTACTAAACGGCAAGCATCAAGATTTTTAACTCAAGCACAATAAGCCACAACTTACTTGTATAAATGAGTATCTACTTCACAGCAAACTGATACATAACTTGGTTATTTATTGGGCTATTTTCATAAGTAATTCCAACAAATAACATCGGAAATACTCTAATTCATACGTGTTAAAACATAGTCGCGGGTGCGGTAATCCAAGGGATTAGTAAAGATTTTAGTAGTAGTACCAAATTCAACTAGGCTGCCAATCCGATTTTCATTACTGTGAAAGAAAGCAGTAAAATCTGATACGCGAGTGACTTGGCGCATATTGTGGCTAACAATCACAATTGTTAGCTCAGAGCGTAAACTTTGGATCAACTCCTCAATTTTCATGCTGGCAATGGGATCGAGGCCAAAACAAGGCTCATCCATCAAAATAACTTTTGGCTTGACAGCTAAAGCACGGGCAATACATAGCCGCTGTTGTTGGCCACCAGAAAGTTCCAAAGCCGATTTGTGTAGCTTATTCTTTACTTCATCCCAAAGCTCAGCACTTTTAATAGCAAATTCTATAATTTCATCTAATTCTGCTTTCGGACGCCATCCTACAAGTTTTACCCCATAAGCAACATTATCGTAAACACTCATAGGAAAGAGATTTGGTTTTGGAAATACTATATTAATTTGGCGGCGCACCCGATTTAAGTTAACACGGCGCTCATAAATATTTTGACCAAAAAATTCTACTCTGCCTTCAATCTTTACTTGTCCTTCTAATTCGCTCATGCGATTGAGCGATTTGATAAAAGTAGATTTACCACAACCGCTAGGGCCAATAATTGCAGTAACTTTGTCTTGGTAAATATCTATTGATACATCTTCAAGTATCTTTTTATCGTCGTAATAAAAACTAAAGTTGCTGACTTTTATGGCTGGGACTAATTTGCTCATGGTCACAAATGCGTGAGTTCAAACGTCAGTTAACAGAACAGTAAAAATCTCTCTCTATGAAGTTATTTCTACTCTTTTATCTGGGAGATATTTATAAAGTATTTGTAAAATTAAAGATATAAGCAAAATATTCTCAACAGTAGAGCTTGCTAGAAATCCTTAAATAGATACTGCGTTAATTTCATCGAGCTTTAAAGAAAGAATCAAGCTATTAACAAACAATCATTCTACTTGCTATTACAAGTTATCCTCCCTATAACCACTAGTTAACTTTTATATTACCTGAGTAAGTCAAATTTCAGGTAGTGAACAGCTAACTAATATGTTCACTAACTCTTAAATTTAAAAAATTATTGTGGTTTTGGATTGATTGGGCGGCAATTAGACGTCCAACAAATGAGGAGTATCCTGGTGAGCAAAATGAACTTGAAGCTTAATAGCTTGACGGTCTTAGGTGTAATGTCATTGGTAAGCGCCACCTTTGGTTTATCAATGTCTGCGGTTCAGTCCCAAAGTGTCAGCACAATTAAAGTTGATGGTTCTAGTACCGTCTTTCCAATTACTGAAGCAGCCGCGGAAGAATTTCAAAAGTCTCAAGGCGGTAGAGTTCGAGTTACTGTTGGAATTTCTGGTACTGGGGGCGGCTTCAAAAAATTCTGTCGCGGTGAGACTGATATATCAGATGCTTCTCGTCCCATTTTACAGAAAGAAATCGCTGACTGTAAAGCAAATGGCGTTCGTTATGTAGAACTACCAATAGCTTATGATGCTTTGACAGTTGTTGTTAACCCTCAAAACAACTGGGCAAAAAATCTAACAGTAGCTGAACTCAAGAAGATTTGGGAGCCTGGGGCACAAGGTAAAGTCAGTAACTGGAGCCAAGTCCGTTCAGGATTCCCCAATGCACCTTTGAAATTGTTTGGTCCTGGTACGAACTCTGGTACTTTTGACTACTTTACTGAAGCTGTTGTTGGCAAAACTAAGTCTAGCCGAGGTGATTTTACTGCTAGCGAAGATGATAACGTACTTGTACAGGGTATTTCCCGTGATAAGAATGCCCTTGGTTATTTTGGTTACGCCTATTATGCAGAGAACAGCAAAAAACTGAAGGCTGTGTCAATTAATGGTGTATTGCCCTCAGAAGCTACAGTCAAAAATGGCACTTACACTCCCCTCTCTCGGCCTTTGTTTATCTATGTCAGTTCTAAGTCTATTGATAAACCAGAGGTGAAGCAGTTTGTCCAATTTTATTTACGGAATGCTGCTAAATTCTCTCAAGAGGTAAGATACGTTGCCCTACCAGTATCAGCTTACACCACTGCCCAGAGTCACTTCAATAAAAAGAGATTTGGTAGTGTATTTGCTGGTAAAGAAGCAGTTGGTTTAAAGATTAACGAGTTGTTAAGCCGTGACGCCAAAGAATAAATTTCCCTGGTTTTAATATGTTGAGTGCGGGTTTAGTCATCGGGATGATGATTATTCCCTATGTCAGTTCCCTTAGTGAAGATGCGATGCGTGCAGTACCGGCACATCTGCGCGAGGGTTCCTATGCAACAGGTGCTACCCGCTTACAAACAGCCTTACGAGTCGTATTGCCAGCATCGATTTCTGGGATATCAGCAGCTTACATTTTGGGAATTTCGCGTGCAGTTGGCGAAACGATGATAGTAGCGATCGCGGCTGGTGGGCAACCTAATCTCACTTTTAACCCAATGTAACCAGCCGCAACTATGACTGCCTACATCGTTGCAGTCAGCCTTGGCGATTTACCACATGGAACTCTAGAATACGAGACTATTTTTGCTGTGGGACTCACTCTCGTACTGATGACTTTGGAATTTAATAAAACAGAAGCGATTTTTAATAACCCCTCAAATAAAAAAACCGCAGACTATGTAAGTGGACGTTTTGGGTAATAGGGATTGAGATTTGGGGTTTGTAAATGAGTGAATTTTAGATCGTTGACTGCTGTGGTTGCGATCGCAAATTCACTACTCACTATTTAAAACAACACTACAGCAATCAATTATTCGCTTGAACCTGAAGTAAATGTCTTTTATGGCACAAGTAAATAAAAAAATAGATAAACCCAGCAGAGGTCACTTTAATGAACCGCCTGCCAGGGAAGTGTCGTATATTCTGGCCATGTTTGATCAGGTTAGCGCTTATTTGTAATAAATAATGCTTTATCCTTATTTAGGTTAACTAAATTGTGCGTCATCAGTAGTTAAGAAAAGTAAAGAAATAGGTTAAGTTGTAGTTAAGTACAACCCAGCCTCAAACAGACAGGGCGAACTGGCGAATCCTAGCAGTGACCGAAATAGTGCTGAGTATCGAGTAACGAGTAATGAGTGAGATCCCCACTTAGAACTCAATACTCGGTACTCCTGAAGATTGCGATCGGGAATATAAAGCGAAGAATGACTAATAATATAAGAAAGCGCTTCACAGTTCTTAATTATTCAGTATTACTAAAACAATGGCGAGAGATTTGCGGGGATTCATCAAACTTCTAGAAGAAAGAGGACAATTACAGCGGATTTCAGCTTTAGTTGATCCAGATTTAGAGATAGCTGAGATTTCTAACCGGATGCTGCAAAAAGGTGGGCCGGGGTTATTGTTTGAAAATGTCAAAGGCGCATCCTTCCCAGTAGCAGTAAATTTGATGGGAACTGTGGAAAGGATATGCTGGGCAATGAATATGCAGCATCCAGAGGAATTAGAAACCTTGGGTAAAAAGCTGAGTATGCTGCAACAACCTAAACCGCCTAAGAAGATTTCCCAAGCGATCGATTTTGGTAAAGTGCTGTTTGATGTAATCAAAGCTAAACCAGGACGGGACTTTTTCCCCGCTTGTCAGCAAGTGGTGGTTCAAGGGGAAGAGTTGGATTTAGATACGTTACCGTTGATACGTCCTTATGTAAATGATGCTGGAAAAATTGTTACTCTGGGGCTGGTAATTACTAAGGATTGTGAGACAGGTACGCCAAATGTAGGTGTGTATCGCTTGCAACTGCAATCTAAAAATACGATGACAGTACACTGGTTATCGGTGCGGGGTGGGGCGAGACATTTGCGCAAAGCCGCAGAACGTGGTCAGAAATTAGAAATTGCGATCGCACTTGGTGTAGACCCCTTAATTATCATGGCAGCTGCTACACCTATACCTGTAGATTTATCAGAATGGTTGTTTGCTGGACTTTACGGTGGTTCAGGGGTGCAGTTGGCGAAGTGCAAAACCGTAGATTTGGAAGTTCCCGCAGATTCAGAATTTGTTTTAGAAGGGACAATTACGCCAGGGGAAGTCTTACCAGATGGGCCATTTGGCGACCACATGGGTTATTACGGCGGTGTCGAGGATTCGCCATTAATTCGTTTTCATTGTATGACACACCGCAAAGATCCGATTTACTTAACAACATTTAGCGGTCGTCCACCGAAAGAAGAAGCGATGATGGCGATCGCACTCAATCGAATTTACACCCCCATTCTGCGGCAACAAGTGTCCGAAATTGTCGATTTCTTCTTACCAATGGAAGCTTTGAGTTACAAAGCCGCAATTATTTCTATTGATAAAGCATATCCCGGACAAGCACGGCGTGCTGCTTTGGCGTTTTGGAGTGCTTTGCCACAATTTACTTACACTAAGTTTGTGATTGTGGTTGATAAAGACATCAATATTCGCGATCCGCGTCAAGTTGTGTGGGCAATTAGTTCTAAAGTTGACCCCACAAGGGATGTGTTTATTTTACCGAATACACCCTTTGATACTTTAGATTTTGCCAGTGAGAAAATTGGTTTAGGTGGGCGGATGGGAATTGATGCTACCACCAAAATTCCCCCGGAAACCGACCATGAATGGGGTGCGCCACTAGAATCAGATCCAGATGTGGCGGCGATGGTTGATAGACGCTGGGCGGAGTATGGTTTAGCAGATTTGCAATTAGGTGAAGTTGACCCAAATTTGTTTGGTTACGATATGAGGTGATATTAAGAAGGCAGAGGGCAGGAGGCAGGAGGCAGAAGGGAATACATGAAAATCTGGCGTTGCTGATTGATGAGATGAATTTTGTTTCGCGCCTAGACGCGGTAGCGGCTTCTCGTTGGCGTAGCGTCTCCGACAGGAGAAGAGTAGGCGCAAAGGCGCAAAGAATCAATCTTTAGGTTTGGTCAAAAATCCTAATGCATCCTGCATTTATGCAACGCTGAAAATCTTATACCTTCTGCCATCTGCCCTCTGCCATCTACCTTATTTTCTATTCAGCAAACATTTGCACTGCATAAATCCGACCATCTACCCCAGTTGCAATCCCATAACCAAATTTGGTGTATTCAGCAGTCAGGAGGTTTTCCCGATGTCCATTACTGTACATCCAACCGCGTTGAAACTTTTCAGCTTCTCCGTAAGTTAAACCGAAACCATGCGCATGACCTTTAAGAATGTTTTCGCCAACGCCAACATAAGGACTACCACCAACCCCAAGGTAGCGATCGCGGGGGCGTTTACCTTCGAGAGAAGTATGATTGAAATAATTGCGAGCCAGCATATCCTCTGCATGACCTTGTGCTGCTTGGGAAAGTAAACTATCTTCCTGCAAAGGTTTCAAATTATTTAACTCGCGGTCGCGATTTACTAGTTCTAGTGCAAAATTTCTGATATCTGGTAGAGAACGTAACTGTTCGGCATTCCAGATTGTGGCTTTTGGCTTGCCTATTTTCCAGTCCGCCCCGCCATCCCCATTATCAAGTCCCCCTGAAAAAACTTTCTTTGGTGAAAGTTCGCTTAAGAAATAGTGAACATCGAGTGGGTGTCCTCGTAATGCCTGGTTAATAAAATGAAAAGTTGGTCTAGAAACTAAAAGCGCCGTAAATAAGAGAACGTATCTCCACCAAATATTAACTTTGCTCTTTGTCTTCATTTTAGTTATCCAAGCTTTGGGGATGCACAAACCATAAAATAACTACTACAATTGCGTGCTGATCAATTTCGCAAAAGCTGCGCAGTATTATAGTACGGCGAAAATAAATCTACTATCTAAAAACACTTGAAAGTCCACAATAAAGCGTTTTTCAACTTTATGTAGATACTCAGCAGCACTAGTTGCATTTTGCCAGAAACGAGTGTGATAGTGAATGCCTGCGATCGCAATTTATCAATAACTTTATATTTTTTGCTGAACTGAGTTAATGTATATGGCGTAACTTCAATTACATAAAGTCTGACTGTAAATATGCAGATCAAGAAACTCCTGATAGCATCTTCCTTAGCCATCACTAGCTTTGCTATACCTAACGCCGTCAGTGCCCAAAATCGCGGTACTCCTGGTCAGTTTGATTTTTACGTACTGACTTTATCCTGGTCACCAGATTATTGTGCAAATAATGGCGATCGCGATCAACAACAATGCAAATCAGGCAAGAAACTCGGTTTTGTATTACATGGTCTATGGCCCCAGTACCAAAAAGGTTATCCTGCTAACTGTTCTACTGAAAAATTACCGCTACAAGTAAAGCAGCAGTTTCCGGGTTTATTCCCTAGCGATAAGCTGTATAGCCATGAATGGGAAAAACATGGTACTTGTTCTGGTAAAACTCCCCAAGAATATTTGGCATTATCTAAACAATTAAAAGGATCTGTCGCTATTCCTACGGCTTATAACCGTCCTAACAAACCCTTCCGCACTACAATTCAAGGGCTAAAAAATACATTTGTAATTTCTAATAGTGAATTAGTCGCTGATGGCATAGCGCCTTACTGTTCTGGTTCAGGAAGGTTTTTGCAAGAAGTATTCTTTTGCTATTCTAAAGATGGTAAACCCGGCGCTTGTAGTGCAGAAATATTGAAGAGTTCTCAAAAAAGCTGTGGACAGCCCAATTTTTTGGTGAGAAACGTTAGATAGTCAACAAATAAAACTTTGTAGGGTGGGCAATGCCCACCAAAACGCGAAGCTGCGGTTAATTGCTAATTACAATATTTATAAAAGCATGATTTTGTCTAAAAAATTAATAGTGAATCATGCTTTTTATGCATTAATATTCGCTGCATTATATTATGGTATGCTCCAGAAATGTTGAATGTTAACTATTAGCATTAGCCATGAACCCTGAAGCAGTTTATCGCAGCATTCTCACACCTTTAACTTTTATTCAACGCAATGCTAAAGCCTATAGTCATAAACTTGCGATTATATATAATCAAAAATGCTTCACTTATGCTGAGTTTGCAGAACGCATAAATTGTCTAGCCTCAGCGCTGCGTCATGCTGGACTTGAAAAAGGCGATCGCATCGCTTTTTTTTGTTTCAATACTCCCCCTATGCTAGAAGCCCATTTTGCTGTGCCTTTAGCGGGAGGTGTAATAGTATCTATTAATACTCGGTTAGCTCCCCAAGAAGTCGCTTATATTTTGAATGATTGCGGTGCTAAGTTTCTCTTTGTTGATACAGAATTAGCAAATATAATTCGACCGATTCAAAATAATCTAGAAACCGTCAAACATATAATAAATATTAGTGATGTAGAAGGATTTGAGCCTCTAGATAGTGAGGATTATGAAAGTTTTCTGCTAACTGGTAATACTACACCCTTGTCTTGGGTAATTACAGATGAAATGGAGACAATTTCTATTAATTACACTAGTGGAACTTCAGGTAAACCCAAAGGTGTGATGTACTCTCACAGAGGTGCATATATTAATTCTTTAGGAGAAATAATAGAAACAACATTAACGCCTAACTCAATTTATCTCTGGACTTTGCCCATGTTTCACTGCAACGGTTGGTGTTTTACTTGGGCGGTAACTGCTATTGGTGGTACTCATATTTGTTTGCGGAAATTTAACCCTGGTAATGTTTGGAAGTTAATTCAACAAGAGGAAGTAACTCATTTAAATGCTGCACCTGTAATTTTAATTTCCCTTGTGAACCATCCAGACTGTCCGCAATTATTAGAGAAACCTCTAACTATCACTACAGCCGGCGCGCCACCTTCGCCAACATTGATTGCAAAAATTACCGAAATTGGCGCAAAAATTATTCACGTTTATGGTTTAACGGAAGTTTATGGTCCTTATACAGTTTGCGAATATCAATCAGATTGGGACAATTTAATAATTGAAGAAAAAGCAAAACTCATGGCACGTCAAGGCGTACCTTATATAAGTGCAGATGGTTTGCGAGTTGTAGATCAAAATATGAATGATGTCCCGCCTGATGGGCGAACAATGGGGGAGGTGGTGATGCAAGGCAATATGGTGATGACAGGCTATTATAATGACCCGGAAGTAACCGAAAGGGTATTTAGAGGAGGATGGTTTCATAGCGGCGATTTAGCAGTGATGCACCCCGATGGTTATATTGAAGTACGCGATCGCATGAAAGATATCATCATTACTAGTGGGTAAAATGTCTCTAGTATTGAAGTTGAACAATGTCTTTACCGCCATGAAGCCGTGTTAGAGTGTGCTGTTATTGCCATACCTCATGCCAAGCGCGGTGAAGTACCCAAAGCGTTTGTTACTCTTAAAGAGGGAGCGCAAGTTACAGAACAAGAATTAATCCAATTTTGCCGTTATCAAATTGCTGCTTTTAAATGTCCTACTACTATTGAATTTACTACTTTGCCCAAAACCAGCACTGGCAAAATTCAAAAGTATCTATTACGAGAAAAAGAATGGGTAGGTTATGAAAAGAGAATTTATGGTGGTTAGTTAAAAAATATGAAATATTGATCGGCTAAAACTCAAGTATCGAGTGTTAAAAGCTATCCAAATAGAAAGCAAGAAGTTTGCTTTGAGAATAATTGTAACAATTACAGACGATACTAGATTTGATCATATTTACACTAGGTTAAACAACCTTACAGAAGATGTGACCAATCTGAAGATCCAACCTGGAACATAGGTACATCACAAGTAGCAATAGCCCGGACAATAACCTTAGCTACTGGACTGGCTTCGGACATGCGCGAAGTCAAAGCCGATATCAGACAAATCAAGGGTGATATCAGGGATTTAAAAGCAGGTTTAGAAGAAGTATTGAGGATACTTAGGGAGAGATCCTGAATCCTAATACTACTATCTTTTCGCGCTAAGGTGATTAGTAAAAGTTGTCAAATTAAAATGAGTGACCATAAAAATAAAGGTGGACAAATAGCCCACCTGGTTATTTAATTTTTCTTTCTATTTTCTAAGCATCAAGCTATCGTCACGTCTGGTGATAGATAAACATCTTGAATGGCGTGAAACAGTTTCACTCCTTCCTCAAACGGACGTTGGAATGCTTTACGCCCAGAAATTAATCCTGTACCACCAGCACGTTTGTTAATTACAGCAGTGCGAACCGCTTCTGCAAAATCATTTTTACCAGAAGCCCCACCAGAATTAATTAACCCCGCACGTCCACAGTAGCAATTCAGTACTTGGTAACGAGTTAAGTCAATTGGGTGGTCGGTTGTCAAATCTGTGTAAATTCGCTCGTTGGTTTTACCATAAGATTCACCAGTTGCTTTCGCTACAGCGCCGTAACCATGATTATTTTCTGGTAACTTCTGTTTAATAATGTCGGCTTCAATTGTTACACCTAAATGATTTGCTTGTCCGGTCAGGTCAGCAGCAACATGATAGTCTTTATCTTGTTTAAAAGCGTTGTTACGCAGATAGCACCAGAGGATAGTTACCATGCCCAGTTCATGAGCATATTTAAAAGCTTGGCTAATTTCCTGAATTTGTCTAGTGGACTGTTCTGAACCAAAATAAATCGTTGCGCCTACTGCTGCTGCACCCAAATTCCAAGCTTGTTCTACATCGGCAAACAATACTTGATCAAATTGATTGGGGAAAGTCAACAGTTCGTTATGATTTATTTTGACTATAAAGGGGATTTTATGAGCATATTTGCGCGAAACGCTGCCTAAAACTCCCAAAGTCGTAGCAACAGCATTGCAACCTCCAGCTATTGCCAACCGCACAATATTTTCTGGATCAAAATAAATCGGATTGGGTGCAAACGATGCTCCAGCTGAATGCTCAATACCTTGGTCTACCGGGAGAATGGAGAGATAACCAGTATATGCCAGACGACCAGTAGAATATAGTTGCTGGAGATTACGCAATACTTGAGGATTGCGATCGCTGTTTATCCAAACTCGATCTATAAAGTCTGGACTTGGTAAATGTAGTAAATCTTGAGAAACTTTTGCTTTGTATGTGAGCAGGTCTTCTGCTTCATTACCTAAGAAAGATTCGATAGAACTACCTGCTAAGAGGGTTGCAGTCATAGTTTTTTCCTCAAAAATTGAGTAAATGACCTTGCTTTTAAGATAATACTCTTACTATTTATAACTTACTAATAATTGCAGTCGAGATTCTGCACAAATCTTATTTGACTTGTGAACAATACTTTTATTAACCCAAATGTAGAGGTTCGGAGATTTTTCTAATAGGGAAGCAGCCAAAAATCGCAAAGTAAGAAAAGTAGATATAATATCTCTAAGTTTAATTAAAATAAAGAATTTTTTTTTAAGCAATATATCTTTAGGTAGAAATTACAATTAACAGAGGTTTACGAGAAATATTTTTAATGATTAATTTAGATTCAAGAAAAACCTAGACGCGATCGCTAAACTTAAACAGCAAGGTCAACAAGGCCTGGTGCTAATTGCCGATGATTTTGACTGCATAGATAGTCTGAGGCGTGGTAAACACGCCTGAAAACCTCTCTGTATCTACCTAAAGCGTTAACGAAGACTAGTAAAGTCTTTCAGTTCACAACCAGTAAAAAGATTTATCTTTCAGTAAATGTGGTGGCGAATGGGCAGGATAGCTACGGTTTAAACGTTGCTAAACTAATTCAAATTTTTGCTCAGGTGTGAGTTTTCGCTATTCATATATATTTTTTTAAACTCTGAAGTGCTGACTACAAAGTTAATTAATATTTGCCTTTGTCGTCTAATTAAGTAACTTAAATATGCAAGCCCTACGAGTGGTAAAATATTGGAGTAGCTGCTTGACTCCTTTTTATCGATGAATAAACCATTGGACGAAGCGCTTTCGGTTGAAATTTCTCAACGCATCAAAAGCAAGGCAAAAAAAACCTTTGATAATGCTTATAGAGCAGCATTGGCGACTGAGGGAGCAAAGTATGTCCAGGGATTTTTAGTTTTTCCTGGGAAGCCATACCAACCAATTGAACACGGTTGGATTGAACTAGGGGACTCTATTGTCGATCCCACCCTACCTTATCTGCAAAAAAATTCCCAGCAGCTTTATTATTTTCCGGCAGAAAGCTTCACTGTTAAGCAGCTAAAAGCAATCATCGAAGAATCGCAAGAAGATTATCCCGAAGATGATCCTCTACCAATTTATGGCGACCCACCTTATGAGTATTACGGTGATGTAATGTTGGGTGGTCAAAATTACTTGGATGCATATCAAGCCGCAGAGGCTAAATCTAAAGAAATCAATCAACCAAACTTTGAGAATAATTAACTAATTCTTCTTTCTCAAATCATTTCTCAATTTTTTAGAGCAAATTTAATTAATATAAACTAGGCAGTTGGGGAACAAAATTGTTGTGCTTCTACTGAATATGTGGATTGACTTGTTTAATACGATTTACCATCGCTACCAAAGTATTCTCGATAGGCACAAATTTTGTCTCCACGCACATCAAAAGAGACCGCTACTCGATTTTTATAAGGTTGTCCTAGTAATAGTCCCTCATCTCGAAACTCAAACACAACAGTCGTGTCATTACTGGTAACACGGTCTAGGGAAGTCAACTTTATACCAGGATTAAAAGATGCATTAACATACTGAAAAAACTCTTTAGCTCGTTCTTTTCCCTCATTCATACCGTGAAATTTACCCATTGGAAACCAAAAGGTAAAATCTTCTGTAAGTATATCTAGAAACTCTTGCCATTCGCCTGTTGCTAGACCATGTGTAAAATGCTCAAATGCCTGCTGGGCAACTTTCAAAGTATTTTCTGCTTGGCTCATTATCTTTCCCAATCACAACTGATGTTCAGTAGACTTGTGCGAGAACGCAAAATTTATTCTAAGACAGGCGATCGCTCGATCACAAACCATTCATGGTATAAAATAGCCAAAAAGAAATTTTCTTCTACAACGCGATCGCAAACTGCTATAAAGCCAGAAAAAAAAGGATCATCATCAAAAGTTGTGTCTTTGAGAAATAGAGTTAAAGACTTGCCATCAATACTAAAAATTGCACGGAGAATTGTAATATTAGCGTGATGAGACTTTTCTACAGGTAAAAGCACAGGCTTTCCTTCAACCATAATAAACTCTGGCTCAGAGCATCGCAGAACCATAGCCCAATCTTCTGGACCTTCGTGTTTTTCGATGGTTCTATCCCATCGCACAGACTTAATTTTCTCTAACGTTCCCTGGGATAATTCCACCAGTTTCATTTTTAGTTAAGGTTGGTCAGTAAGTATAAAAGCGTATTTTATAGTGTAAACCAAACCTAATACTAGTACCGCTGCGCGGAATTCGTAATTCGTAATTACCTTTTCGCAAGGGTTTCAGACATTTTCAATGGGTGGTTTATTTACGCCGTACTGTACTAGGCTCTAATAAACTTAGTGGAATATTGAAAGATTAATTAACATTTATACACTTTAACTTTCAGGTGCTTCAAATAGGCAGTAGGGAAGCAGAGAATAATAGTTTGCACCTGTAATTTGTGGAATTGGTATTAAACAAGATTTGAGAAGTCTCATTAAATAAATTCCTTGGTGACTAAAAACCGCCGTTTATTTTGCACACATACCAATCCCACAAAATAAGGCTTTGAAAAGCCAGCTTTTCTAATACTTCACTCCGAGAGCGGTTATAAGGAAGGTGTTGACCTTAATAAACTCAAAGCCAATTTAAATTGTATAGTAGCGAATTACATTCGCTCCATACTTTCACACTATCCCCTGATTCCCGTACTTAATGCCTAATTTCACAATAAATGTTAAATTTCATCCCATAGCTCGCTTTAGCGAACCATCAGCATATAGCTCTAATGGTACTAACTGAATTTTGCCATTAACTTTAACTTGAGAGTAAACTACTTTCACTAAGGGAGCATTATTTTGGTTGTAACGTACAGACATAATTACTTACCCTCTCTATAAATTTTTGATGTTAAGAGGTTTTCTTACTCATAATCTACTCAATTTTTTCTTGAGTAGGTTTGCTTCTTTTGAATGATTATTTATCCTACTTTAGAATTATTGAAAAGATTTTAAAGTTAGATGTTCCCAGACCTGTTAAGGATAAAGATTACAACAAATTTTAATCTCGGATATTAAGTAGAAAGACGTAAATAAATGTAGTCTCGATAAAGACATATGAGCTTGGCTCAAACTCTCTTCTGTCTTCTCCTCCTACCTTCTTGATCCTCACGATAAATATTTACGCCAATCTGCTTAGTTGATTAACAATTTTGCAACCAGGAGACTAGGAACGAGAGATAATAATAAACTTATACCGCCCTCAGCTGTAATAGCATTGCCGATAACAGAACAAGTTCTAGCTTGCTAGGTCTACATCTTTAACTTCATAGCTACAGAGTCAATTTCCGCAAGTTGCAGCAAATAACATCATGGACACTACCAAATTGTATGCTCGCCTGGAGAATTACTATCAGCAAATCAAGACAATTATTCTCAGCCGTCAGAATCCGATTACTGGTTTGTTACCTGCGAGTACGGCTATAACAGCCCACGGCGATTATACAGATGCTTGGGTAAGAGACAACGTTTATAGCATTTTGGCAGTTTGGGGTTTAGCAATTGCATATCGCAAGATTGATGAAAACAAAGGATACACCTATGAATTAGAACATAGCACGATCAAGCTGATGCGTGGATTGCTGTTTGCAATGATGCGACAGGCTAATAAAGTGGAACGATTTAAACATACTCAGTCACCATTAGATGGTTTACATGCCAAATACAACACTGCTACTGGTGATATTGTCGTAGGTGATGATGAATGGGGACATTTACAACTAGATGCCACATCTATATTTTTGTTGATTTTGGCTCAAATGACCGCCTCCGGCTTGCAAATAATTTATACCATTGATGAAGTAAATTTTGTTCAAAATCTGGTTTACTACATTGGACGAGCTTATCGCACACCAGATTATGGCATTTGGGAACGTGGTAACAAAATTAATCGCGGTAATGCTGAGTTAAATGCTAGCTCTGTAGGTATGGCGAAAGCTGCTTTGGAAGCTATCAATGGGCTAGATTTATTTGGTGTGCGTGGAAGTCAAGCATCGGTAATTCATGTTTTACCCGATGAAATTGCCCGCGCTCGCATTACATTAGAATCTCTATTACCGAGAGAATCTGGTTCAAAAGAAATTGATGCAGCATTACTGAGTATTATTAGTTTTCCCGCATTTGCAGTAGAAGACAAGAAGCTTCGCGAATCTCCTTCGGAGACGCTTCGCGATCGCACTTTTAACGATATTATTAGCAAACTCCAAGGCAAATATGGCTGCAAACGCTTCCTCCGGGACGGACACCAAACTGTATTAGAAGATACTCAACGTTTACACTACGAACCTTGGGAACTTAAACAATTTGAGCATATTGAGTGTGAATGGCCTTTATTTTTCACTTATTTATTACTCGATGGTTTGTTCCAGGATCGTAAAGAACAAGCTAAACATTACCAAGAAATTTTAGAATCATTACTCGTAGAACGCGATGGATTGTATTTATTACCAGAACTTTATTATGTTGCCGAGCAAAATATAGAAGCGGAAAAATTAGCGCCTCAAAGTCAACCTCGGTTACCTAATGAAAATGTACCCCTAGTGTGGGCGCAAAGTTTATATTTTCTCGGACAAATGCTAAGTGAAGGGCTATTGGCAGTTGGCGATATTGACCCTTTGGGAAGACATCTGTGTATAGGTAAAAACAGAGAATCTCTAGTACAAATTGCCTTGCTAGCTGAGGATGAAGACTTACAAGAAAAACTAGAAGTTCACGGTATTGAAACGCAAACACCCAAGCAATTAGAACCGATTCAAGTTAGAAAAGCTGGGGATCTCTCGGCTATTTATACCCAAATTGGACGCAACGATAAACTAGGTCTAACTGGGCGACCCGTGCGGCGGTTGCGGAGTTTGACTACATCCCGCATTTTTCGGATTCACGACCAGACAGTTGTATTCTTACCATCTTTTTTAGATGCCCAGCAATTTTACTTAACCCTTGATTATCATTTCTTGCTGGATCAAATTAGAAGTGAACTTGCTTATATTCAAAAGTATTGGAGTGATTTGGGACGTCCTACCTTAACTTTAATGTTGACCCATACCATGTTAGACATCGGTTCTGAGGCATTATTAGAATTAATGCAAGAGCTGAAAGATGGTGTTTGTAATGGTGTCCGGGTAAAGTTAGGACGATTAAATCAGCTGATGCTGACAGCCGGAATTCAAAGAATTGATTTTCTGCAAGATGAAGAATTTTCGCTACCAGCCGTCAAAAATGCTGCACTACATTGCTATTATTTGGCATATCATCCAGGGAAAAACGGACTATTAGAGCATACCCAAGAATTTCAAATGGAATCTGAAACTAACTTGGGATTATTGCTATCGTCTTTACGTGCATCAGAAAATATTTACGAGCAAATTGAGTTATTGCAGACTTTGACTCGCTTGCAAGGATTAGAGTTTGATACAGGGTTTGGTGGACCTAACTCTGCTGTAACAGTAGACTATTTACTCAATGAAGTATATACCAAAGCCGGGGATTTAGGCCTTTGGGCAATAGTACGCCGTGCAGCTGGGTTGCGACAGATGGTAGATATTAGCTTGTCAGATGTTGTCACAAGTATTGTAGTACGGGGTAAGCAAATTTCTGTGGGCAAAGCTTACAGTGAAGAGTCACTAATTGCAGTGCCAATGTCCCACAATGAAATTGCCGAAAAAATTAATCATTTTTGTCGTGAAGATATCCGCGATCGCGTCCTCACTCAAGAAATTATCATCTATCTAGGTGTCTTAATCAGATCGGAACCCGAACTATTTCAAGGACTACTGACACTGAAAGTCGGCTATCTCATCCTGCTCATTACCAGCAAACTAGCAACAGAATTACGGGTAACTCAAGATGAAGCTTACGAGTATGTAATGCAACTTTCACCCTTTGAAGTCAAAACACGCTTGCAAAATGTCTTAACCGAATATGCAGGTATGAGTAACCTTTTGCGCCAGCAAGAATCACTTCATGTCAAACAAAAAGAAAGTGACATTGATTGGGTAGTAGCACCACCAATTGAAGCCGAAAGCGAAGTTCCCGCAGGCGGTTGGCGACGGTTCCGCCAAGCAGGAGGAGCAACAGGACGCGTACCAAAAGACTTTTTTCAACAAGTTTGGCAATTAATGAAACATTGCAAAGGCTTAGTGATTGGCGATAAGTTAGAACGCCGCAATCGCTTGGATAGTGAATTGATGTTGTCAGAGATGACACCAGGCGAAAGAAATTTTGCTTTATTAGTCGAGCATCTATTAAATAAAATTGAGGCTCCCGAATATCGACAAGTTAATATTGAAGCGCTGATTGAATTATCTGCGATCGCTGCTAATAACCCCAACCTGCAAATTGAAGAATATATCGTCTTGGATGTCTTAATCGGTCATGCAGTCCGACTAGCATGGTTAGATGCACATCCTGAAAGAGGCGATCGCTATGATGAAGATAAGGCCAGCGCATGGCGATCGTTCTACAATACCTCACCTCGAGATTGCGCTAGTTATGTATTGAAAGCCTTCCGTTTCTTAACAGAATTTGTGAAAGAGTTATAAACGGGTTTTTCTGCGTTAAAAAATATCCCCCACCTTAGCAAAGGCAGGGGGTTTATTAAATTTTATATCGTTTGTAAAACTATTTGACAGAGACAGCATCAACATCGACAGTGTTTCCGGTAGAGGTAGAAGCCTCAGAGGTATTAGGAGATTCAGTGTCCAGTTTACCCTTATGAGCTTTCCAGCCTTCAATCACTAGCCCAGACACCTCGGTAACTAGTAATGACAAAAGTAAAACATCATCAAGTTGTCCCACAATGGGTATAAAGTCTGGAGCAATATCAATTGGGCTAACCAAATAAACTAGCGTTCCTAAAATTACCCACCAACGGTACTTTGGATTCCGAAGCGAATTGCGATACCAGGTGTAAACTGATTCTATTGAGAATTTCATGTTTTTAACCTCCAGTTACCTTTAATTTTGACAAATTATCCTTGAAACTCCCGGTAGGAATAACCGCCCAAGTTATTCTGGAAGCCGCCCTCTTAGCATCTACAATATTCACAATGCGCCAAACTTAGATTTGCTGACGTTATGTAAACTAAATATGCAACATAATTACCCTGTAATTCAGCATAAGAGTATGGTAATTGTGCATTAATCTCTAGAATTAAAGTGCTTTGCAATAGTTGTTCTAGAAGTGGAGGGAGGAGACCTAAACAGTGGATATTTTAGATTTATTTCACAAGGGCGGTTCAGCAATGTGGCCTTTGCTGGCGCTGTCGATTTTAGCTTTGAGTGTGATTTTTGAACGCCTGTGGTTCTGGCTGCGAATCTTAACTCAAGAAAAACAAATAGTTGATCGTGTTCTGGATGCTGCTGGCGATAATTGGGAAACAGCTGCGGAAATTGCCAAACAAGCAACTAATCAACCCATCGGTAGGTTTCTCTTCGCCCCCTTACGCTTATTGAAACCAGATACAGAGACCTTTAGATTGGCATTGGAAGCAACTGCGGAAGACGAGTTAGCTGGAATGCGCCGGGGTGAAAAACTTTTAGAAGCTGTGATTGCTCTCGCACCACTTTTGGGTTTGTTAGGTACTGTTTTAGGTTTAATCCAATCTCTGCGCGCAATTCGTATTGGTGACTTGGGAACTGAATCTACAGCCGGGGTGACTACAGGTATTGGGGAATCTTTAATTAGTACGGCAACTGGGCTAATAGTTGCCATTGTTAGTTTGGTATTCTACCGTCTATTTCAAAGTTTTGTAGTCAGCCAAGTCAAAGTTTTTCGTAAAGCTGGGAATGATTTGGAGTTGCTCTACCGCCAATCACCACCTGACTTTAGTAGTAATACATCGATAATTATGCGGGAATCTTCACGGGAAAATTTTACTCCACCCCGGAAACGAGGCAGAAATAAATTTTCCGATTCTCCTGAAATTTCCGAGGGAACTGATTCTTTAGATCCTGAGCAATAGTTAAGAATTAAATCCTTGAAGCAGGCTAAATAAGAGTAAAACAATGAAGGTTAATTTGCATACTCCGGTTGAAGATTTCCAAATTCAACTCATTCCCTTAATTGATGTCGTTTTTTGTATCCTGACATTTTTTCTGTTGGCGGCTTTGCAATTCACTCGGCAACAAGCAATTAATATTGATTTGCCTAAAGCCAACACTGGTACATCACCCACAGCCTCACTCCAGGGCAATAGTAATATATTACCCGTGACTATTGATGCTGTTGGTCAAACTTATGTTGAAAAACAGATGGTCAGACGAGAGCAATTGGCAGGTATTTTAAAGAAGTATGTCCAAGAAAATCCCAATGGTGTTTTGGTGCTGAATGCTTCACGAACAGCAACATACAACGATGTAATCGAGACTTTGGATTTACTGCGGCAGGTGGGAGGCGATCGCGTATCTTTGGGAATTATACCGGGACCATCTCAAACATCTACAAGTTCAAACCTGCCTGTGGTTCCATCTTTCCCAATTAATCCTGGTACTAATCCTGTACCAAACAATGCACCAGTACCTGGAATCAATCCCCAAGGTAATATTAATCCCAACTTTCCCACTAACCCCACTCAACCTCAAACGGGGCGAGGTATAAATCCGGTTAATCCAGAGATTGCTCCTATAGTTCCCAAGACAACTACGCCCAACAAGGCTGTAGCACCAGGAAAAACTAACTCTGCTCCTCAAAGGTAATACTGAGTTGCTTTTCGAGCAAAGTAACTTAGGGATGGGATTGGAGAAGGTAAAGACAAACTAACTTTTACTTTATCAGTTTCTAAAAAATCAAGGATGGGAAGACAATGAGGGAAACCCTATTTCGTTGTCTAACGCGCTAGGCCTGCATTTTTGGCAAGCCAGCCCTCCTTGAAACTTCTGTTGCCTTGCTCACCTTGCTCCATTGTCGTTACATCTATCTTTTAAACCTAAAGATATCCAGAATAAATTTTGGTTAGATAAAAAAATCTGCTAATTTACAAATAATTGATTAATTTTCCCAGATTTTCCTTTCAACCAACTAAGTAATTTAACTGCCTAGGTGCAGAAGGCAGAAGGTATAAGGTAGAAATATTTATATTTCCTACCTAATGCCATCGGAGTTTACAGCAATTTTCTGATAAATCAACCACAAGGTAGGGACAGACAGCCGTCCGCCCCTACGAAAGATTGTGGTTCAAATAGATGAAAAACGCTGTAAGGCTCCTTTGAAACAATGGCAATCTGTCTTAGGGTATTCCTGAAGCTGATTTTCAGGTGAGGTCAGAATCCCCTTTGAAAAGCCTTATATCTGTTGCCTTAGTTTTAACGCTGATCGCCATTCACGTTTCAGGGATTGTGGCAATGAATGAAATTTGGACAGTTTTAATTGTTTGGCTAGCAACGTCTGTCAGCTTGTTAATTATTAGCAAGTTGCCTTTAGGTGTAGAAATTGATACTCCCAATAAAGCCTTCTTATCAGCAGCCGTTCTTGGCATTGTCACGACATTAGTTAGACCAATTCTACGCCTGGTATTTGCAGTACCAAGTTTGCTTACCTTCAACTTACTATCCAGCTTGTTCACATTTATGATTGCCGTTGTTTGTTTTAGTATTGCAGCTTGGTTAGTAGAGGGGTTTCGCTTGCGTTTTGGTATTTGGAGTGCTGTATTAGGGGCGTTTGCACTCACCATTATCAACAATTTGATCTACCGATTATTAGGTGTTTAGGTGTCTAAATTTTCAATAAAAACCACTCCCAACTTCAAACTTCATAGTCTACAGTCGATAGTAAAAGTTATTACTATTGACTATTGACTATTAACTACTCATTAGCGCTGGGAGGTGCAACTGAAGTAGTTGATTGTTGTTTCCGCTGTTCGCGTTTTTTGCGATCGGCGGAGAGCATATCTGCCATAACTACTAGTGCTTGTGCTATTTTGTCTAGGTTAGAGCGATACAGATCCAAATCCTTACTCAGTTTCTCCTCAGAGAGATGTAAGCCGCTAGCAATATTTTTTAGAGCTTCGTTACGTTGTTTTTCGTCCTTTACTAATTCTGGATCTGACAGTTCTAATAACGAAAATAATCCAATTGCAAACAGGCGGCTGTATTTAAAGTTAGGATTGTTGGCGATCGCTTGTAGTTGTGCTTGCAAGTCAGCATCTCGATCTAAGTGAGTGGTTTGACTGAGCCACGCAATCAAATCATTGACTGGTAAACTTTTAGCTAACTCTCGCAATCTTTCAGCATCTTGCCTGTAGCGTTGCTCTTCTTGCTCTACAGCCTGACATAAGGCGCTAAAAATAGATTCTTTATCCCGTTCTGGTTGGTAGCCTTGCATAAAGCGGTCAAAGGTGGTGACGACGCCCAAGCCATAAATCGGATTGTAGCTAAAATCGACATTTACTGACAGCAGATGCATTTCCACCATCAACTCTTCTACTACCCGACGATAAATCGTGTTGATTGGACGGGTGTGAAGGGCGTAAAAAGTTCGCTTTGTATCAGAGACAGTACGGACGTTATTCACAAAGAAAATGTTAAGGGCGACGTATTTTTATTCTCTCGCTTAAAGGCTACTTTGCCAAGTTCGGGTTTCAACTTGTGATGGAGCGGTTTACAATAATTTCACTCAACTTCTAACTACCAAAGTCTGTGCTTTGTTGACAGACGCGATAAAACCTGTGCTGTAAATTTTAACCTGCCAGCCAAAAAATCTTTTTATCAAAAGCAATTAAATCAATTGTGCATCTAAATTTATGAGCTTATCCTCACAGTTAACAGTGCTAGGTGAATACCTAGCTGGTGAATTTGACAATCAGGAACAAGCTATAGCCGATCCTGCTTGGTACGTTCACCTGCGCCTCTGGCAAAGGCCAGTTAATTTGTTTTCAGAAGATAGTATTACTTTGTTTGCTGAACAAGCCAATATTATCAACCTAGATAATCCTTACCGCCAGCGAATTATGCGGTTAAAGCCAGGCGGTGACTTTGATCCACACCTGCAAGTGCAATACTATATGCCTAAAGATCCAGGCAGTTTAAAAGGTGCGGGTCGCAATCCAACTTTACTCGATACTTTAACATCCGATCAATTAGATTTATTACCAGGTTGCGTCCTCACCGTTACCCAGCAAACACTAGCGCCCAACTGCTATAAGTTTGTCGCGACTCCAGTAGCAAATACTAGTTGTCGCTTTACTTATCTAGGCAACAGCATACAAGTTTCTTTAGGCTTTGAAGCCTCTGCGGCACAATTTCACAGCTACGATAAAGGAATTGACACAGCAACTGGCAAAGCTACTTGGGGAGCGATTTTAGGACCTTACCGCTACAATAAGCGGAATCAATACTGAGTTATGAGTGCTGAGTACGAAGTTGTAGAAAAGAGCCATTTTCTATACTCTTCTCTTCTGTACCTTTTCTCAATTCTTCAACTCAGCAACGCCAGTAACTACAATTTTGCCAACAAAAGCAAAGCGCTGGCTTCTCAAAACTTAGAACTCAGCAGAGTTTTAGCTAGCGATGCTACGAGGCACACCTTCTAAAGCTTCCTCTTCAGTTTCAAAGATTTCAAATACTGTATCCATCATTGTAACTTCAAACACAAGTTTTGCTTCTGTATGTACATTACAAATCCGGAAGCTGCCCTTGAGTTTATCGGCGTCACGCATCCCGGCTACTAAAGAAGTAAGACCAGAACTATCAATAAAGTTTACCTGGCTAAGATTCACAACTACATGGCGACTGAGTTTGGAAATACATTCCTGTAACTTCAGGCGAAATTGCCAAGCAGTGGTGATATCCAAGCGCCCTGTTGGTGCCAAGACAATAACGGTATTACCATCTTGTGTGATGTGGGTTTTCTGCTCTATCTGAATCACTGAGCCTCCCTGCGGCAGTCCTGTCAAAGTTAACTACTGTATTTAAGACTGTTACTGGTGAGTCAAAAGACTTGCTTTTCTGAAAATCTGAACATTCCCGTAACTAGGAACTCCAGTGAGTTAGTAAATTAATTGACTCACCACTAACAGAACAATTTAGTGCTGATACTTGAGATTAACAAGCTACAGCTAAAAATGTCACCTTTTTTTACTAGGTGCTTTTCTTTAGTAGTTTAACTCACCTAAACAGAGCTGAGTGACCAGATAAGTGCTGAGTCAAGAAGAGGAGAAAATACAAGCAAACTACGGATATACAAAGATCTGAACTCAAACATTCCTGATTTTATAATTCGGGATTGTTTTGTGAGATTTTACTCAGAACTCAATACTTATCACCGATTATTCAGCACTATTCGTCGGTGTCCAATTTATCCAATCTTGAGGCTTCAAGAAAGTTTCATATAATTCGGCTTCTGGGGTATTAGCTGCTGGTTGATACCCGTACTCCCAACGTACCAAAGGTGGTAAGGACATGAGAATCGATTCTGTGCGTCCGTTGGTTTGGAGACCGAAAATTGTCCCGCGGTCGTAAACCAAGTTAAATTCTACGTACCTTCCGCGGCGATATAGTTGGAAATTCCGTTCGTGATCGCCATATTCAATGCCATTGCGCCGTTCGACAATCGGGAGGTAAGCTGGCAAAAAGGCTCGGCCGCAGCCTTGTACCAAGGCAAACAATTCTTCCCAAGTTCTTTGTGGTATTGTGCCTACCTGGTTACTATATTTAGCTGCTTCCCCATTCGGGTCAGGACCGCGATATAAAGCACCTTGACCATCTTGATAATCTAAAAATAGACCCCCAATTCCTCTTGTCTCACCGCGATGCTTGAGGTAGAAATATTCGTCACACCAGCGCTTGAAAACTGGGTAATACTCTGGATGATGTTGATCGCACGCCTGCTTCAGTGTTTGATGAAAATGCTGAGCATCTTCGGCAAAGGGGTAGTAAGGTGTTAAATCGGCACCACCACCAAACCACCAGACTGGACCAGCTTCAAAATAGCGGTAGTTCAAATGCACAGTTGGCACATAGGGGTTGCGCGGGTGTAACACTAAGGAAGTACCTGTGGCATAAAAACTATGTCCTGCCGCTTCTGGGCGTTGGGTTAAAATTGATGCTGGTAAATGGGAACCCCAAACTTCAGAAAAGTTTACACCAGCTTGTTCAAATATTGCGCCATCACGCAGAACACGCGATCGCCCTCCACCTCCTTCTGGCCGCTCCCAACTATCTTCATGAAACTTAGCAACACCATCCAAATCCACCAAGGCTTGAGTGATTTCGTCTTGTAACTGTTGCATAAACTGACTGACTCTTTGTTTAGCGTCAGTTGCTGGTAGAAACTTTGATGGGTCTACGGACAGAGTTGGGGTTTGCGAGTTGATCAACATAGATTCCCGAACCTAAATTACAATTTCCAAAAAATCAGAAATTTTCAATTAAAAATTTCTGACCAAACACGAGAGCAATTTTGCGTTTTTCTTACTTGTCAAGCATTTCTACGATTGATTAGCAAGACTAGAGTTATTTTCCCTCAAATGCGTATAGGCTTGTATATTGGACAAAGTTTTTTTTGAATTTTTTGATAGAAATATTCTGGTATTTAAACCAGACTCTGGCGAATTAGTTACAAGCACTCTCAACCTTGATGTTTCAAGGTTTTGACTGAACTGCTCAAAAATTGGACACCTAACCCAGCATGGTGTTCCACGAATCGGGGGTGTAAATTCCCAATAATCGTACTAGCGTTTGCACCGTATGGGGCTTGCTATAGTTAGGGCAATTTTGAGAAAGTTTGATTCGAGGGCTGAGTACAATTGCCCACCATGCCAGAGTTCCCAAAAAGTGTTTAGCTAGGAGGATTAGGCAAATGCGAGGTTGTTTATCCAAATTCATTCAGCGTAAACGTCGTCGATTTTGCGCTTCTCTGGTGCGAACATATCGAGAAATTAGTTCTGCTTCTGTAGATGAACTCTGGCAACAGGTGGTAGACTTCACAGACGTTTCTTGGCACCCACTACTCAAGAGTACTAATGTGCCTTACGGATTAGTACCCAAACCCGGATTAATTTTTCAAGCAGTGACGCGCTTTTCACCCATTCCCATTCGGATTTTTGTGGAGCGTGTGAATCCTCAAGAAATGCTCAGTATTAGAGTGCTAGCGATTCCTGGGATTGAGGAACGGGTAACTTACCGAGTAGAGTCAACTCTTTGCGGTACTTGTCTATCTTACTCTGTGACTCTCAAGGGTTGGTTGTCGCCTTTAATCTGGTCTTTGTCTCGTCCTTATGTTGATCGCGTGGCTCGTTCTTTAGTGGAAGCCGTAGAAAAAGCTGCATTGCAAGCAGTACCTAGCAAGAAAAAAAATCTCAATGACAGTTGTTTTGATTTCTAAAGATTGGGGATTGGGAATTACTTAAAGGCAGGACAAGAGAATAACTAATGACAAATAACTCTTGACTTTTGACGCTTGACTAATCAAAAATGACCAATCCCTGATTCCTCACGCCAGATAAAATTATATATGAAGATTATGTATTTTTTTTAAGTTTTATTACAGCGATCGCGGTGCAACGAAAGTATCCAGTTAGTAGTTAAGATACTTGCCGCAAATAGATTTTTTCTTTTTGAAATTTGAAATTTGAATTTTTATGTACGATGTCCTTGATTCCCGCTCGGTTCTAGAAGTGTTGCGACCAGTACAAGACCCAGAACTCCAGAAAAGCCTGGTAGAACTGAATATGATTCGCAACGTCAAAATTGATGGTGGCAAGGTTAGTTTCACTTTAGTGTTGACTACACCAGCCTGTCCTTTACGGGAGTTTATCGTTGAAGACTGTCAAAAGGCAGTGAAAAAGCTTCCAGGTGTAACAGATGTCAGCGTAGAAGTGACCGCCGAAACACCCAAGCAAAAAAGCTTACCCGATCGCACTGGCGTTACTGGGGTGAAAAATATTCTGGCGATTTCCAGTGGTAAAGGTGGCGTTGGTAAAAGTACAGTAGCTGTCAATGTAGCAGTTGCTCTAGCGCAGACAGGTGCAAAAGTTGGTTTACTTGATGCCGATATCTACGGCCCCAACGATCCCACCATGCTAGGACTGTCTGATGCCCAAATTACAGTGCGCCCTGGCGAAAAAGGTGAAATACTCGAACCTGCTTTTAATCACGGTGTGAAATTAGTCTCAATGGGCTTTTTAATCGACCGAGATCAACCAGTGATTTGGCGGGGGCCAATGTTAAATGGTGTAATTCGCCAATTTCTCTATCAAGTCGAATGGGGAGAATTGGACTATTTAATTGTAGATATGCCACCAGGAACGGGGGATGCCCAGTTAACTTTAACCCAAGCAGTACCAATGGCAGGGGCAGTAATTGTCACTACACCGCAAAATGTAGCTTTATTAGATTCTCGCAAGGGACTGCGGATGTTCCAGCAGATGAACGTTCCAGTGCTGGGAATAGTGGAAAATATGAGCTATTTTATTCCCCCGGATATGCCAGATAAACAGTACGATATCTTTGGTTCTGGTGGTGGTGAAAAAACTGCGGCTGAACTGGGAGTACCATTGTTGGGATGTGTACCCCTAGAGATTTCCACCAGAGTTGGTGGTGATAGTGGTATACCGATAGTCGTTGCCGAGCCAGATTCAGCTTCAGCCAAAGCATTAACTGCGATCGCCTTGGCGATTGCTGGTAAAGTATCAGTTGCAGCCTTGACATAAGAAATTTCAATTCTTTCTGGTTCCTGGGTCACAGCCTAGGAATACAGATTTTTAGTACTCACTAAACTTAAAATCTACAAGTTAAAGTCTAAACTCACACATGTTGTTAAAAAGTTCGCTCCCCAAAATTCGTTGGAAGAATTGGGTAAAACCTTGGCAGCAAGTAGATTGGTTACTATTTTGTTTGCCTATTGCTGTCAGTATCTTTGGCGGCATCATGATCTTAAGTACGGAACTTAAGCAGCCAGTCACTGACTGGTGGTGGCACTGGCTAGTAGCGAGTATAGGTGTGTTGATCGCATTGTTTCTAGCTCGCAGCCGTTACGAACATTTGATTCAATGGCATTGGGTAACATACGGACTGACAAACTTTAGCCTAATGGCCGTGATGATCGCTGGTACCAGCGCTAAAGGGGCACAACGATGGATTAATATTGCCGGTTTTAACGTCCAACCCTCAGAATTTGCCAAAGTGGGTATAATTATTACCCTTGCAGCTTTGTTACATAAACGCACAGCTTCTACCATCGAAAGCGTTTTTAGAGCTTTGGCAATCACTGCCATTCCCTGGGGATTAGTATTTTTGCAACCAGATTTGGCAACATCATTGGTATTTGGTGCGATCGTCTTAGGGATGCTTTACTGGGCAAATGCCAACCCAGGCTGGTTGATTCTGATGATTTCTCCTATAGTTGCCGCTATTTTATTTAGTATTTCTTGGCCGTTACCAGAACCCATCGTTTTGTTTAAAGAATTAACCTTCGGGCCATTAGGATTATTTTGGGCTGGAGCGATGGCTATTGTTGGTTGGCAGACTCTCCCCTGGCGAAAATTTGGTCTTGGGGCCATAGGCGCATGGAGTCTCAATATGCTGGGTGGTGAATTAGGTGTTTTTGCCTGGAATCATGTGCTCAAAGAATATCAAAAAGACAGGCTCAGCGTATTTATAAATCCCGAACATGACCCTTTAGGCGCTGGTTATCACCTTATCCAATCTCGGATTGCCATTGGTGCTGGTGAAATTTGGGGATGGGGGCTATTCAAGGGTCCGATGACCCAACTAAATTTTGTGCCCGAACAGCATACAGACTTTATTTTCTCTGCCGTTGGTGAAGAATTTGGTTTTGTTGGTTGTTTGGTGGTACTTTTTGTCTTCTGTTTAATTTGCCTCCGCCTACTGCATGTAGCTCAAACCGCCAAAGATAACTTTGGCTCGTTGTTGGCTATTGGTGTTTTGTCGATGATTGTATTTCAACTAATTATTAACGTTGGCATGACTGTGGGTTTAGCACCTGTAGCTGGAATTCCTCTACCTTGGATGAGTTACGGTCGTTCTGCCATGCTGACTAACTTCATTTCCTTAGGAATAGTAGAATCGGTAGCAAACTTTCGCCAACGGCAGAAGTATTATTCATGAGTCAAGAGTCTAGGGAAGCCACTGCGTCCTTGGGGTTTCACGTCACTTCCTACAACAGGAACCCCGCTCCCCAAGTTGAGCAGGTGGCGTTCAATGGACAAGAAACTATGGACTTTTGACTTTGGACTCCTGACAAGTATTAAGCTATATAACAGGAAATAAGCGAGGATAAAAATCATGATCCTGCCTGGAGCAACTGTTCGCGTTAAAAATCCCGCAGATATCTATTATCGCTATGAGGGACTCGTACAGCGGGTGAGTGATGGCAAGGTAGCCGTGCTATTTGAAGGTGGTAACTGGGATAAATTAATTACCTTTCGCTTGAGCGAATTGGAAACTGTAGAGACCACAGCCAAGAAAAAAGGTAAATAATTACTGGTCATTAGTCATTTGTCATTTGGCAAATACTAATGACTAATAACTAATGACCAATGACAAAAGACTACTATGCGCCTTCCTCTACCACAGTTTGCCACTGGCGATCGCCATCCTAACCATATTGCCGAGGTGATTGAAACTACTACTACGGAGTTTCTAGCACAGTGCTTGGAACCGGAAGACTTAAGTTTTCCCCCCATGCCTCCCTTTGGTAGCTGGGTTTGTTCTATCGATGAAGAATCGGGCAACCAAATTTATGCAGTGGTGTACTATGCCACAACAATGCCTATAGATTCCGTACACCGTGCAGTGGCCTTGGGGTTATCTTTGCAAGACTTGCGAGAGGAACAACCCCAGATATTTGCCATGCTCAAAACTGAATTTCGGGCCGCGATCGTGGGATTTGAACAGCCGTCTCATGCCCAAGGTTATAGCCAAAGAGTATATCAATATTTACCACCCCGTCCTCCGCAAATTCATCAAGCCGTTTATCGCTGCGACCCAGAAACAATTGTTAAATTTACTGAAGAATTAGATTTTTTGCAGACACTACTTTCTATTAAAGGAGCACCGATAGAGTCTTTAACGGCGGCTGCCATTCGAGAGGTTTATCAATTACGTAAAGCCGACCGCAAATGGCTAATCAAAGCCGGACGAACCCTGAGTTTGCTGTTGAAAGATGACTATGATCGCTTACGGTTTATTTTGAGTCAGGTTCACCCATAGGTGGTTTCTCAACAATTACCTAGCTAGTGTAAGTTAAGTTTTTTTAAGTTTTACTCAAGGTAACTTTTGCAGTTATATTGATCGGGCAATTGCCCTTAAGGTAATCGCAGCTTCACTATCGCCCTTTCAAGTTCTACCTATGGAACTCATTTCACAAGTTCTTGCACTGGAACCAACCTCCCAAGTTCTTGGCAAGGAACCAATTGTTCCCTTTGCTATTTTGCTGGTGGTTATCTTAGTGGTGCCGATTCTGTTCGAGCGACTCAGACTACCAGGATTAGTAGGTTTGGTTTTATCTGGGGTAGTACTTGGTCCCTCAGGCTGGAATTTATTCCAAACTGAATCAGAAAGCATGAACCTGCTAGCAGATATTGGGCTAGTTTACTTAATGTTCGTAGCAGGACTAGAAGTTGACTTAGAGCAGTTCTATCGTCAGAAAAATCGCTCCTTAGGTTTTGGTACCTTCACTTTTAGCCTCCCCCTAGTCATGGGAAGCTTGTTAGGGCAAATTTTTGGCTTTGGTTGGATAACATCAATATTAATTGGCTCATTGTTCGCCTCCCATACTCTCTTGGCATATCCAATTATTAATCGCCTAGGAGTTGTTAAAAATGAAGCCGTTACCGTTACTATTGGAGCCAAGGTTGTTACTGATATTGGCGCTCTGCTGATATTAACTGTGTGTGTAGCTTCCACTAATACCGGAGTATTTAGCTTAGCAAAGCTACTAACTTTGTTGGGTTGGTTAACTATTTACTCTGTTGCGGTTTTAGTCGGCTTTGATTGGGTTGGCAAAGAATTTTTTCGACGATCTGGAGGGGAAGAGGGCAACCAATTTTTATTTGTGCTGCTGACTGTGTTTCTAGCTGCTGTGGGCGCTCAATTAATTGGGGTAGAAAAAATTATTGGAGCCTTTTTAGCAGGTTTGGCCGTCAATGAAGTTTTGGGCGAAGGACCAGTCAAAGAAAAAGTGGTGTTTGTTGGCAGTGTGCTATTCATCCCTATTTTCTTTGTTAATTTTGGTTTGCTGATTGATGTACCCAGTTTTACCAAAAGCACTACTAATCTTCAATTGACGCTCCTGTTGGTGTTTGGTTTGATTGCCAGCAAATTTATTGCAGCTTTCTTAGCGAAACTGTTATACCGCTACAATTGGCAGGAAATGCTAACAATGTGGTCGCTATCAGTTCCCCAGGTGGGGACAACATTAGCAGCAACATTAGTCGGGTATCGAACTGGGTTATTGTCATCTGAAGTCTTAAATAGCATTATTGCTGTGATGCTCGTTACATCAACCTTGGGACCATTGCTTACTAGTCGGGTAGCTGTTGGGTTGGCTTCATCAGCCGCTACGGAGCCACCACCATCAACCCAACCGGAGCCAAAAATAGAAGAAATTAGCACCGCTTTCACTATAGTTGTACCCATCTACAATCCCCAAACTCAGCAGTATCTGATTGAACTGGCAACATTATTAGCACGCCAAGCAAATGGCAGAATTATACCTTTAGCGATCGCTACTGCTGCTGCGCATATGGATGCACCACAGTTAGAAGCATCTTTGCAGCGGAGTGAGCGATTATTGGCAAAAGCTACAGCACAAAGCCGAGTCTTGGGCGTGGGAGCAGAACCTTTACTACGCATTGATGATGCTTTTGCTCAAGGAATTAGCAGAGCAGCTCGCGAACAAAAGGCTAGTTTGATTGTTATGGGTTGGGGTAAACGCACTGGACTAAGAGCGCGTTTATTTGGTAACGTCATTGATAACGTTCTTTGGGCATCCCACTGTCCTGTAGCGGTTACCCGTTTAGTAGATGCTCCTAAGAAAATCCAACGGATCTTAGTTCCCATAGAAAACTTAATGGCACCAACGTTGCAGCCTGTGCATTTTGCGCAAATGTTGGCAGATGCCAATCAAGCTCAAGTGACTGTCCTGAATGTCTGCGAGCGACGTACCAGTTCTAGTAAAATTGCGACTCGGCGATCGCATCTTGCTCTAGTAGTGTCTAAATTGGCTTTGCCAAATCCACCAGAAATTCAAATAATCGCCCATGAAAATGTAGCCCAAGCGATTTTACAGGCAGCACGATTATATGATTTAGTTGTATTACCTTTTATACGCAATCGTACCAGTCCAGGTGGTTTAGCTATTAGTGATGTTACAACTCAGTTGGCTAGTCAACTCACCTGCTCTATTGTCATGCTTGGGGAACCACAGCGCACGCAAACAGTAGTTCTTCCGACAGGAGTTCCTAATACCACATCTACTATGTAAAATTACTTAAATAGCGAAAGTTTATTAATTTATCACTATCCTTTGCCTATCTTTAGATATATTGCCAAATAACCTTTCTTCTGGACCATAAGAAGTGACAGATTGAATTCTAAAAATACTTAATATTGTTGAAGATTTGATGAATTCTAGGCTCTGAAGCTACAATCTTCAAACGATGTTTGTTATTTTGCTAATGGAATTGTTCAAAAATTGAAACAACCTGTAACAAAATTATACCCGTAGGAAACTTGGTAAATCTAACAACATCTGTTTAGATAAACATATTCTTCTGGAATATTTTTTTACCTAAATTAGGTAATCAAAAAATACGCACGAGAGCTACTAACAAGATCTGTAATTATCTGGGAAAGTATGAGAATTTTAGTGACAGGCGGTGCCGGGTTTCTTGGTTCCCATCTGATCGACCGACTAATAGGTGATGGGCATGAAATTATTTGCTTAGATAATTTCTACACAGGTAACAAGCGCAACATTCTTAAATGGATGGATCATCCATACTTTGAACTCATCCGCCACGACATCACCGAACCTATTAGGTTAGAAGTGGATCAAATTTATCATTTGGCTTGTCCTGCATCTCCAGTACATTATCAGTACAATCCCGTCAAAACTGTGAAAACTAATGTGATGGGGACGCTAAACATGTTGGGACTGGCTAAACGTGTGAAAGCTAGATTTTTCTTAGCATCAACTAGTGAAGTGTACGGCGATCCAGAAGTTCATCCCCAAACTGAAGAGTATAGAGGTAGCGTTAATCCAATTGGACTGCGTTCATGCTACGACGAAGGCAAACGCATTGCTGAGACTTTAGCTTTTGATTATTACAGACAAAATAAAGTTGATATTCGAGTTGTACGGATTTTTAATACTTATGGCCCTCGGATGTTGGAAAACGATGGTCGCGTAGTCAGCAACTTTATAGTTCAAGCTCTACGGGGTGAACCTTTAACAGTTTACGGTGATGGTTCGCAAACCCGTAGTTTTTGCTACGTCTCTGACTTAGTGGAAGGATTTATCCGGCTAATGAATAGCGACTATGTTGGTCCTGTGAATCTGGGAAATCCTGATGAATACACGATTTTGGAATTGGCACAGGCAGTGCAAAACCAGATCAACCCAGATGCCAAGATAAAATTTGAGCCACTACCTTCTGATGATCCACGCCGTCGCCGTCCAGATATCACAAAGGCCAAAACCTTGTTAAATTGGGAACCTACCGTTCCGCTTGAACAAGGGTTAAAACTGACAATAGAAGATTTCCGCAATCGGATCAAAACTGATACAAAGCAGCTAGTTTTCTGATCGATGTCGAGCATCGCTCGGAACTTTCGTGCAGGCTTACTTATACGTAGTTTTAAACGTGTAGTATTTTACCTGTACATAAGTATTATGCTGAAAACTTCCGATATAAAAAAGAAACAGAAAAAATGAGGAGTTAAACGGAATGCGTGTTTGCGTAATTGGTACTGGCTACGTTGGTTTGGTTACAGGCGCTTGCTTAGCTCACATCGGACACGATGTTATTTGTGTAGATAATAACGAAGAAAAAGTCAAGTTAATGAAGTCTGGGCAGTCACCAATTTTCGAGCCGGGACTCTCGGAAATTATGCAAACTGCCATTCATGCAGGGAAAATCGAATTTACCACAGATCTGGCTGCTGGAGTCGCTCACGGAGAAATTCTCTTTATCGCTGTGGGAACACCACCTTTACCAACAGGTGAAAGTGATACACGTTATGTGGAAGCTGTAGCCCGTGGTATTGGGAACCATCTCAACGGTGGTTATAAGGTAATCATCAATAAATCTACGGTGCCTATCGGCTCTGGTGACTGGGTAAGAATGATTGTTTTGGATGGCATTGCTGAACGCCAAAAAACACTAGTACCAGCAGGTGGAGTTGCAATTGAGGATAAATTGCCAGAGATTGCATCTCACTTTGATGTAGTCAGCAATCCAGAGTTTTTACGCGAAGGATCAGCAGTATACGACACTTTTAACCCCGATCGCATTGTCTTGGGAGGTAATAGCCAAAAAGCGATCGCTTTAATGAAAGAACTGTATACTCCCATCGTGGAACGCCAGTACGCTGAGGATAAATCTTTACCGCCCGTGCCAGTGCTGGTAACAGATCTTAGTTCAGCAGAAATGATTAAATATGCTGCTAATGCCTTTTTAGCAACCAAAATTAGTTTTATTAACGAAGTTGCTAACATTTGTGATCGCGTTGGTGCTGATGTTACTCAAGTAGCAAAAGGCATTGGTTTAGACTCTCGCATTGGTAAAAAGTTCTTACAAGCTGGTATTGGTTGGGGTGGTTCCTGCTTCCCCAAAGATGTAGCAGCTCTGATTCACACTGCTGATGACTATGGCTATGAAGCCCAGTTGCTGAAATCTGCTGTCAGCGTCAATGAACGCCAACGGCTGATTGCTCTAGAAAAACTCCAGCAAGTCTTAAAAATCCTCAAAGGCAAAACAGTAGGTCTACTTGGTCTAACCTTTAAGCCAGATACCGACGATTTACGCGATGCTCCAGCACTTAACCTGATTGAACAGCTAAACCGATTGGGAGCCAAAGTTAAAGCCTACGACCCGATTGTCTCTCAAACTGGTCTACGTCATGGTCTTTCCGGCGTGCTGGTGGAAACTGATGCTGAAAGATTAGCCGACGGCTGCGATGCTTTAGTACTGGTAACTGAATGGCAGCAGTTTAACACTCTGGACTACGTGAAGATGGCAACGCTGATGAATCACCCAGTGATTATTGATGGTCGTAACTTCCTGAATCCTGAAACCTTAGTAAGGGCTGGTTTCCAATATGTAGGTATTGGTCGATAGAAAATATTTTGTTAATTTCAAAATTCTATTAACTCATCCCTCAGACTTCAGTCGGGGGATTTTTTGTTAGTAGTCACTGGCAAAGATTAGACTACCGCCCACAAAGGATGGGATTATCAAATGAGTAAAAAACAACTGACGTTGGGTGACGCTCGATAACCCGCTAACGCTGCGCTATCGTCTCCCCCTGGGAGAAGACTTGCTAACGCTAACGTCAGTTGCTTATGGGGGAGAGCACGCCACTTGACGGCAGTTGCTAAGTACCTAAACAAAAATATTTATAGTCATTGCGAGGGGAGCGTAGACGCGAAGCGCAAAAAAATTTGCTCCTGACGGCAACGCAGTAACTATCCCTTTCACCCTTAGAACGAGTTTTGGCTTCCCACTGCGATTTGGGGATTATAAAGCAGTCCAGAAGACTCTAGGCAGCTTTTAATTTATTTTATAGTTATCAAGAACTACTAGGTATACGCTCAATCTCAGCATATCCACTAAAAATTAACTTTTGACCTTCAGTTTCTAAACGGTTGAGTCGCATTTTCACCCCATCTAGATCAAAGCGATCCAAATCGACCATATTATCTAAAATTTCTACCAGTGCTAAACTCAGGGTTCGCGATATTTCCCGTTGTGCTTCTGGTACAAGGTCAAGTTCAATTTGAGGATTTTGGAAAGAAACTCGTCTTCGCCGTTCCACAGCTAGGCTGACAGTCATATTCAGGGGTACGAGTTCGCCATTATCTAAATCAGCCTTTGCCAAAATCCGCAAGCGATTTTCTGGCAATAGTTGTACCTGAATCTCAGGAAAAGATACTGGTTTTCCACCAGATAGCGCCGTTAAGGTAGGCAAATTCAGGTTAACAAGACGCTTTCTGACCAGTTCGGCATTAAAAGCCTGATTGATACCTGCTTCTGATAAGATTACTTGGGCGATCGCTTGGGTGGGTTGTTTGAGAGTTAATTTGCCACTTAAAACCGAGCCGAAATCAATGGCAACTGCATCCGTTTCAAAGGACATTTCCTCTACCGCAAAATCTCTACGGATGACTAAGCCACGTCCACTCATCTTGAAACTATCAATGCTGCCTTGCAACAGTTTGCTGGAGGGATAGCAGCGCACAAAGACTTCTACTGACTCGCTTTGGGTAAACAGGTGGCGAATCGTTTGGCTGGCGACTGTGTTGAGCATCCGCTCTCCCCAATCTGTGCCTTTAGAATCTGTTAAACCAGTAAGTCCGCCGAACATGAGGTTTTGGGTCTCTAGAAGTTCTTTGTACTTTTGTAACAAAATGTGAACAATACAGCAAGCGATCCCTGATTAATTGTGCTGATAGGTAGCAGTAAAATAACTGATGACTAATAAATAAGTGTGTCTGATGATACTTTTTAGTTGAAATCAGTGAGTAATTAATCTGTAATTAATCTATTTATAAGCAATGGGGGTAGAAAGTAATCCAGGCTTGAAGAAAAGACTTTTAATTCAAAATGGAATCGCATTAGCTGAACATCCTTAGGCAAACTCCAGATATGGCGCTAAAAGTGTCTCCTGAAGATGAGCGATCGCATTTTTCAAGAGTGGGCAAAATTTACCCTACAACACCTCTAACTCATTTAAGTTTCTCATCAACTGGAATAAAAAACTTAAAAAATTTAAATCTTATATTTAGTTACTGCTTCTGACTTTTTTCCTGAAGGAGCGATCGCCAATCAGCAATTGCTTTTTCTGTCCACAACCAATTATTACTTAATTTATCTACCTGGAAATTTACAGGATCATCCTTGATCACCATTTGACGCAATTTGATCGCTTCACTTAGATATTGAGATTGTTTATCACTTGGTTGATTATATGCAGATTTATACAATCCTAGAGCCAATCCAGCATAGGAAGTTAAAGCATCCTTAGGTATTGTAGTTGCTTTTATTGCTACTTGTGTAGTACTAGCAAGGTTTTGTTGTTTCAAAGCTAAGTTCAAAGCCTTAAACCAAGAGTCATTAGCTCGATTTAAATTTTCTTCGGCATAGTAAGCAAATCCCAAGGCATTATTGTACAAAAACGAATCTGGGTCAGCTTTTACAGCAGTTTCCCAGTAACGGCGAGCATCATCAATACTATATTTTTTATCTTTAATTTGGACGAACTGCCAAGCTAATCTTCCTTTAAAAAAGTTGACAGCGGGATTATTAGCTTGCTTTTGCGGCACAAGATTTAGGGCCGTTTGAGCAGGAGGAAGTGCGCCACGGTTAAGTAGTTCTTCCACAGCCTCAAGTCCACCCTGCAAGTCACCTTGGCTCAATTTTTCAGTAGCAGTAGCGGTGATAATTCCAGTTGCAGCCGTCTTTAAATCGATGGGAGGGGAATTTTCGGCTGTGAGTGACTGGGTAGGAATTGCTGGGATGTCAGGTAACTTTGAAACTTGGTGGTTTTGCCACCAACTCAAACCAACAAAAACTGCGATCGCACTTGCTCCCACCATACCGACAATCGGCCAGATTTTGCGTCGGTGGTTTCGTTTTGAAGAGACTTGTTGTGCATTTCCAAAAGAGGAATTATGCCAATCACCTGCAAAATTAGTAGAAGTTTCAGTTGATGCAACCGGATCTTCTTCCCAAAAGCTGGCTTCTTGATCCGGTACAGTCATCTCCTGAGAAACTTGTCTTGACCGCAGATTATTTTCATTTACTTGTTGCACAAGTTCTGCATTCATAGAAGATTGCTCAGAAGTTCCTGTTTGTTTATCTAGCTGGCGAAACAAATCTGAAACAAGAGCTGAATCTTCTGCGTAGGTTGGGTCATCATACTCAATTTCATCCACGAGATCGCCCCAAGTCTCTTCTCCTAGCCAGTCCAGCCCCGAAGATTCACGCGCTAAACCAGAAGGAATCATATCTTCTATAGCCGAAGGCATATCAGTTTCATCTGCCACAGCAGAGTACATCGCAGTTTGATTTGACCTTGAGGCTGGATTGTACTCATTCAATAGTTCTGCACTTTCAGGAATTTCTGGGCTGAGAAATCCGTCAAATTCTGGTTGCAGATAGAGAGTTGGTAACGCCCAGTACATCTGGTGCGAACCATAGGCAGAAATTAAACCCTGGCGCACCCGACTTACGCACAAATCCACAGGATAGCCCTGATTCAGGTTGCGGTAAAACAGTTGTGTGAGCGTCAGCGCTACTTCATCAGGAATTCGCTCTGACATGGCTAACACGCTCCTCAGTCCGCGTTTCACCAAGCTTTCTGTAAGGTTACGTTCTCCTGTTTCTTCAGTAGTATCAGAGTTAGCTCTGTATGCTCCCAAACAGGAGTTAAACACAGCCATTTGGATATTATTGTTGACGAGCAAGCCCGCCAGATCGTCCCCACTTAAGGTTTCTGTTAAGCCAGTTCTGCTACTGACCAGATAAATTTCACCGCCGTTGACACCTAGGTTGCTATGACCGGAATAGTGCAGGACATGGTATCGTCCTTGCTCCAAAGCTTGCGTCAATTCTTCCCGCCCCGGTTGATCTAGCAACGTGAGTTCTATGTCTGGAACATAATTGCCACTTTCAGCAACTCGCGGTACATGACGGTTAAGCTCAGCTTGGAGTTTGATGGCCTCATGTTTGAGTAGATCGAGACGGGCTTGATCTGTAGGAGATGCTATCACCATCAATACTTTCACACCACCTTCTTCTAGGGGTTGTGGTATGTTTTTCGATGGCAAACGAGAAGCTGGCAAAATTCCAGTTTGGTAGCGAGAAAAAGCGACATAAGGTCCGGTGGCTAAAGGACGATCCCCTGCGTGCATTACTTCCCAAGGCAGACGAGCTAACCTAGTGTCTTTTAGCCCTAAGCGTAAACGCAATACCTGTTGGTGGTTCTGGGCAATACCCTGTGCCGTAATCCAACTATCTCTGAGAGTGCCTTGAAACAGTGCATTATAAAATTGCTGACCCAACGCCACTAGGTTTACAGAGTTCCTTGCAAACGCATCCCCTTGCAACACTGACTTCAACGGGTCATTCATCAGATGCCCCGCAGCCGCTAACCAATCAGCTACAGGCCAAGTCACCAGTTCTTCTGCCAATGGCACCCCAGGCGCGACTTGTTCCGTCCGCACCAAGTAGTCATTTTGCCCTACTGGGGTTACGGAAATGTGAAATTCCTGGGTCACAACTTCTCCTATTCGCCTCCTAAATCTGGATTGAAACGCGAAAGTTTCAAGTCGATTTTTCGCTTCTTCTGATACCTTAGATGCATCTTGCCACTGAATGTTTCTGAATTCTCCTTATTTTACGTTTTCAGCTTTTATAACTTTATCCGGATTGGTAGGTATTGGACTAGAACACTTTATTGGTAGATGCACCTTGATCTTCGACTCCCCTGGTTGGCGAATGCCTACTTGGGGATTTTTTTATGTTGGCAAATAGCAATAAACTCCAACGCAGTTATTCTCAAGCCAGGTATATGGTTCAACGCCCCTTCTTTGTGTCATTGCCAGCTAGAATCCACTAAATTTTGTTTGACACAGAACTAAAATACACATTTTAGTAAATTTATCCGGAGCATGGGGGTTCACCTGAGAACAATTAAATGGTAGATGCACCCTGATAACTAACTCCCCTGGTGGGCTAACGCCTACTGGGGGCTTTTTTATGCTTGGTAAACCAGAGCAAACTCAATACTTGTGGAATTTTATCCGGATGATGGTAGTTATCTAAAGAACAGTTAAATGGTAGATGCACCCTGATAACTAACTCCCCTAGTTGGCTCAAACCCACTGGGGGA
>NZ_MTAV01000124.1 GCF_002154695.1 Nostoc sp. T09
TCTAAACAACAATTCTCAGTTTACCTTATCTGCCCTGTCTCCAATTTAAATTGGTATCAGAACTAGCTGAGGCAATGATTTCGCCGTCGGGGCTGAATGCCACGCTATTGACCAAATTGCTATGGCCTTTGAGAGTTTGCAACTCCTGCCCAGAGGAATTCCACAACTTCACCGTCTTGTCATCACTGGCGGTGGCAATGGTTTTGCCGTCGGGGCTGAATGCCACGCTATTGACCCTACTGCTATGGCCTTTGAGAGTTTGCAACTCCTGTCCAGAGAGATTCCACAACTTCACCGCGTTGTCATCACTGGCGGTGGCAATGGTTTTGCCGTCGGGGCTGAATACCACACTCATGACCCAAAAGCTATGGCCTTCTAGTCGGTTTCGTTCCCTAACACCATAAACTACCTGTTGGAGAGTAGCTACCGCTAAAGCGCGGGTATCTGCTTCGACATTTTTATCTAGTTTTTGTAGTCGCTTGCCTAACTTCAAGCCTGCTATTAAAGCATCAAGCTCTAAATTTGATGCCAGCAGGTTTTGTGACTTGAGACTCTCAGCGATAATTTCGGCATTAACACGGCGTTTCTCTGCATCTGCTTTGGCGGCGACTGCTTGCTGTGTTTGCGCCTGAGCAATATTTCGCTGCTTGTTGGCTTCTTGCAAATTCTTTTCTGCTTGCCTTTTACCCTCTTCAGCTAACTGACGCTGTTCGGCTTCGGCATCTTTAGCCGCTTTGGCATTCTTGAGAGCAACTTTTAAACCTTCTCCCCGTTCTTCTGCTAACTGTTGTGCAGTCTTTGCTTGCGCTTCTCCTTTTTCTGCCCTTTGCTGCTGCTGTTGAGCAAAGCGTTTTTGCTTGTCTGCTTCCAGGCGTTGCTTCTCTGCCATTTGCTGCTGTTGTCGAGCATTATCGGCTTGCCTTTGTGCCTCATTACGTTGCTGTTCTGCTATTTGCCGCTGTTTATCTGCTTCTTGCTGGGCATCTTGAGCAATTAAACGCTGCTCATTCACATACACAGCCACTCCCGTCATTAAACCCGAAAATATCAGCAATCCCACCACATAAGGCAGCGCAGGTTTTAGCTGCTCCCACCTATCCCGCAAGTTAAACGGCAAATGTTGATTCAACCACTTCCGGTCAAATACTTGCCGATAAATTTGATTTCTCACCTGCAAAACATTCTGCTCACGCCGCACCACCCCCGACAACTTCAGGTGAGACTTAACTATTGACTGTTCCTCATCCACAACCGGACGCTTACCTAACCGAATCTCCCGGTATGTAGTCAAAACCTCTGAGTCAGGTGAGCGTTTAGTCAACATATCCCGCACAAACTGCAAGTTATTATCTTGCTCGCTCATTGCGCCCAAGAAAGTATTACGAACTACGCGGTCAACATCGGCTTTTGACCAACCGTTTTTACCTTGTTCAGTTATGGCACGGCAGAGGCGCTGTGTTAAATAGGGATGTCCATTTGTCCAATTCAGTACCCATCGCAGTACTTGTTGCGCTTCATCTGCGATCAGTTTCAATCCCTCAGCCAGGGGTAAAGCTTCCTCAAAGGTAAAATCAGTCAAATCCACACGCTGTCCAATATTAATATGGTGTGCGCTTGGCATCACGGATTAAATCGCCGGGAGTTGCTACCCCCATCAACACCAAAGAAAGACGCTGAAACTCAGGATTAGTCGCACGGGCAACGTAGAGATAACGAATCGCTGTATAAAAATCATCGGTAAAATCTAAGCTGAGAGTGGAATCAATTTCATCGACAAAAATCACCACTCGTTCTTCTATCTCAGCCAGTAACACCTGCTGAAAAAACAGCGTCAGCCGTTGCGAAACTCCCAAATGTTCGTGTTCTTGCCACCAACTCACCACATCGGTATCAAACATGAGTTGGTCATCCAGCTTCACCAAAAAGCCAAAGTACCATTGTTCGGCTGTAACCTGCGCCCCCAATTCCTGAAGGTCAACAATTACCGCCCGTATTCCTTCTTCTGCCAGCGTTTGCGCCGTGCGTACCATCAAACTCGACTTGCCCATCTGGCGCGGCGTGAGGACATAGGCGAAAGTCGCAGCCCGACACAGGTTGAGTAGTTCCTCATCAGCTTGGCGGGGAATGTAAATCCCACCACCAGCCTGCACCGTCCCGCCGACTGTGTAAATGGTTGGGTTAGACATAATTATTCCCCATATTCCCCAAACTGTCATTGCGAGCGCAACGAAGTGAAGCGAAGCAATCCCAACAATCTTGCGATTGCTTCATTGCGCTACGCTGCATTCGCAATGACAAGTATTTATCCACGCAAGTTCTCCCGGAAATAATCGGCGTAAAGCTGACAACGCGGAATCACCGTTCTCCCCTCCCGTCGCACCAAACCCGCACCCCGCAGCCGAAAGAAAACACGCTCATCATCGCAACTATTATGGCGAATTACTTGGAGCATACTTGGCACTAACTCTGCTTTGCTATGCAGCCGAAACAAATGGTTACGCAGATGATTACCAAAGGGGCCATTGTCCGCCGTAGCTTTGGCAAATAATTCAGCAGTAGTGAGGCGCTGGCTAGCTATTAAATAAAGCGCCAATCTCACCAAATAAGGATGTCCACTCAGCAACGCCATTAACTGCTGTTCTTCATTCGAGTTCAGCGGTGAACGGTGACGGCGATTGAGGTCAGCAACCTGTGCGGCTGTAAAATCTTCTAAGTCAATCACCTCGCCCACATTAAACGGGGATTGGTTGAGATTATCAATTAATTGGTAGGGTTCGGTGGAAGTCACCAGGGCTAAATCAAGTTGCTTCCAAATCGGTGTGGTGGCGCGGTTGTTGTGCCAACTGCGAAGCATTCCAAAGAAATCGGATCGGAATTCGGTATCAAAAGCCCTCTCTACTTCATCCATTGCTAATACTAAGGGCTGACCAAATTCTTTCAACAAATAACGCCCGACATAGCGGGTGCAACATTGACTATTACCTAGCTTCGGATTCCAATATTCATCAACTCTATCTGCCATTTCTATTTCATCAGTTAGCCAAGTGCAGAATTGCCGAAAGAATAGGTCACGATTGCTTAAGGCGGCTTGATCGAATAACTGAAAATCCAAGAAAGCCACGCGCTTACCTGCATTTACCGCAGCGCTACTTGTGCAAATTAACAAAGAACTCTTGCCCATTTGTCGGGGGCCTTTAATGGTGATGGTGACACCTTGACGCTGAATCGCATTTAAAGCCAGAACATCACAAGCGCGTTCCACATAAAACTGAGACTCGCCATCCATCGTCCCTTCTGGCATTTCCAGGGATATCGGCTGTGCGGAAGCAAAAGGCTGAGGTAACGCTGATGCTTGACGTGGCTGAAGTAATTCAGCTTTATTCGCTTCCCCAATAGTTAAGTCACCCCCAGAAATCGCCTGCATCAATTCCGCAATCAAGGGCGTTGTATCCTCCGCATTTCGCCAGATTGCCCAATTAATCCCATCAAGATAAGCACTCAAAGGATACTGAAACGGTTCTAGATAAGCCAGCCGCACCGGGAGAATCATCGGTTTTCCGCTTTGTTCCTTAGCCAGGCGGTTGGCTGTAGCAATTTCCGCCTCCACCATCTCGCTGTGGACAGAATGCTCGGAAAGGAAAACAATCAGAAAATCTGCTTGGTGAAGTTCTGCTTCAATGCGTTCAGCCCAGCGTGTACCTACTGTAATAATTTGGTCGATAAAAACTGTGTGATGTTGAGCAAGCGCTTGATGGACTTGCGATGCAACTTGTTCATCGGGGGTGACGCTACGCTTGTAGCTGATGAAGATGCGTTTGGGTTGGGAGTTGGGGGAAGGGGCTTCGGCTTCGCTCAGCCGAACAGGAAGGGGTAAGGGGGAAGGGGGAAAGGGTAAGATTTCTGGTTGTGTTGGTTGTTTTGCAAATGGGGGGTTGCGGCTTTTGAGGATTGGGGTGGCATACTCAGGGATATTTTCTAAATCAATGGCAATGCGCCCAAACTCGTAAGCATCAGCGTAGGATCTACCTGCGCCTAGTGCATCATAAAACCCGACAGCAAATTTAATTGCGGCGCGATCACCTATCGCCTGATTCATTCCGACTACATAATTAATATGTTGGTGAATCGCTTCAGCTTGCGCTTCACTATAACAGGCGTTTAACAGCACACACTCTATCTTGTCCTGAAATAACCTAAACAGCCTGCCCAGTGACTCTGTACTCACTAATTGCAACTTTCCGGTATCATCTTCTAAAACCAAACCTTGATCCCCTTTGCCATGTCCGGAGAAATGCACAATCTCCGGTTGATGATCTAAAAGCGATCGCCGCAAATCTTCAGGACGCACAGCCCATTTAGTAATCATCTCAAACTGCTCTCGAATCTTGGCACGTTCTAAACCAGCCTGAATTTCTCGTACTTCTTCATCCAAGCGCAGTCTGTCCGTATTCTTGGGATTTGCTGATAAAATCAGGATTTTTTTCACACTGCCATTAAATGTTGCAACTAGGCTTTCTCTTTAGTTGCAGTTTACTACAGCAGAGTTACGGAGAATTACGGGCAGAATCAAGAAGCTCTTGAAGATACGTATTATTTGAATGGGTTTGCTTTGTTGTAGACACTGACGTGATTTCCCCCATGAGTGAACTCATCAATCAAGTTTGTCTTTGCAGGCTGATCTTTCTCAGCCCACGGAGGTGGGCTTTGTTCGTGTAGCCACACCCTTCTAGGGTGTCGGCGTCGTGTCAAGCTAGCAAATTTTTTAGCCGAATGCTATTAGTAGCGCGATAATTAATATAGAGGTCAAAATAATTTATATGTCTCCAACACCATGCTCGTGTTGTGTTGTTACCCTTAATCAACAACAGGAGCAAAACATCTCTCATCAAAAACAGTGCCAAGATGTTCCAGACAACCACAGCAAAAGTGTAGTCAAAAATTGTACTGTGGTTGAAAATGGTCGAGTTGTAGTTAAACCATTACCCACTGAAACTTCTGTTTAACTTTTAACTCACTTCATCTAGAGATAACACATCGTGGAAGCTTTGGTAATCAATGTAGCGATTTCCATCTTCTGTATCGTGCATGATATTCACAAATTGATAATTCCACAAAATCTGAGTAGCACCATAGGTATGACGAGCATGGACAACCTGTGCCACTGTTTCATCAATGCCACTTACCGAAATAACAAGAGTGGTATTTGATTGAACTAAAGATTCTGCGGTCATCCCAAACAGAGGACTATACTCATCAATGGTATGCATCGCTAACCAAGTTAATGTAAAGCTAGGTGACTGATTCCTGCGCAGTTTCAAATCGTAGATCCGACGTATGTAATCCCCCTCTAAGGTCATTTCATCCCGCATCATGTACACTCGCATTTGTGCTTCCAGAATTAGGTTGCGACGCTGATTGGCGGTGCGGAACATGAGAGTTGGTTCTCCATCATGGGGTGTAATTACAGCGACGCGGCTAAAAAGCACACGCGCAGTCGGACGGGAGAATCGCGCAAACGCCAGTCCTGTCGTGACCGCAATTCCCATCAAACCTGCCATTGCTTCAATAGTGACAACTATATTGGCGTAAAGTGTTTTAGGATACAACGCCCCGTAGCCAATGGATGCCAGGGTTTGTACGCTAAAAAAGAAGACATCGAAAAAAGAGCCAGGTCGAGCATTTTCAATACAGTTTCCTCCTGCCAGGTAAGCTAAAGCAAATATGGCATTAGTAGCTATATACCCAACAGCAGCTAGCAGCAAAAATCCAGTCCAGGGAATTGTTAACAGCAGATGATAAGGGTCGCGCCAGTAAGAATACCAAGCACCTAAGCCCACAATATGGAATTGTCCGTCCCTGACTTTGATGCAAACTCGCTGGGACTGATGCGGCTTGTGCTTCCGAAAAAGTTTCTGCAATCGAAATCTCATTGGAATTAGCCAAAAGAACTGCTGTTCGTTGAAATGACTAGGTTTGCTCGGGCAAGTAACAACCAGGTGGTTATCTATTGCTGATAAATTCAAATTGCTAAATTAGCACTTTCATAGCTTTGATTAATTCCCTCAGTTTTACGATTTTAACTTAACGCCGTAATTCCCCATACACTTATACAGTGGGTATATACATCCAAACAGAAGAGAACAGTCGATGACGAATAATTTCCGCAAGCTATTTTCAGGTGAATAAACCACAAAGTAGGGCACAACAATGTTGTGCCCTTACGAAATATGCAGTTCAAATAAAAAAGGCTGTAATAAAAAATTAGGATGAGCAATGCTCACCCTAATACTAGCTGACTTAAATAAAAACTGATTTTTACGCTTTTGGTGCTTGACCTTGAGAACAGCGGTCAAACCACTCTTGGTATTTCTGACGATATTCCTCATTGTCAACAACAATTGACACTCGTACCTGCTGACAACCGGATTGCTGTTCTAGAGCGATCGCATTTAAAAGTAGGCTAGCAATTTTAGGAGATGTAAACAAGCCACTAACAGTTAAACCATTGTCAATGCTTGCAACTTCAGATATTGCTTCTTCAGTCAGATTAATACTAGAAATAGCCTCTTGCCCTAAATCTATTTCTGCTAGCTGTTTGTGTTCTGGGCTGACTTGTTCTACAATTAATTTTTCACGCCGGACAGGAACTTGCACCATCCGAGTTTCAATTTCTTTACGAACAATTACATCGCCAACTTTACGTTTGTTACTATTAACAACTAATCGTTCTTCTAGTAAATTAATAATATTTTCTTCACTAATCTCTGCTACATTTGTAGTTTCTATGTTCCTATTTGTAGTTTCCAAGCTGCTATTTGTATTTTCTAGGCTGCCATTTGTAGTTTGATTATTAACTATTTTCTCATTTGAGCTATCTGATATTATCTGCGCACCTGGTTTGTTAACTTCTAAATTTTCAGGCATATTTTCTATTTCAGATTTTTCTAAATCCACGAAAATCGATTGAGTAGGATGGTCAATTTTTTGAATTCTTTGGCTCCGCAATTTTAACAACTTATATCCATCTGTTAATTGCTTGCCGCTAGATTCTAAACTGTATTGATTTACTCGTTGAGATATAACTAAGTTTAGCCGATTTCCTGCATCTAAAACTAGCTCTCGGACTTCACCTACCAGTTGTCCTTTTTTGTCTAATACAGCAAAATTTCTCACTTTACTGCCCAAATTTTCTAGCAGGTTGCTAACCCGTTTATTAATATTTGCTGGATTTGCTAGCTCGGGTTTTCTTGCCACAGTTTGGCTATTCATAAGGCAAAAATTATTAACTACTTTTGGTTAGGCTAACTATACTTTTAGCCACTCTGATCGCAAACAAGAAAAAATTATTAATAGCTCAACTCTTTGCCAATCATGTGACTCAAGTTTAAGCAAAATCTAAAATTCAAAAATTCAAAACTTATATTGATATTGCTGATTGATTTTACAGCACAGGCAAAGCTATCTAATAGCTCTACCTGCACCATGTCTAACTAGTTATTAGTTATGAGCTAATAACTAAGTTAATTAGCGTTCTTCAATTGGCAGTCCGCCAGTAGTATCTACATCTAATTCTTCACGACGTACAGTTGCTTGAGCTTCAGAGGTTTCTTGTTCTACAACTTTTGAAACTCTCACTTCTTCACGTACAACTGCTTCTTTGCGGATTTCAGGAGTTTCTTCATAGATTTCCACGCGAGCTACTTCACCTTCGCGGAAATTAGCTTCGCCAGGAGCAACAGGGCTACCAGCATCTGTTGGTGTTACACGCTCAATGACCACGCGCTCTCTTTCCAAAGGTACTGATACACTTGCAGTCTCAGTTTCCACGCGCTTCCCAATGGCTACTTCTCCAGCTTTCTGCCGTCTCTTACCAGCAATTAGCCTTTCTTCATACAATTTCAGAGTTTGATTATCACGTTCATTGATGTTGTACAAAGAAGGCTCGTGGTCGTAAGTGTATGTATCGCGGTTATAAGTAGGATAGTTTGGTGTTGTTAATGGCTGATAGTTCGTATCTAGAGGTGCAGAAGCATCTAGAGGTGTTGGTGTATCAACAACAGATGATGCATCTACAGAACGTGTTGCATCTACAGGACGGCGATACACCCCGCGTACTCGCTCTTCATAGTCGTAATCGACTCCTGAGCGTTCGTTGAACTCTGGTAAATCTTCTGCTTGCTCTCTGGTCATGCCAATGGCGTAGACGCGATCGGTATTATAGTCAATCCGAGCACGTCCAATAGGTAACAATACTTTTTTACCAAAAATCCAAAAGCCTAAGTCAACGACTAGATAACGGAAGTGTCCTTCATCATCTACTAAAACATCGCTGACGCTACCAATCTTTTCATCTCTGCCTTCTGCATAGACCCCAAGCCCTTTAATATCATCACCCTGAAAAGTATCGCGGTAGTTGGGATCAAAATCATCTAGTTTGTAAAGTGCCATTATATTTTTCCCTCAAATTTTTACTTTCATTTGCTATTAACTAAACTAGAATTTTATTGAGCTTTTTCCATCTTTCCCACGACTGAATTAAGTTTATAAATGTTCAACTTAAGAAGTAGATATAGCAATCTGATTTGACTCCTGAAATTACTTGCGTAGGGAGGTAACAGGTAAAGCAGTCTTATCTTGGTGGTTTCCCTCATAAGCAACTGCACCAAGCCCGTAAAGCCCTTCGGGCATAGCTCTACTTACCGCATAGCGTCTCCGCAAGAGAAGGGTAGGCGAACAGGAAATAAGCGAGGTAGAGGTGTACTGAATTTTTGCAAAAATCAAATAGGAGTATTATATTTAATTTTTTATTTCATTAAAATTTAATTTTTTAGTTATTATTTCTTAATTGTTAGGTTAATTTTTGTTTAAAAAATTAATAATGCAGGCAGATATAATAATCAATTCTGCCTGCACTATAGCGATAATAATTGAGAGCAAATACGCCTTAATACTTACAGAGGACAGTGAACAGCGATCGCTAGCTGCAAAATTCCCATATTTTGAGATTTTAAGCTGATTGCAATCGCCTAAATAGCTAAGACAGGAGTCTAGCTAATTAAATAGCTCTGTCTCTTGGCGTATTTGTTTCGTTCACATCCAAATTACCTGAAGTATTAATATCTAACTCTTCGCGACGCACTGTCTCTTGTGCTTCAACAGTATCGCTATCTACAACTTTTCTAACTCGGACTTCTTCGCGCACAACCGTTTCTTTACGAATCTCAGGTGTTTCTTCGTAAAGTTCTATGCGTGCTACTTCTCCTTCTTGGAATTGTAATTCTTGTGAATTTACTACAGTTTCTGTGGTTGGAGTCACTCTCTCAATAACAACGCGCTCTTTTTGAAGAGGTACTGAAACTTGTGCAGTTTCCGTTTCAATGTGCTTACCAACTGTGACTTCTCCGGCTTTAATACGATTTTTATTAGCAATTAATCGTTCTTCATATAGTTTGATCGTTTGTTGATCTTGCGCGTTCAATTCATATAACTCAGGTGCCTGGTAACTAGAAATTCCCTGCTCACCAGTTAATTGACTATTGGGTGAACGATAAACATTGCGGACATTCTGTTCATAATCTTCATTAACGACAATGTTTTCGTGATATTCAGGTAAACGCTCAACCTGCTCTTTACTCAACCCATCAACATATACTCGGTTTTCTGGATAATTAATATGAGCAAGACCAATAGGTAGTAATATTTTCTTACTACCACCTTCAAAACTTGTGTCAATAACTAGATAGCGGAAACGACCATCTTGGTCAACTAAAGCATCGGCAACTGAGCCAACTCTCACTCCTCCTTGAGTGTAGAGATTTAAGGCTTTAACGTCATCACCACCAAAGATTTCTCGGTAGCTAGGTTCAAAATCTTCGAGTTTGTAGAGAGGCATAAGTTATTCCAAACTGGCTGCAATTATCTATGTATCAGCCTAAGAAGTATTGCAATTATTTTCCTCTTGCTGGCGGCTGAATTCGCTAAAAATCTTCATGCTATATAGGTGGAAAATTAGAAAATTTAAGCTAAGTTACTTACCAATGGGCATATAACTTAAGGCACATATAGTAATTAGATTTGATTTTTGAACTTACAAAGTAGAGTTAGGGAAAAGGGAATAAGGAACAGGAAAGAAGAAGCCAAGGGTCATTTTTTCAAAAATCAACCAGATTTCTATATAAAAATATATTGTTGGATGAATTTAGCAGTACTACGAAAGACGGTACTTAAACTCATTTAGGGTCTTCCAGAAATTAAATTATCCAATTTTGAGACGCGAAGACGACGATCAGATTCTTTCTCCCCCAGCCTCCCCAGCATCAAAAGCGATGGGATAATTATTTATTTGGAAGTCCCTTACCCCCTTCCAGCCCCAGTTTTAATAACTTGCAAAGTTGTGTTGATTTATGTCTACTGAGTTATTTAATTAGCAGTTGGTTTAGAGTGAAGGTAAAACCTTGCTCATCAAACTGGGAAAAGTTTTATGTGGAGAACTGTGTTTTTAACACTGATATTATTGATTGCCTCAGTGTTACTGATTGCTGAAACTACCTTTGCTAATCCTTGGATTGAAGGAAATGCATGGGTTGCTGAGAATGCTGTGAACGCTGTTTCGCCTGAGGTAACGCTATCTTCAGAACTACCAAAGGCTAATGTTGATGAATCGAAAAGCTATCAACAACCCGCCCAACGCAAAACAGAGAATCAGAATCCCATCCCATAAAAACAATCGGCTGTCAACACCGTTCGTCCTCAAACCGCTAATCCATACGATATGGAAGCGTTCGATAAACATAATCAGGAAGTTTACGGAGCAGGAAACTCAGGCTATTAAAGCGTTTTGATTTGCAAAATTGGATTTGTAAAAACTTGGTTAGTTATAGGAATCCAGTTTGATTTTTGGAAAATTGCCCCTTGGCTGGTTTCCTGTTCCGCGTTCCCTATTCCCTACCTCAATGGCAAATCTGCGTCCCCAGCGATCGCGCAACTCTGCCAGATGTTCGCAAGTATCCTTAATGGTATAGGAAAAACAAAGGATCTATACCACGCAAATCTAAACCGTGGAGAGAAAGCTCAATCGCCTTTACTTCCAGCAAACTTCTTGTAGCATAAGGAATCCCCACTACTGGCCTGCCATAGCTAAGAGTAGCATGGCTGACCACCGCGCGAATTACCGCATTCAGCCCCTGACAGTCACCGCCACTGGTAAGAATACCAAGCCGTTTTTGTCTAGTCATAGCACTTGAGCTAAAACACTCGATTTAACCAATCATAAATCTCGTCTAACTGGCTTAATGACACCAGCCCATATTGCCAAAGAATCATGGGTAACAAACTCGGATTTTGCTCAGGATGTCGCAACGCCAGTTGCAAACCATCAGCCGGAATTGCCAACTCTTCTTGCAAAAAACGGAGAAATTTTGCCAGTCTTTTGGTTTCCATCGTTGTCACCCTTGTTTTGGCTATAGAAAGAGGTTATGTAACAAATCTGAGAAACTTGTGAGGATTTGATAATTTTATTTACAGGCGATCTTTTTTCTCGCACATACACGCAAATGAGAATGCACGATTTTCCTTCACGAGTATTATCACGCATTTGACCCACATCTACATCAGGGGTACAACACTCCTGTGCCCTACAGCGTCGTCTATTTACTAATTCACGAGTATAAAAAGCTCATTCACGAGTAGTAAAGACTTGTCTGCGAGTATCAAAGACTCGTCCACGAGTAGTAAAGACTCGCTCACGAGTATCAAAGACTCATCGCCGAGTATCAAAGACTCGTCCGCGAGTATCAAAGACTCGCTCACGAGTATCAAAGACTCGTCACCGAGTATTAAAGACTCGCTCACGAGTATCAAAGACTCGCCCACGAGTATCAAAGACTCGCTCACGAGTATCAAAGACTCGCTCACGAGTATCAAAGACTCGTCCGCGAGTATCAAAGACTCATTCACGAGTATCAAAGACT